>NZ_JBIUSS010000009.1:0-19967 GCF_044741445.1 Kitasatospora sp. NPDC088160 | reverse complement strand
CGTGGGGGGGGGGGGCGGGGGGGGGGGGGGGGGGGGGGGGGGGGGGGGGGGGGGGGGGCGGGGGTCCGCGGCGCCCCCCCCCCCGCCCCGTTCCGTCCCCCGCCCGTTCCGTTCTGTCCCCCCGATCGGGTTGGATGGTCGGATGAGCGAGGAGAAGAGCGCCGTACCGGCGTGGGAGCAGCGGTTCAGGGCAGCACGGGTGTCACTCCCCGACTGGGCCGAGGACGCCCCCGACCGGGCGCTGTACGTGTCCAACGCGACCGGCACCTACGAGGTCTACGCCTGGGACCGGGTCACCGGCACCCACCGGCAGGTCACCGACCGGCCGAACGGCACCACCGACGCCGAGCTGTCCCCCGACGGCGCCTGGGTGTGGTGGTTCGACGACCACGACGGGGACGAGTTCGGCGTCTGGCGCCGCCAGCCCTTCGCCGGCGGGCCCGCAGACCGCAGCGCCGGCACCCCCGACGAGGAGGCCGTGCCCGGCCTCGCCCCCTCCTACTCGGCCGGCCTGGCGCTCGGCCGCGACGGCACGGTGGTCGTCGGACGTTCCACCGACGAGGACGGCACCACCCTGCACCTGCGCCGCCCCGGAGCGGCCGAGGCCGTCGAGATCTACCGGCACGCGGAGTACGGCGGCGTCGGCGACCTCAGCTACGACGGCACGCTGCTCGCCATCGACCACACCGAGCACGGCGACGCGATGCACTCCGCGATCCGGATCGTCCGCCTCTCGGACGGCACGAGTGGCACGAGCGGCACGACGGGCGAGCCCGCCGAACCCGTCGAAACCGTCGAAACCGTCGCCGAACTCGACGAGGTGACCGGCCGGGACGAGCCGCGCGGCGTCGCCTGCCTCGGCTTCGCCCCGGTCGACGGCGACACCCGGCTGCTGGTGGCCCACCAGCGCACCGGCCGCTGGGAGCCGATGATCTGGGACGTCGCCACCGGCGCCGAGACCGCGCTGCCGCTGCGCGACGAGCAGGGGCGCGAGCTGCCCGGCGACGTCTCCGCGCAGTGGTGCCCCGGCGCCGAGGCGCTGCTCGTCGAGCACGAGTACGAGGCGCGCAGCGAACTGTTCTCGTACACGCTCGCCGACGGTCGGCTGACCCGGCTGGACACCCCGCGCGGCACCGTCGGCGGCGCCACCGCCCGCCCGGACGGCACCGTCGAGTACCTGTGGTCCTCCGCCGCCGAGCCCTCCGCCGTCCGCTCCACCGCCGGGACGGTCGTGCTGCGGGCGCCCGGCGCGGTGCCGCCCGGCTCCGTCCCGGTCGAGGACATCTGGGTGGACGGGCCCGGCGGGCGGGTGCACGCCCTGGTGCAGCGTCCGGCCGGGGCGGGCGAGGGGCCCTTCCCGACCGTGTTCGAGATCCACGGCGGCCCCACCCACCACGACAGCGACTCCTTCGCCGCCGGCCCGGCCGCCTGGCTGGACCACGGCTTCGCGGTGGTCCGGGTCAACTACCGCGGCTCCACCGGCTACGGCCAGGCCTGGACCGACGCCCTGCACGAGCGGGTCGGCCTGATCGAGCTGGAGGACATCGCGGCCGTCCGGGAGTGGGCGGTCGCCAGCGGCCTCGCCGACCCGCGCCGGCTGGTGCTCACCGGCGGCAGCTGGGGCGGCTACCTGACCCTGCTGGGCATCGGCGTCCAGCCGGACAGCTGGACGCTGGGCGTCGCCGCCGTGCCCGTCGCGGACTACCACGCCGCGTACGCCGACGAGATGGAAGCGCTCAAGTCGCTGGACCGCACCCTCTTCGGGGGCACCCCGGAGGAGGTCCCGGAGCGCTTCACCGCCTCCTCGCCGCTCAGCTACGTCGAGCAGGTGCGGGTGCCGGTCTACATCAGCGCCGGGGTCAACGACCCGCGCTGCCCGATCCGGCAGATCGAGAACTACGTCGGGCGGCTGGAGCAGCTGGGCAAGCCGCACGAGGTCTACCGGTACGACGCCGGGCACGGGTCGCTGGTGGTGGAGGAGCGGATCAAGCAACTGCGGCTGGAGATCGACTTCGTCCGGCGGCACCTCGCCGCGGCGTCGGAGGCCGAGGCCGTGGCCGGAACCGAGACCGGGACCGAGGCCGGGACCGAGGCCGGCGACGGGGAGACGGTGTGAGGCGTCTGCTGACGCTCGCGGGGGTGGCGGTGGCCGGGGCCCTGGTGCTCACCGGCTGCTCGGGCGGGCACGGCGCCGAGGCCGCCTGCCCGCCCCCGGCCGGCCCCACGCCGACCACGGCCGCGCCAACCGCACCGGCCGCACCGGCCGCACCGGCCGCCACCGCGACCCGCGCGAGCGCAGCGGGGCCGAACGCGCCGGGGCCGGGGCCCGCCGTCGCCCGGGCGGCGTACGCGCCTGCGGCGGGCGAGGACGCGGTCCAGCTCGCCAGGGGATCCAGCGGGTCGAAGGGCTCGTCCGGCTCGAAGGGCTCCGGGTCGAAGGGCTCCGGCTCCAAGGGGACGAAGACCGGGCGCACCGTGCACCACCACATCGACCGCTACGACTCGAACGACGACGTGAGCGGCGGCCACGGCCGGTGCCACGACGAGCCGGCGTTCACCGAGTCGCCGACGCCGGTGCCGTCCTCCCCGACGGCGCCCGGTAAGCCGACGACCGCACCGGTCGTCCCGGCCCTGCCGTCCGCTCCCTCCGTCCCCGGCAAGCCAACCCGCTGAGGCGGGCCGGCCGAGCAGGGGCTGGCCGAGCAGGGGCCAGCCGAGCGGGGGCGGGCCGGCCGAGCAGGGGCGCCGAACCGCGGAGGTCAGTCCAGGACCGGGTCCAGTCCGAGGGCCCGGTCCTGCTCCGCCTCCCCCTCGCGGCGCACCAGGCGGAACCACATGAAGATGACGAAGCCCCCGAAGACGAACCACTCCAGGGTGTAGCCGAGGTTCTGGAACGCCCGCAGGGTGAGCCCGTCGCCGCCCTGCGGCTGGACCGTCGGCACCGGGGTCAGCCCGGCCGGCACCGCGTCGGCGGCGACCCAGCCGTCGTACCAGCCGTCGTACGCGAGCGCGTTGAGCAGCGCCGCCCGGTTGACCGTGCCGAGCTGACCGGCCGGCAGACCGCCCGCCACGGCGCCGTTGCTGCCACTGGACTCACCGGCCTGCAACCGCCCGGTGACGGTCACCTGGCCGGGAGGCGGCGGCGCGGCCGCGGACGCGCCCTCGGCGGGCGCACCGGGCGCCCAGCCGCGGACCACGGCGGCGAACCGGCCGTCGGCGGTGCGCAGCGGGGTGAGCACGTAGTAGCCCTGCTTGCCGTCGACCATCCGGTTCGGGACGAGGAGCTGATGCTCCGCGTCGTAGCTGCCGGTCACGGTGACGGGCTTGCCGACGGTCTCGGTGGTCACCTGCGGGGTGGCCTGGTTGAGCAGGTCGTCGATCGGCCGCACATCACTCGAAGCGGTGACGGTCTGCTTGGTCTCCTGGTGCGACGAGAACCGGTCCTCGAACCGGCCGAGCTGCCAGGAGCCCAGCCAGACGCACACCGCCACGGCCGCGACGGCCAGCGCGGTGCCGCCGAGCCAGCGCGGAGTCAGGAGGAACCGGTACACACCCCCACGGTAACCACTCCTCACACCCGTCCCGGCCGCAGGGGTCCGCCATCGGCCGCTCCGGACCGGCTGGTCGCCCGTCCGACCCTGCCCGCCCGGCCCCGACCGCCTCCCCTGACCACCCCCTGACCGCCCGCCGCCGGACCGCCCCCTGACCGCCGCCGGACCGCGAAACCCGTCAGCCCGCCGGGGGCGTGTCCGACGGCTGCGACGCCGGTGCGCCCACCGCCTGGACGCCGCCGCGGTACAGGGTGCCGGCGCAGGCCACGGGGAAGGTGGCGGTGGCAACGGCAGGGCTGCCGGGGGCGGGGGTGTGGGCGATGGTGGCGGTGGCCGGCGCGGTGGTGGGGTTGCCGGTCGGGGTGGCGGTGGGGCTGGGGGCGTTGGTGGGCCCGGCGCTGGGGGACGAGCTGGCCTGGGGGTTGGTGCTGGGGACCGCCGAGGCGTCCGAGGCCGCCGGGGCGGCACCGGTGGCG
Source organism: Kitasatospora sp. NPDC088160 (assembly GCF_044741445.1). NCBI lineage: Bacteria > Bacillati > Actinomycetota > Actinomycetes > Kitasatosporales > Streptomycetaceae > Kitasatospora > Kitasatospora sp. NPDC088160. The sequence continues at coordinate 15,940 of NZ_JBIUSS010000009.1, read as the reverse complement.
GCGGCGGGTGCCTGGGAGGCCCCGGCGGCCTGGTTGGCGCCGCCCTGGCTGGTGGGGCCGGTGGTGGCGGTGCTGCCGCCGGAGGTGGGGCAGGTCCGGTCGGGGATCCAGTCGAACGACACCCGGTAGCCGGCCTGCGGGGCGAGGACGGGGGGCTCCGCGTCCATCGCGGGCAGGTCGCCGGCCGGGTCGCCGGCGGCGTGGTCGGCGGTGCGCACGCGGCTGCGGTCGGTCCCGCTCACCGCCGTGACGGCGACGGCGCCGGGGCCGCCGAGCCGGCAGCTGCGGCCGGAGACGTTGTACACGGTGAACGAGCCGTGGATCCGGCCGTCGGCGTCGGCCGGGCCGACCTGTGCGCCGCCCTGGCCGAGGTCGGCCCGGGTGCAGAGCGGGGTGATCGGGCTGTCGCCGGTACTGGCGGCGGGGGCGGCCGGGGCGGTGGTGCCATCGGCGCGGGTGGTGCTGGCGCCGGGGCTGGGTGAGGCGGTGGGGGTGCCGGAGGGTGACGCGGTGTCGCCGGTGCCGCTGGGGCCGGGCCGCGAGGGCGTGCCGGTGCCGGGGGCGCCGCCGGCCCTGGTGCCGGTCGGTGCGGCGGGGGCCGGGCTGCTGGCGTCGGCCGAGCCGGGGCCGCCGGACAGGCCCAGGTGCTCACCGTCGTGCAGGGCGGGCAGGGCGACGGCGACGGCGAGGGCGAGGGCGACGGCGCCGGTCCAGGCTCCGCGCCGGGCGGCCCGGCGGCGGGGTACGGCGTACCGGATCCGCGGCAGGCCGCCGGGTTCGGGCTGGATGCCGGCGACGGCGCCGCGCATCAGGTCGCGGACGCTTCGTTCCTCGGCGGAGAGCCCGTCGCCCTCACCGTCCGAGGGCCACCGCCCGGCGCCGTCAGCCATGCCCGGCCTCCATCTGGGTGCGCAGGGCGGCGAGTCCGCGCGAGCCGTAGGCCTTCACCGATCCGAGCGAGATGCCGAGGGTCTCGGCGACCTGCGCCTCCGTCATGTCCACGAAGTAACGCAGCACCAGAACCTCCCGCTGACGGCGTTGCAGACCACGCAGCGCGGCCTTCAACTGGTCGCGCTCCAGCGCATCGTAAGCGCCTTCTTCTGCACTGGCCATGTCAGGCATGGGCTTGGGCAGCAGGCGCAGGCCGAGGATCCGTCGGCGCAGGGTCGAGCGGGACAGGTTGACGACGGTCTGCCGCAGGTAGGCCAGGGTCTTCTCGGGCTCGCGGACCCGGCGCCGGGCGGCGTGCACCCGGATGAACGCCTCCTGGACGACGTCCTCGCAGGTCGAGAGGTCGTCCAGGAGCAGCGCGGCGAGCCGCAGCAGGGAGCCGTAGTGGGCCTGGTAGGTCTCGGTGAGCAGGTCCTCGCTGGTACCCGCGTCGGTACCGGCACCGGAGCCCGCCGCACCGGGTGCGACCGCGGTCATCTGGTCGTCTTCCGGCCTACTCGCCGGCCACGGGGCGCGCGAGGGGAAGGCCACCACGGCTCTCGCCGGGATGCCCGCCCCTGCTCCCACCATCACGTTCGCCACGCCCGTTGGACACTCGATCCCCTGTCATGGTTGCCCAGCCCGGGGGCCATTCTTCCGCATCGGCGGAAGAGGCCTCCAGGGGATTCCATCGGGATTCCGGACAGATTGTGTCGAGGAGCGGACACGTCCTCCCCGGATCGGGGGCCGCGCGGGCCCGGGAGCGGGCGGCTCCAGGCCTTCCCGGGCCATCTCCCAGGCCTCCTACCAGGCCTCTTCCTGCGCCTCTCGGGCCTCCTACCAGGCCTCTTCCCGCGTCTCTCCCGGGCTTCCTGCCAGGCCTCTTCCCGCGCCTTCTCCTACGCCGCTCCCGGCGCGCCTTCCTGCGTCACCGTCAGCTCACCCGCCACCAGCTCCGCGATCTGCAGCAGGTTGAGCGCCGCACCCTTGCGCAGGTTGTCGCCGCAGAGGAAGAGGTCGAGCGCGGCCGGCTCGTCGAGGGCCCGGCGCACCCGTCCGACCCAGACCGGGTCCGTCCCGACCACGTCGTTCGGCGTGGGGAACTCGCCGGCCGCCGGATCGTCGTACAGCACGACCCCGGGGGCGTCGCGGAGGATCTGCTGCGCGTGCTCCTGGGTGACCTCGCGTTCGAAGAGCGCGTGCACGGCCAGCGCGTGGGTGCGGACGACCGGGATGCGGACGCAGGTCGCGGAGACCTTGAGGGCGGGCAGGCCGAGGATCTTGCGGGCCTCGGCACGGATGCCGACCTCCTCGGAGGACCAGCCGCCGTCCACCAGGGAGCCGGTCCAGGGCACCGCGTTGAGCGCGAGCGGGGCGGCGAACGGCCCGTGGTCGGCGATCACCGCGCGCAGGTCGCCGGCCTGTCGGCCGACCTCGGTGCCGGCCACCAGGGCGGTCTGCTCGCGCAGCGCCGCCTCGCCGATCCGGCCTTCGCCGGAGGCGGCCTGGTAGGAGGCGACGACGAGTTGAGCGAGCCCGTACTCGGCGTGCAGGGCGCCGACGGCCGCGATCATCGCGAGGGTGGTGCTGGCGGGGCTGGCGACGATGCCGCGGGCGCGCAGCCGCAGCGCGGCCGCGTTGACCTCGGGGACGACCAGCGGCACGTCCTCGGCGGTGCGGAAGGCGGCGGAGTCGTCGACCACCACGACGCCCTTGGCGGCCGCGATCGGCGCCCACTGGGCGGAGACCTCGTCGGGGACGGCGAACACGGCGACGTCGATCCCCTCGAAGGCCTCCTCGGCCAGCGGGACGACCTCGACCGGCACCCCGCGCACGACCGGCTTGCGGCCGGCCGAACGCGGGGAGGCGACGAGTCGGATCTCGCCCCAGACGTCCTGGCGCAGGGAGAGCAGGCCGAGCAGCACCTCGCCGACCGCGCCGGTGGCGCCGACGACGGCGAGGTTCGGCCGCCGGGTCATCGCCCGGTGCCTCCGTAGACGACGGCCTCGTCCGTCTCGCTGTCCAGTCCGAAGGCGCTGTGCACGGCGCGGACGGCCTCCGGCACGTCCTCGGCGCGGGTGACGACCGAGATGCGGATCTCCGAGGTGGAGATCAGCTCGATGTTGACGCCCGCGGCGGACAGCGCCTCGAAGAAGGCCGCCGTGACACCCGGGTTGGAGCGCATGCCCGCGCCGACCAGGGAGATCTTGCCGATCGCGTCGTCGTAGCGCAGCGACTCGTAGCCGATGCCCTCCTTGACCCGGCCGAGCGCGTCGATGGCCTTCTGGCCCTCCGCCTTGGGCAGGGTGAAGGAGATGTCGGTCAGCCCGGTCGACGCGGCGGAGACGTTCTGCACCACCATGTCGATGTTGACCTCGGCGTCCGCGATGGCGCGGAAGATGCGGGCCGCCTCGCCCGGCTTGTCGGGCACGCCGACGACCGTGACCTTGGCCTCGGACGTGTCGTGGGCGACTCCGGAGATGATGGCCTGCTCCATCTCGCCCCCTTCGGGCTTGTGCGGGTTCTCGTTGCTGACGATCGTCCCGGGAAGACCCGAGAAGGACGAGCGTACGTGAATCGGGATGTTGTAGCGCCGGGCGTACTCCACGCAGCGGTCGAGCAGCACCTTGGAGCCGGACGACGCCAGCTCCAGCATGTCCTCGTACGCGATCCAGTCGATCTTGCGGGCCTTCGCCACCACGCGCGGGTCGGCGGTGAACACGCCGTCCACGTCGGTGTAGATCTCGCAGACCTCGGCCTTGAGCGCGGCGGCGAGGGCGACGGCGGTGGTGTCCGAGCCGCCGCGGCCCAGCGTGGTGATGTCCTTGCTGGTCTGCGACACGCCCTGGAAGCCGGCCACGATCGCGATGTTGCCCTCGTCCAGGGCGGTGCGGATGCGACCAGGCGTCACGTCGATGATGCGCGCCTTGTTGTGGACGGAGTCGGTGATGACGCCGGCCTGGCTGCCCGTGAAGGACTGCGCCTCGTGCCCCAGCGATTTGATCGCCATGGCCAGCAGCGCCATGGAGATGCGCTCTCCAGCGGTCAGCAGCATGTCGAACTCACGGCCGGCAGGAAGCGGTGACACCTGCTCCGCGAGTTCGATGAGCTCGTCCGTCGTGTCGCCCATTGCGGACACCACGACGACGACCTCATGGCCGGCCTTCTTGGCATCAACGATTCGGCGGGCAACGCGCTTGATGCCTTCGGCATCCGCAACGGATGAGCCGCCGTACTTCTGCACGACAAGGCCCACGTGCGCTCCTCGACTTGTGTCGTCTTCCGGGGGCACCAGGCCCCCGCACCCCCGGGGAAAAGGGGCTGTGCGGTCGGCGCCAGTCTACCGAGCAGGGGTGCCACAACCGGCGCTTTCCATATGATGAGACGCCCGTTTCAGCAGGTGGTCGGCGAAACGGGCGGCACCACCGGCAGGTCTGCGGGCAATTCGCCACCGCCCCGAAGAATCGGCGGATCAACGGACGGTGATCCGGCGGGATTTCTTTTCCGCGCGGAATGCTGAGGCATTCGTCACAATCAGCCGACGACCGGCCGATGCCCGGCAGATGCCGGGCCGACGACCGCCGGGGGGCGCACCGAAAACCGGCGCGCGCCGGGGGCGACGTTCGGGCGTGCCGGAATCGCGCGGACGTGCCGGAATGGCACGGGCAGCGGAGGGCGGCGCTACCGCCCGAGGCCCAGCTCCGCCGCCATCAGGTCGCCGGCCTGCTGCTCCAGCTGCTCGTCGGTGAGCCCGTCGTCGTCGGTGTCGGCTCCGTCCGGCACCGCGCCGATCGGACTGTCCAGCCGGACGTGCGCGATCAGCGACTGCAGCGCCCGCAGCACCGCCGTGCAGGTCGTGCCCCAGTTGGAGAGGTACGAGAACTGCCACCACCACAGCGCCTCGCTGACCCGGCCCTCGCGGTAGTGGGTCAGCCCGTGCTGCAGCTCGCCGACCACGCCGGCCAGGTCGTCCGAGATCCGGAAGGCGTTCGGCTTCTCCGGCGGGCCGTACGGGTCGAAGACCTCGTGGTAGACGTCGATCGGCGCGAGCAGCTCGGCCAGCCGCTCGCGCAGCTGCTCGCCGTCCGGCTCCGGCCCCGCGTCGGGCTCGAAGCGGTCCTCCGGGACGACGTCCTCGATGGCGCCCAGCCGGCCACCGGCCAGCAGCACCTGCGAGACCTCCAGGAGCAGCAGCGAGACCGCGCTGCCCGGCTCGTCGCCCTTGGCGACCTCGGTGACGGCGAGCACGAAGCTCTCCACCGAGTCGGCGATCTGCACGGCGAAGTCGTCCGGCTCCGAACCGTGCGCGTGGATGTGCGGGGTGTGGCTCTGCGGCTCCCCGTGCGGCTGTCCGGGGGCCGGCTGGTGGGCCTGCCCGTGGGACGGCTGGTGGGGCGTGTGGGGCTGCTGGTCGAGCGTCCGGTCAGACATCGAGAAGTCGTCTCCCTTCGAAGGCGCGACCGAGGGTGACCTCGTCCGCGTACTCCAGATCCCCGCCGACGGGCAGGCCGCTCGCCAGCCGGGTCACCTTCAGGCCCATCGGCTTGCAGAGCCGGGCCAGATAGGTGGCGGTCGCCTCCCCCTCCAGGTTGGGGTCGGTGGCCAGGATCAGCTCGGTGACCGTGCCGTCCGCGAGGCGCGCCAGCAGCTCGCGGATCCGCAGGTCGTCCGGGCCGACGCCCTCGATGGGGCTGATCGCGCCGCCCAGCACGTGGTAGCGGCCGCGGAACTCGCGGGTGCGCTCGATGGCGACGACGTCCTTGGACTCCTCGACCACGCAGATGACTCCGAGGTCGCGGCGCGGGTCCAGGCAGACCCGGCACCGTTCGGCCTCCGCGACGTTGCCGCAGACCGCGCAGAACCGGACCTTGTCCTTGACCTCCAGCAGCGCGTGCGCGAGGCGGCGCACGTCGGTCGGGTCGGACTGCAGGATGTGGAAGGCGATCCGCTGGGCGCTCTTGGGCCCGACGCCGGGCAACCTGCCCAGTTCGTCGATCAGGTCCTGAACCACGCCCTCGTACAACGTCGCGCCTTCCCTCGGATGGTCGGTGGTGCTCCGGTGCCATCATCCAACGAATCGGGCGCCGGACACACCGCCCGACGCCCGACTCCCACATAAATCACATGGGTCCGTTGTCTGAACTTCAGAACTTCAGGACCTCAGACCTGCCTGGTCGGAGCCCCCGTCCGGGAGCTCCCCCAGGTCAGAACGGCAGACCGGGGATGCCCCCGCCCAGGCCCTGGGTCAGCGGGCCCATGCGCTCGGCCTGCATGTTCTGCGCCGACTGGTTGGCGTCCCGCACGGCCGCCAGGACCAGGTCGGCCAGGGTCTCGGTGTCCTCCGGGTCGACGGCCGCCGGGGCGATGGTCAGCGCCACCAGCTCACCGGCACCGGTCACCGTGGCCTCGACCAGGCCACCGCCCGCCGAACCGCTCACCTTCGTCTCCGCCAGCTCCTGCTGCGCCTGCGCGAGATCCTGCTGCATCTTCTGCGCCTGCTTCAGCAGCTGCTGCATGTTGGGCTGGCCACCACCGGGGAACACGGCTCACTCCTCGCTTCGTGCTTGCTGTCCTGCGTCGCCGTCCTGCCTGCGGTCACGTCCGCTTGCAGTCCCGCTCGCGTCGTCACGGCCGAGCCTACGTGCTGCCGGGGCGGGCCGTCGCTCAGTTGCCGCGGTGGTGGATCTCCTCCAGAACCGTCGCGCCCAGCTCCCGGATGATCAGCTCCTGACCGGAGAACGCCTCCTCGTTGAGGTCCGGGTCGTCCTCCTCCGGGATGTCGTCCTCCGGCGCCACCGCGCGCACCGGACGGGCCGGCGGCGCAGCCACCGGCGGCGGGGCCTGGACCGGCGCGGGCGCCGGGGCGGCCTGCACCTGCGGGGACGGCTGCGACCGGACCGGCGCGGGCACCGGAGCCGGAGCCGGCACCGGCGGCGCGGCGGCCGCCGGACGGGCCGGGGCCCCCCAGCCGCCACCGCTCGGGGCGGCACCGCCCAGGCCACCGCCACCGATGGCCGTACCGCCACCGAGGGAACCGCCCCCGGACGGGTCGACGATGCACTCGATCCGCCAGTCCACACCCAGCGCGTCGGTCAGCGCCTGGCGCAGCACGTCGTCGCTGTTGCTGCCGACGAAGCTGTCCCGGGCGCCCGCGTTGATGAAGGACACCTGGAGCACGCTGCCGTCGAACCCGGCCACCTGGCCGTTCTGGCTGAGCAGGATCCAGGTGAAGCGGCGGCGGTTCTTCACCGCCTCCAGAATCTGCGGCCACAGCTGCCGGACCTGCGCCGCGCCCTGTTGCGCGGCGGCCGACGCCGGCTCGGCGGGCTGCCCGGCCGGGGCGGGCGCGGGCGCCGCGGGGGCGGGGGCGGACACCGGGGCCTCGACGGCCTCGGCGGCCTGGGCCGGCGGCTGCGGCGCGGGGGCCGCGGCCGGGGCCCCGCCCGCCGGCGGGAAGCTGCGCGGGATCGGCCAGGCACCCGGCGCGGGCCCGGCGGGCGCCGCGGGGGCTGCCGGTACTGCCGGTGCGACTGGCGCAATCGGTACAGGAGCCGCCGCAGGGGCCGTCGCGACCGGCGCGGCCTGCACCGGGGCGGCCTCCGCCACCGGCGGAGGCGCCGGAACGGGCACGGCCATGGGCGCGGCCACCGGCACCCCCACCGCCATCGGCGCGGCGAACCCGCCGGCCGCCGCCCGGCGCTCCAGCTTGTCCAGCCGCGCCTGCAACGACAGCTCGTCGCTGTACGCGCCCGGCAGCATCACCCGGGCGCAGATCAGCTCCAGCTGCAACCTCGGCGCCGCGTTGCCGCGCATCTCGGTCAACCCGGTGTTGACGATGTCCGCCGCCCGGCTCAGCTCCGCCGAGCCGAACGCGTCCGCCTGCGCCTGCATGATCGCGACCCGGTCCGCCGGGGCGTCGATCAGCCCCTTCTCCCCCGCCTCCGGCACGGTGGCCAGGATCACCAGGTCGCGCAGCCGCTCCAGCAGGTCGGCGACGAAGCGACGCGGGTCGTGCCCGCCCTCGACCACCCGGTCGATCACCTGGAACACCGTCGCCCCGTCGTGCGCGGCGAAGGCGTCCACCACCTCGTCCAGCAGCGCCGAGTCGGTGTACCCGAGCAGCGAGGTCGCCATCTGGTACGTCACGCCGCCCTCGGCGGCGCCGGCCAGCAGCTGGTCCATGACCGACATCGAGTCACGCACCGACCCGGCCCCGGCCCGGACCACCAGCGGGAACACCGAGTCCTCGACCTGGATGCCCTCCCGGCCGCAGACCTCCGCCAGGTAGTCGCGCAGCGTGCCCGGCGGGACCAGCCGGAACGGGTAGTGGTGCGTCCGGGACCGGATCGTCCCGATCACCTTCTCCGGCTCCGTGGTCGCGAAGATGAACTTGAGGTGCTCCGGAGGCTCCTCGACCACCTTGAGCAGCGCGTTGAACCCGGCCGAGGTCACCATGTGCGCCTCGTCCAGGATGAAGATCTTGTAGCGGCTGTGGACCGGCGCGAAGAACGCCCGTTCCCGCAGCTCGCGCGCGTCGTCCACACCACCGTGCGAGGCCGCGTCGATCTCGATCACGTCGATCGAGCCGGGCCCGCCGGTCGCGAGGTCGCGACAGGACTGGCACTCCCCGCAGGGCGTCGGCGTCGGCCCCTGTTCACAGTTCAGACAGCGGGCCAGGATGCGCGCACTCGTCGTCTTCCCGCAGCCGCGCGGCCCGCTGAACAGGTACGCGTGGTTGACCCTGTTGTTACGCAGGGCCTGCTGGAGCGGAGCGGTCACGTGCTCCTGCCCGATGACCTCCGCGAAGGTCTCGGGGCGGTAGCGGCGGTACAGGGCTAGGGACACACCCCCGACGATATCGGGACGCGCCGACAAACGCGTCGCCCCTCGCCTCACCGCCGTCCCCCACCGCCCCCCGGCGACCGCCCGGGAACGCAAAGACCCCCCGTGCACCCGCCAGAGCCCTCTTACCCTTGCTGCCTTCCGGCCCTGGGGGGGTTCAGAGAGATAACGCCACACGAGGGGCTGACCCCCACACTACCGGATCCGAGCCCCGACGATCCACAGGCAACCCCACCCTCACGCCTACGGGATCGCTGGTCGCGACCACCCCCGAACATGTACTAAGCTCTCCCACGGAGGATTCGCCTAGAGGCCTAGGGCGCACGCTTGGAAAGCGTGTTGGGGGCAACCCCTCACGAGTTCGAATCTCGTATCCTCCGCCTTCGCCCACCTGGGCAAACGATGGCCCCGACCGTTCAACGGTCGGGGCCATCGTCGTGTCGTGGTCTCAGTTCGGCAGACGACCAACTCGTAGCTCGCGCGCCTACAATCATCGGTGGGGAGGGCGCGGTGAGTGAAGTCGCTACCGGAAGTGAGTGGCCCGAAGAGATCCTCGGGCCGGATCAACGGAAGGTACACGCCCCTTCTCGGCCCAGCGCCTGGTCGTGATCACGACTGCGGACGCCTCGGACGTGAAGATCGTCGAGGCATTGGCTGAACTTCGCAAAGCCCACCGCAACCTGGAGATCGAGCTGTGGGACCAGGGGCAACTGTCGGACATCCTGCGGGGGTTTCCTGACCTGGTGGTCCGTTTCTTCGGGAGAGCCACTGCGGAGGTCTTCTGCAGGCACGAGACCGGCCGCACTCCGAACCGTCCCGGCACGCATGTTCACCGATCCGTACGCGCTCGATGCCCACCAGGTCATCCAGACCGAAGGCGCGGCCAGCGACGGCCGTCCGACAGTGCTTCCCGTCTACGTCGGACGCAGCCATGACCGTCAACTGGCGAAGGTCGTGAGCAGCGCCGTCAGCGGCAGCAGCGAGCTCGTCGTGCTCGTCGGTGAATCGTCGGCGGGGAAGACCCGTGCCTGCTGGGAGGCAGTGCAGTCCCTGCCCGCGGACTGGCGGCTCTGGCAGCCGATCTCCCCCGGCCCGGGCGAAGCCCTTCTCAGAGGCATGGCTTCCGTGGGTCCGCGGACGGTGCTCTGGCTCGACGATCTCGCGGCTTTCCTGTCAGCCCCGGGCAGCGAACAGGGGGCCATGGTGGCCGCCGGGTTGCGGGACCTGCTGAACGATCCGGCCCGCCGGCCCATCCTAGCCCTGGGCACGCTGTGGCCCACGGAGTGGGAGAAATTCGCCACCCGGCCCGAACCGGGGGACCCCGACCGGCACCGGGAAGCCAGGGTCCTCCTCACCGGCTGCGGCATTCCCGTCCCCACGGAGTTCGACGCGTCGGCGCTGGGCGTCGCGCGGGAGCACGCACGTACCGACACGAGGTTCGCCGAGGCGGTCGAACGCGCCCGTGACGGGCGCATCACGCAGTATCTCTCCGCCGCCTTCGCCTTGATGGAACGCTATTCCACCGCTCCGGCGGCAGCCAGAGCGGTCCTGCACGCCGCGATGGACGTCCGTCGACTCGGGTGCCGGAAGGAACTCCCGCCCGCGCTGCTGGAGAGGGCCGCCGCCGACTACATGGCCGACGACGAATGGGACGACCTGCGGGACGGGTGGTTCGATGACACGCTGTCGTTCCTCGGTAGGCGGTGCCGGGGTGCCACCAGCCCACTCGTGAAGATCCGCCCGCGCCCCGGCACCCCGGCCGAGGGGGAACCGCGCTATCGGCTGGCGGATTTCCTGGACCAGTTCGGGCGGGTCAGCAGATCGATCATCGCTGCCCCGAACTCGCTGTGGGACGCGGTCGCCGAATTCTCGGACCCTGGTGATTCCAGTGGCCTCGCCTGGGAAGCCCGAAACCGAGGTCTTTTCCGGCACTCCTTCCGGCTCCACCTCCGCGCGTGGAAGGGCGGGAGCGGGGAGACCCTGGGGTTGGCTGGCGAGCTGATGGAGAGGGCTGGCCGGCACGATCAGGCGCTGCACTGGTACCGCTGCGCGATCGAAGCAGGTGATCACTGGACGCACGCCTCCCTGGTCTCACTCTCCGGCACACTCGGCAGAGAGCGCGAGGTCATGGACTGGCTGAGAGCCCGCGCCGAGGGGGGCGACGACATGGCCTTGGGGTTCGCCGCCGAAGACGTTCTCGCGAACCGCGGCCAGGGCCAGGGCCAGGCTATGGGCTGGCTCCAGCAGTTCATCGATCAGGGGAACGCCACCGCGCTTTTTTCGGTCGCGCAGAATGCCGAAGATAACGGCTGTCAGAGCGAGGCGATCGACTGGTATCGGCGGGCAGCGGAGGCGGGCGACGCGGTCTCGGTGCTTCGATACGCCCGCCTCATGTCGGCGGAAAGCGGTGCGGAGGAAGCCCTCGACTGGCTTGAGGAGTTGGAACGGCGGGGCGTCAGGAGGTGGCGTGCGAAGGCCGAGGCCCTGATCGAAACGGACCGGCCGGTCGAAGCGCTCGCCTGCTACCGGGAGGTCGTAGCTGAAGGCAACCACATGGTTCTCGACGCCGCGGCCGACCTGGCGGTCGAATGCGAGGGCGTGGAAAGGACGGTCGAGTGGCTGGAGGCTCTCGTGGCCGCCGGATCGGTCATGGCGTCGGCTTCCTTGGTACGGATCCTGCTGAACGGCGAACGGATCGAAGAAGCGCTGCACTGGTGCCGGGGAAACGTTCCGCGGCTCAACGTGCCGGCGTTCCTCCTGGCGTGCGACCTCTCAGTCGCCGTGGACGGGTACGAGGCAACGATCGACTGGCTGGCCGAACTCGCCGCAGCTGGGAGCAGCGGCGCCCTGTGGCGATCGGCCTTCATCCGAACGGAGAACGGTCTCCTCGAAGAGGCGCTGGAAAGTGCCAGGGAAGCGGCGAGCCGAGGGGTGCCGACCGCCCACCAACTCGCGGGTTTCCTCGCCACCCAGGCGGGCCGGGCGGAGGAGGCCGCCGACTGGTACCGGCGTGGAGCGCTGGCGGGCGAATCCTTCTGCATCGCCGATTTGGTGGGTGTCCTGGAAGGGTTGGGCAAGGAGGACGAAGCGGATCGCGTCCGCCGCTTCGGGCTCGAACCGAGCGGCCGGACGGCATCCGATTGGAAGCACTCCTAAGGTCCGCCTTCAAAGATGATCAAGTATTGGGCTTACGGCGGCACCCAACTCTCTCATCACAAGCACACGTTGCCCTGGCCTTGCAAGGTGGAGGTGACACTGCAGGCCACGGTGGGGCACTTCTCGGACCTCCGAGGAGTGCCCCACTGTGGACGCGAAGCATCAGCTTTCAGCGGCGTACAAGCTGCCCGCACCCCAGAGCAGGCCGCCGATCTTTTGGCCGACATCGTGAAGCATCGGGTCGGTGACGTGCTGATAACGCTTGGCCATCGAGGCCGAGGACCAGCCCATGATCGCCATGACGATCCGCTCCGGCACCCCGAGCAGGAGGAGGACGGTCAAGGCGGTGTGGCGAGCGTCGTGGAGGCGGCCGTCACGGATGCCGGCCTCGCGTAGAAGCCGCTTCCAGTGGTGTTAGTCGGTGCTGGGGTTGAGCGGCTCGCCGGTCTCCGAGGTGAAGACGTAGCCCTTGTCCACCCAGAGGTCCCGGGCGAGGGCCCGTTCGCGGTCCTGCTCCTCCTTGTGCTGCCGGAGGATCACGACGAGCTGCTCGGGCAGCGGCACCGCACGTCGCCCGGCCCGGGACTTGGTGCCCTTGGTCTCGCGGCGGATCGGCTCCTTCTGCGGGCAGAAGCCGGACTTGCGCCCGCAGCGGTCGCCGCAGCCGTGCTGGTACTTGGGCCGCGTGCCCGCCCCGCCCACCACCTACCCGGCTGCCCGACCCTCGGCGCTATACGCACCGTCCCGACCCCGCACACCGCCGCGTCCACGGCACCACCCGGGCAGCCGAACCCGCCCCAGCCCAGAGCCCGTCCCACAGCCCCAAGACGGCAAAGACGGCAATCCCACAAACAACCACCTGACCTGCGAGGACCACCTTCCGCATGACCGCCACCACCCCACCGCCGCGTCTACCCCGCCCGGACGCCGTCCTCGTACAAGCCGCCATCGCGGGCGCCCTGTCCTTCGCCCACCTCCACGACATCGCCGAAGCCTACGGACAACACGGCTGGAAAGCCTGGCCTACCCCGTCTCGGTCGACCTGCTGCTCGTCGCCGCCTGGCACCGCATGCGGACCCTGCGCACCACCGGACGTCCCGCCGGCACCGCCTGGACCTGGTTCACCATCGCCCTGACCGCCTCCCTCGGCGCCAACGTCGCCACCGCCGGACTCCTCGACCTCGCCCACGTCCCCGCCTGGCTGCGGATCATGGTCGCCAGATGGCCCGCCCTCGCCTTCTTCGGCGGCACCCTCCTCGCCCACAACACCACCCCGGCCAAGGTCACCGCCGGGCCGAAGCCCGCCGAGAGCGAACTCCCGTTCCGCGAAAACGCCGAGCCTGCACCGGCGACCGAGCCCGCACCGGTGACGGACGCGGAGCAGGATGACCTGCCCGCCGACGAACCGGTGCCCGAGCCCGACGACGACGTCCGGCCCGACAGCCGGGAACGGGTCTGTAAAAAGAACGCCAGCTGTGCGGGGGTGGGTGGTGCCGTAAATGCGTTGAGGGTCTCAGGTGGTTCGTGAATGATCCGCTGCGTGACCACCTATCTGGAGACCGAGCGCCTGACGCTGCGCCGATTCACTGCTGACGACGCGGACCTGTTGATTGAGTTGGACAGCGATCCGGCGGTGATGCGCTTCCTGTCCGGCGGGGAGGGGACGCCTGCGGAGGTCGTCCGCGAGAGCCATCTGCCGAACATCATCGCCGGCTACGAGAGGTGGGGCGGCGAGCTCGGGTTGTTCGCCGCGTTCGAGAAGGACGGCGGGGCGTTCATCGGCTGGTTCTGCCTGCGACCCGAGAAGGACGGTCCGAAGGACGAGGCCGAGCTCGGGTACCGGCTGCGGCAGGCGGCCTGGGGCAAGGGCTACGCCACCGAGGCCTCGCTGGCCCTGCTGCGCAAGGGATTCGGCGAGCTCGACCTGCGCATGGTCTGGGCCGCGACGATGGTGCTGAACCGCAGTTCGCGCAACGTCATGGAGAAGGTGGGCATGACGTTCTCCCATCCCCTCCCCACCCCGGACGGCATGCTGATGGTCGAGGGCGCCGACCTCGGCGGCGTGCAGTACGAGATCACGAAGGAGCAGTGGGAGCAGCGCTGACCTCCCGCCCTGTCCGGCTATGAGGCGCGGAGGTGGGTGAGGACGGCCAGGACGCGGCGGTTGCCTTCGGTGGGGTCGAGGTCGAGTTTGGTGAAGATGTTGCCGCAGTGCTTCACCACGGAGGCTTCGGTGATGGACAGCCGCGCCGCGCTGGCCTGGTTGTTGAGGCCCTCGGCCATGTGGGAGAGGACTTCGCGCTCGCCGGGGGGGTGAGGCGGGTGAGGGGGTGGGCGGTGGTCTGGGTGCGGAGGAGGATGCGCACGACGTCGGGGTCGATGACGGTGTCGCCGGACGCCACGCGGCGCAGGGCGTCGAGGAAGTCGGCGACGTCGCCGACGCGGTCCTTCAGGAGGTAGCCGAGGCCCGCGGGTTGGGCGCCGGCGGCGGAGAGGAGGCGGGTGGCGTAGGGGGTGGCCACGTACTGGGACAGGACCCGGCCACCCGCTGGATGGCCGCCCGCAGAGCTTCGGTCAAGCAGAGGTCCCGGTAGCGGCAGCCACCCTTGCGCCTGGCCCGCCTATCACGCCGTGGTGGCCGACCAGCCGTAGCGGGAGACGGAGGGACTTCCGTCCCGGTACGCGACCAGCGCCTGCATAGCTGTCGGGAACGCGGGCTCAGGAAGGCGGTCCCCAGAGACCCACTGGGCAGCCAGGTGTTTGTCCGGCTCGGTATTGGTCAGTTCGCCGGTCCACGTGTCGGTGGCGAAGACGAAGAGGACGAACTGCCCTGCCTGGTCAAAGCCCTGTTCGACGTGGATGACGTGGACGAGTACGAGATCGGCCGGGCGGACGAGGAGGCCGGTCTCCTCCTCGAGCCGAGAGCCATCCGCTGGGTTGTCACCGGCGACGGGTTCCAGACCGGACCGTCTTCGAGTACATCGTGCTCGCGCTGGTCCACGGCTCCGGCTACGAACGGATCGCTGGCGCCGGATGCTCCGACCGGACCATCCGGCGCCGCGTCAAGCAGTGGGCTGAACTGGGGATATCCGAGAAGGTCCATGCCCTTGCACTCGAGGCCTACGACCGCATGATCGGCCTCGGGCTGAGCGAGATCTCGATGGACGGCTGCATCACCAAGGCCCCGTCCGGTGGGGACAAAGCCGGGCGCTCCCCGGTGGACCGGGGCAAGCAGGGGCTGAAACGCTCCGTCGCGTCCGATGCCTGTGGTGTCCCGCTCGGGATCGTCTCCGACGGGGCCGACCGGCACGATTCACCCCTGCTCGGCCCCACTCTGGACGCGGCACAGGCACAGGTCGGCGCGATGCCGGAGACCGTCAACGTCAACCTCGACCGCGGCTACGACAGCGCCAAGTCCCGTCTGCTGATAGCCGGGTTGGGCTTCACTGCCGAGATCGCACGCAAGGGCGTGCCCGCCCCGATCCAAGCCGGAAAACGCTGGCTGGTAGAACGCACCCACTCGTGGATGAACGGCTACGGAAAGCTCCGTCGTTGTACCGAGAGGAGCGGCGAGGTCGTGGACTTCTACGTCTACCTCGCCGCCACTCTCGTCACGCTCCGCATGCTCATCCGACGCTCGACGAGCCGCTACCGCTGGGACGGCCGCCCCAGCACCCAACGCCTCAAGTGATCCATTTGCCGGTCGGTCCTAGCCCCAATGCCGGTGACTTATGACTTAGGCCGTGCCCGGTCCGGCGATCGTGACGATTGTCGGAGCGGGTTGCGGCCAGTTGCGGTGTTGGGAGCGTTTGAGGGGCCAGTTGGACATCTTGCGTTTGATGACGCGGGGGCAGGTCCGCCGGCGCCGTGGCGGCAGGAGCCGTTCGGTGATCTCAGCCAGGGTGCGGGTCAGCGCGCTGGCGAGTGTGCCGGGGGGAAAGCGCCGCCTGGGCGGGGACCTGGCGGCGTACGACCCGCAGGCTGCGGGTGAAGGACAGGCGGTCGGGGTCCA
>NZ_JBIUSS010000008.1:38696-347563 GCF_044741445.1 Kitasatospora sp. NPDC088160 | reverse complement strand
CCGCCGACATCGACCAACTCGCCCGAGCCGTCAAGCGCAGCCTGAAGAGACTCCAGTACCGCCCTCACCTCATCGACGGATGCCTCGCCACCACCGGCCTGATCATGGATGGCTGACCAGATCTCAGACCGACATCACGAATTCAACTTCAGTAGTTGTTCAGCCGGTTCCTGTGTTGGAGTCAGCTGCTTCGACGCAACCCAAACGGGGGATGCCCAGTCGCTTTCGATACAAGTGGGGAACCTGGTGCGACCGACTTGACATCCATCCCCAGGATGCGATCAAGTATTCCCGCCTGGCCCTTGCGAAGCGGCCAGCTCCGGGCATCCCGAACCGACCCTGTGATGCCGACGGACAACCCACTTCGCTGATGTCAGGTCCGTCGTATGAGCTAATGAACCATTCGCACGCGCCTTCTTTGCCAGGTCGGGGCAACAGGGAAGGACTGTCGCGCGATGTCGATCCACCAGCAAGTAGCCAGTGCCCGAGAGCAGCTCACCGGAGAGTCGTTGCGCGGGGCAAGGCTCCGCGTCGAAGCCTTGGCGGACTGGTCGGTGCTGATCCCCGCGCCGACGGGCACCCAGTCATTGCTCGAGTCGCTGCTTCTGCAGCGCATCGGCTCGCCAACGACCCCCTGCCGGTTTCCGCTGGGCATCGCCGAAGTTGTGCCGCAGGGCGCCCGGCTTGACGTTTGGTTCGAAAGCCCTGAGCTTGTGAGCCCAGTTCTTGAGCTGCTGCCCTACCGGGACACTCGAAAGTCGGCACACGGCATCAAAGACCTGTGGGCCAGAGCTGTTGGGACCAGTATCGAGATCGCCTTCGCGCGCAATCCGGACCGTGGAGTGCTCGCGCTCAAGTCTCTGGGAAAGGCGGACCTCGGCTCGGTCCTGTCTGACTACCAGTCGCAGCTGGAGAGTCGCCGACGTATCCCCTTGTGGACCATTGACCCAGGCAATCTGCCACCTCTGCCCTTTCGGCACCCTCGCCGAGGCCGCCCTCGTCGGGTAACAGAGCTTGATCACCATGGTTCGGCAGGGCAACTTGCCAGTGCTGTCTTGCGTCGCATCCGCTTGTGGGATCGCCTGGCGGGACACATCAGCCTGAACGTCAGCACTCAGTTGGCCGGCCATGGCCTTGACTGGCAGATCACCCGTGGGCTGGCATCGGGCAGTGCGGTACACGATGAGCGGCTCGTCTCCGTGTTGCAAGACCCCATCGCAGGCCCAGGTCTTGTTGTTGACCTAGCCAACCACGATTGCAGCGAGGGTGTTTGTGTCTTGCGGTTCGTTGCACCTTCTCGCTTCCCGAGCGGTTGGTCCAGCGTGCTCACTGTCCGCACCGTGATCGCGGACGCTCCAGCGGTGCGAAGGTCAACGAAGCCTCGCTCTTACGAGGTCCTGGGCGAGGTCCCATTTCCCAGTCGGCCGGGCCGGGGCGGGGGTTCCGCAGTGGCGCCGGATGTTGTTACGCGTGGCGGTCCCGCAGCTGATACGAAGAGAAGCCAACGGATCTCTCCCGGTCGTTGCATCCAGTTGCTGGCTCCCCGGTTCTCCAAGAGCCCGTGGGAGCTGCGTCGAGCCGCCACCCAGATCGGTGCTGCGTGGGCTCTGCAAGGTGACCGAGTCCTTATTCTTACAACATCGCCAAGCGATCGACCGTCGCGGATTCCTCGGCGATACGGAGAGCCAGATTGGCCAACTGCACAGCGTCCAATGCCGCCGTCCGACGCTTCCTCCTGGGGGAGGCTTCGTATAGTGCCCGGGGAAGGGGGTCTCTACGAATACACCTCCTATGGATATCGCAGTGAGATGCAACCTGTACTCACACGCGCACGGCAGGAATTCGATTGGATCGTCTTTAGCGACGGCTATGACGGCCACGGCATGGGGCCCTACGTAGATGAGCACGCCGATGACTATCTCGTGCTTGTTGACAGCGAGGGCTACGAGGCCACTGTGACGATCACTGAGAGCCGTGGCGGAGATGCCGTGAGGCGGGAGATCCCGCTCAGCACTGCGGAAGCAGCGATGGCTTGGCGTGAGCGCAACCTGACCTGCATCCCGTTCGATCGGATTCCAATCAGCGGCTTGATCCTTCAGCAGTCAATGCAGGGCATTGAAGTCTTTGATGAATTTGCCGAC
Source organism: Kitasatospora sp. NPDC088160 (assembly GCF_044741445.1). Taxonomy (NCBI): domain Bacteria; kingdom Bacillati; phylum Actinomycetota; class Actinomycetes; order Kitasatosporales; family Streptomycetaceae; genus Kitasatospora; species Kitasatospora sp. NPDC088160. The sequence goes on along the minus strand of NZ_JBIUSS010000008.1, from coordinate 345,422 downwards.
CAGGTCGATGCCGAGCTTGCGCGGTGGGGTACCCCGGTACTCGCTAGGCTCCCCTATGACGGTCCCATGGATCGGTCAGCTACGGTCCTGGATGCTGTCAGCGAGCAGTATCGGCGCACTGTCCTGGAGCAGTGCGCCTTGATCAAGTCAACCCTCTCCTCAGCTCGGTCATGCGATCCTCCTGTCCATTCGGCGCCTGGCCAGCGGCGTAGTCGAGATGTCAGGAGCACCGTCGAACAGGCGGTGTCGGCGCGCTCCCCGCAGCACCTGAAGGCCAGGTGAGCCCGGTGGCGTTGTTCTTGGAGCGCAGCAAGTCCGCAATTGCGACCTCTATCGTTGCCTTGGCCCCTTCCCAGGTACCGGCATGGCTGACCGCACTCGCGATTCTGGCGGTGCTGGCCTACTGCTTGGTTAAGACTGTCTTCCCGCAGGACTCGCCGGACCGATTGGAGTGGTGGAAGGAGCGCCGGAAGAAACATCTGACGCGGCGGCGACCGAGGTAGCGTACGCCGTTCCTGTACGGGAGTCGACGGGGCCGGCTCGCGAGGCGTTTGCGGGCGTTCAGGCCCTCGAGTCCACAATGAACGTGGATGTCGGCGCCTCGGTCGAAGTCGTGTCTGTTCTAGACCCCGGATAGATCAGAGTCGACAGAAAAATTAGGCGACGCCTGGCCGAGGGGAACTACTAGTTCTGTGGGCAGTTCGAGAGAAGGACGTCTTCCCTGATCTGCCGGCAGAGCTCATCGGCTACCGGGCGGCAGATTATGTGAGGGGGCCGGAAGACCGGCCCCCTCGGCACCTCTAGAAGAAGTGCTGCGCTGTCCAGAGAAGAGCCTCGATGAGTACTCGGGCCACGAGGGACCTGAGTACCTGTTGGCCCAGATCTGTGCAATACGCGCGCTTTTTGTCCGAAGATGCCACAGCGGCCCCCTCAGTCACGGCGTAGAGCCGCTCCGCCGACCGGACGGACTCAAGTCGAGCCCGCTTTGCGGTATGCCTTGAAACCCGCCGGTCGCCAGTTGGCAGCGCACGCAACAAGCTACACCTTCGAGACCTTGGTCAGCGAGCGCATCAAGCGTGCTGCGTGGATGGGACGACGGATGTGTGGGAACGGGCTCGTGGCGACGACTGGTCGTACTGGCGTCGGCTGTTTGCGAGACTGGATACATGTATGTGAGGGGTGGAGAAGCCAGGGCTTCCTGGTGCACGGAACTGGCACATGCGCTGAGGGACCGCAAGTACGAGGCCAATGAGCGTGACCTGGGATGGGTCGAGGCGCTGGATCAACTGCGCGAGTGGCTTGGTGACTCGCGGCCCTACAAGACACAGCACCGGCGTTCCTGGGAATCAGTGATCGCGGACTTTGCGTTCACGACCAGCCGCCTCCCAGGCCGCGCACGTAGTGTGCTTGGCGTGCCCCTGGCGGACCTGTCCCTAGCTCTGGGGCAGTTGCCTGAGGCGCAGGGGGAGGTTCGAGCACGAGCCGTGGTGCTGGCGGGAAGTCTAGACACTGCCTTGGCCAGTACGCAGCTTCTAGGGGCGCTCTGGAACGATCTGGTGGAAATGGTGCAGGGGCCGGCTGAGGCCGACGACGTGATCGGAATCGTCCGTATGCTGAGAATTCTCCTGCATCGTTCGAACCGTGATGCCGACCGGCTCTTTCAGGTCGCGACTGGAATCCTGTACGACCAGGCCACGGCAATAAGGAGCGCACGAGTACTTCTCGGAGAACAGGACGGTCTCGATAGGAGCCCGAAGGGCCTGCCGAACTTCTACACACAACCTGCTGGCTTGCCGCATTCAGAGCGTGCTGACCTGTGCAGACGTGTGCTGGAGATCCTGCCACGTGATGCCCACCACATCGTGTGGCACGCGTTCGACAATGCTCGGATCGGCCAGATGGTCCAGGAGTTCGGCCCGGTTACGCTCTATCACCGCGACTGGTTGTACGGGACGATCGTGGAGAACGGTCCGCACAAGCACGCCCTTCCGGCGGAGATCAGCTCGCCGGATGCGGACTTCCCCGCCGATCTGCTGCCCGAAGGAAGAGATGTCGTGATAGCCCGGGTGGACCTCGGGGTTCGGGCACGGGCCGTCGCCTCGGTTGATTCCCGGCTCCAGGCCAGATCGCTGGTTGCTGCCGCTTCGTTCCCCGAAGCGCAGCACGGCTGGCAGATGTTTAACGGGTACATCCACTTCGGGGACGGATACCGCACCGACGAGTTCTTCAGCAAGCCAGAAGAGGATCGCACGGAGCAGGCGCCGTTCGGCCATCTCGATGTAACCGCACGACGGCTCTCCGAACTCGCCCCGCGTGTTATCCCGTTCTTGCCAGAAGCGAGCTCGGATCTAGCGGCCGTGATTGATGCGATCGGCTGGTGGAAAAGCACTGGGGTCCAGCCTGCCCACCCTGCTGTGATCCTCGACGTCAGAATCCTGGAGATCCTCTCCGCCGCGACATCGGGAGGGCCCTGGTACGACTTCCTCGACTGCTATTACAAGAACGCGTGGATCCATACGCAGATCGCCGATCGCCTCGTGCAGTTGGCATGGCATGCACTGGACCAACGAAACCATCTCGACCCTCAAACTGCAGCACGGATTGAACGGCGTCGCAGGACCCTTGTCCTTCATGAGGCGTCGCCTGGCTTTCGTGTCGACCTCGCCCAGGTCATTGCCAGTCTCCCTTTCCTGGCCGCCGTCTACCCAGAAAACATGCCGAATCGTAGGCGAGCAACCGACTTGGTCCACCGCTTCGCGGACAGCGCCTCTCGGGCCGACTGGTACAGCGCGTTGGAAGGCACATGGTCACGTGCGGTGTGCCGGCTGCGGTCGGTGCGAAATTCCCTTGCGCATGGCGGCCCCTCGACCACCGCAGCGGTCGCCACGGTCGCCCCGTTTGCCCACGGCCTCGCGGGTAACGCGCTGCTGGACAGCCTGACCGGACTGATAGAGGGACACAGCCAAGAACAAGGGCAGGAGGGCAGGCGCGATCGGGCAGACCGCTGGGCGCGTCAGTGGCTGTCAGGAGCATCGGCGGCGGAGGCTTTCTCCAATACCCCTTCGTAGCAAAGAGGGTTCGACTGGAGCCGCTCTGGCTGTCTTTGTCGCCAGCTGCCTCTGATCATTGATTGGTGCCTCATGGCGGCGTGATGGCGGCCAGCTCGATGACGCTGGTGCTGCACTACTCGGCTACCGCCAGGCTGCCCAGGTGCAGGCCAGCGGTCCTGGCAGCGCGCAGGGCGTCCCTGGCGCGCGCCGCGCCGCTGCGGGTGACCTGCTCGCCCCCGCCGACGCCGACCGCTCGCGTGCCGAGGCCCGCGCACACCCGGCAAATGCCCGCCTGGGGCACCGGATCGTGGCACTTGGCGCACTCGACGTACCGAGCCGCTGCGGGCCGCACGACGGGCTGGGCGGGCGGCAGCTTGCGCTTCAGGCGGTATCGGAGCACTGCGATCGCCGAGTGCATCGCGGTGGGCAGGCCCGGCAGCAAGGCCTGGGCGAGGTCGGCCTGGGTCGCGCCGCGCTCCAGCCACCGCGCGACGAGGGGTGCGAGCTCCTCGGCTTCGGTCTGGCCGAGCCGCAGGCGCGGTTCGGGGCGGATCACCCGGAACAGGGTGGCGACCGCCTCGCGGACCTGCTCGTCTTGTACCGCCACGGGCTGCTCGGCGGTCTTCTCCTCGTGGTCTTCCGCCCGTCCTCCCGTCCTCGCCTGCGGCTCGTTGGCGAGGACCGGCTCGTCGGCCTGCTCGGCGGGGAGGGAGGGTTCTTTCACCAGGTCCTTTACAAGGGCGTCAGCACCGCCGGTGGTCGCTTCACCGGAGACCGGACGGGTGGTACCCGGCAGCGCCAACTGCGAGGTGTCGTAGACGTGGGTCTCGGTACGAATGGTGCCGTCGGGCATACGGATCTTCTCGACCCGGTAGAAGCCGGCGTCGGCCAGCTCCTTCAGGGCCTTGCGAATCGCGCCGCGCCCCTGAGGGCTGGTGTCGGCCATGTGCCGGCCGTCCTCGCGCCAGCCGTCGGGGCGGGAGAGGAGATCGGCGAGCAGGCCGCGGGCGGTGTAGGAAAGCCGTCGGTACTGCAGGACGGCGTTGGGCAGCACAGTGAAGTTGCGCGCGTGGGCGTTACGATGGACACGCATCGGGAGTGATAGCTCCTGTTGCCGGACCCCGGGGTGTTGGTAGCACCGCCGGGGTCGCCTATTTTCGGTTGGACCACGGAACGTAGCACACGTACGGCCGGAACATCCAAGGACCGTGAGCGATCACGATCACACTCTGCGGCCAATGACGGCAGGTGAGTTGGTCCGTCGGGCCGGACTGGCTTCCGCAGGAGGCCGCCACCGGTTGGTGGCGGCCTCGGGCCGGTCATTCCAGGTTCCACACCGTTCCCGCGAGCAGCCCGTCGAAGCCGAGTCCGCGGTGCATCTGCTCGAACGACTCCCACACCTGGTGGTCCCCGGTGTCGTCCCGGGCTGTGGTGACGTCGGCGGTCTCCAGGTCGTGCTCGCGCCACTCGTGGGCGCAGCGGCAGCGCACGAAGACCATGTCGGGTTGGACGTGGATAAGGAGCCAGTCGCGGGCGGCGTTGCACATGGCGCAGGTGATGGTGATGCCGCGGGGGTTGAGGGGTGCGGGGTGGGGGACGGCGAGGACGACGTTGCGGTGGGGGTTGCGGTCGGCGTCGGCGGGGTTGGTCAAGTGCGGTGCCCTTCCGTGGTGTGACGGGTTCAAGCACCACACGACGACGGAGGGGCTGAGATGCTTCCCGATCGCGCAGGAAGACATCAAATCGACACCCTGGCCGGGCAGGTACCCGGCCAGGGCGAGGTGGAGGGTCAGCTCTTGATGAGGGCGATGCGCTGGGCAGGGGTGAGGGCGTCGGAGAGGCGCGCGAACTCGGCGCGGTCCTGGTCGGTCATGGCGGCGAGGAGGTCAGTGCTGTCGGCGTCGTAGTCGGGGATCGCGATCCAGTACCGGTAGGTGAGGACGCGGAGGGCGTCCATCGGGTCGACGAGGTCGCGCTTGAGCAGGAGCTTGTACACGTCGAAGAGGGCTTCGAGCTCTTCCTCCCCGGCGGCTTCGGCGATGGCCTGCTCGGGCTCGCTGAACGGTCGGCCGTCCTGGTGGGACCAGGTGTCGGTGTCGTCGCGGTACACGAAGTCGGCGTCGAACAGCAGCTTCATGATGTTCCGGCTGACGAAGGTGGTGGTGTCGGTCACGGGTGTCCTTTGCGGTGGGGGATGGGGGCTGGGTGTGGTCCTGCTGGCGGTGGTGCTCGACGTCCGGCGGTGGGCGGGCGACCGGGGGCGTGGCCCGCAGGCGTGGGCTGCGGTGGCCGCTCCGCAGCGGCCTGGGCTGGCCCCGGGAAGGTGTGGCGCCAGGGGCTGAGGAGGCTCCTCCTGCGAGACGGGCTGGCCCTGGAGCTTCAGCGCCTGCGGTGCTGTGGGCGGGTGTCGGGCCGAGACGAAGGCGCGGGCGTGGGCTGTGCCGTGTTGCGGCTGGGGGTGGTGAGCCTGGTGGTGCGCAGGCGGGCAGCATCGGCAGCGCGGTTGGGTGCGGGGTTGCGGCTGGTGTGCTGGATGCGGCCGAGGAGGACCTTGGCGGGCTGGCGGGCTGTGCCGAGTTCGCGGCGGGCGGCTGCCTCGGTGAGGAGTTGGCGGGGCTGGTGACCGCCGGCTTCGGCGTCGGCGAGAGCGGTGGCGAGGGCGGGCCAGGTGGGGTCGGTGAGGATGCGTGCGGCGTGGTGGGGGACGGCGGCGCGCAGGTCGTGGGCGAGGTCGTTGATCGTCTCCTGGGCGGGCTGGCGGTGGGTGAGGGCGGAGAGGTGTTCGGCGGCGGCCTGGTCGTGGGCGGCCTGCAGGTGCTGGACGGCGAGCTGGGCGGCGTGGGCCTGCTGGTGGTGGCCTGGTGCCAGCGGCCGGCGAGGATCGCCGCCCAGACGAGCGCGGCGATCAGTGCGGCGAGGGCGTTGCCGCCGGGCCCGTCGGCGGCGTGGAGGATGTCGCGGGCGGCCCGTCGCAGGTCGGTGGCGGCCTGGTGGTTGGCACGCACCTGGGAGCGCTGGGCACGGGCGTACATGCGGGTGGCGGCTCGTAGTTCGGCGCGCAGCTCGTGGGGTGCGGCTTGGGTGGTGGCGTTGATGATGTCGCCGAGGGCGGTGATCTGGGCCTGCGCGAGGGCGTCGGTCCCGCTGTTGCCGTCGGGTTCGGCGAGGTGGAGGGCGTCGAGAGTGTCGGTGGTGCGTTGCCAGCTGGTGCTGTGGCGGTGGCGGCGGGCGGTGGGGTGTTCCTCCGGGGTGCTGGTGGCCAGGAGCGCTTGGAGCTTGGGCAGGGAGAGGTCGGGGGCGATCTTGCTGCCGGAGAGGTAGTTGGGTGTGCCGTCGGCCTTGAGGTCGCCGGGCCGGGCGACGGAGTAGCCCTTCAGGTCGCCGGAGGGCAGTCGGCGGATGTTGACCTCGACGCCGTCGGCTTGGAGGTAGGCGAGGAACTCCTCGATGTCGGCGGCGTGGGGGATGGCGTCGCGGATGCGGTCTTCGAGCCAGGCGCGGCTGGTCTGCTTCCAGCCGAGGCGTTGGGCTTTGTGTATCTCGGCCTGGGTGGGGCGTTTGGCGGCGGTGCCGTCGCCGGGCTTGAGTTGGCGCAGGCCGTAGTCCTTCTCGATCTGGCGGCAGGCGTCGGCGGCGCGTCGCCCGCTGCCGTGGAGTTTGGGGCGGCGGCCGTCCTCGCGGACGGTGGTGGCGACGATGTGGATGTGGTCGTCGGCGTGGCGTACGGCGATCCAGCGGCAGGCGAGGTCGTCGCCGTCGGGCGCGATGCCGGCTGCCTGCACGATCCGGTGGGCGATGTCGGCCCACTCGGTGTCGGAGAGGTGGCGGTCCTCGGGAGCGGCGCGGACGGGGCAGTGCCAGACGTGGTTGGTGAGCTTGAGGCCGACTTCGCTGTTGCGCAGGTGGACCGGCTCGTCGAGGTAGCGGGCGAGCTGGGTGAGGGTCGCCTGTTCCTCGCGGCCGGGGTCGGGCATGGCGAGCATCGCGAAGCCGGCGACGATGTGCGGGTCGTGGTGTTCGTCGTGGCGGCCGGGGCCGTAGAGGTAGGCGAGCAGGCCGCGGGTGTTGGAGCCGGGGTCCTTGATGGCGGCGATCACGGGTGGGTGGAGGACTCCTGGGTGGCGGACGGGCGGAAGGCGTGGGCGATCTCGGTCTGGAGGCGGAGCAGTTGGTCGATGGTCCGGGGGCTGTGGGCCGGCCGGTCGTAGCCGCCGTTGTCGGCGCGGGCGATCTGGTTGAGGTTGTTGCCCAGCCGGTCGTGCTTGCGCAGGAAGACCGAGCGGAAGTGGTGGGTGGCCCGCCGCTCCTCGGCGAGGGGGAGGTCGATGAAGAACCGGCCGTCGATGAACGCCATGACGACGTCGGCCGCGAAACCGGACACGCCGTTGTAGCCATGGGCGAGGGCAGCCGCTTGCAGCCTGGCGTGCTCGTCGGGCCTGAACCGCAGCGGTCCGACGCGTTCCTCGCGCTTGACGCCTCCGAACCGGCGGTTGCGCGGCTCGGCTCCGCCGGCTTCGGTGGGGCTGTTGTAGCGGCGGTGGTCGGTGAGGATCGTCGTCTGGACGCTGTGGAGCTCGTCCGGTTCGGGGCCGTCCTCGGCCTCGAACCCCTGGCCCGGCGCGCCCTCGCGCCGGGACCGCTCCGCCACCCCTGGGGCGGAGCCTCCCCGTGTCCGGCCGCGAGTCGGACTCGGGGTACTACTGGCTCCGCCAGGGGTGCCCGGGTCGAACGCCCGCCGCAGGTCGCGGGCGAACGTGGGCGAGTCGAGGAGCGCCTCCGGGCCGGCATCGGGGCGGTCGTCGTGCGCGGGGCCGTGCTGGTGATCGGTCAGGGAGTGTCTCCTGGGTCTTCGGGCGGATCGGCCGTACGGGTGAGGTGCGGACGGACCGCAAGGAGGACGGTCCGGTCCGTGAGTGGACCGTCGGACCGAGCGGTCCGGTCCACCGGTCCGGTCCGCGTGGTCGGTGAGCGGATTTCGGTCCGACGGACCACGTTCCGGACGGTCCGGTCCGCCGGCGCGGTCCGTCAGCGAATGGTCGGCAGATCTCGGTCCGCTGGTCCGCCGGTCTGGTTCGCTGGTCCGCCGGTCCCGTCCGCCGGTCCGCCGGTCCGTCCGTCCGGTCCCGGACCGTCCGGACCGTCCGGGACCGGACCGGACCGGTCCCGGACCGGCGTGCCGGACCGCGCAGAGCGGCCGGATGGTCCGGACAGCCCGATGGCCGGGTCTGCGCGGGAGACGGTCCGACAGCTTCCGGACCGTGCGTTCGGACAGGACGCCGGACACCGGACCGGTCCAAGTCCGCAAGCCTCGGACACCGGTCCGGTCCGGGCGGTCCGCAAGCCTGCGGGCGGCGGACCGTCCGGTCCGGTGGGGTTGAGTGCCGCGGTCCGTTTCATCCGTCTCGTGTGCCGAAGTCCATTGCCACGACTGGCCTGTGCGGCTGGTCGCTCCGTCCCGCTGCCGTCCTGGTCCGGTCCGGTCCGGTTGTACCGGACCAGGAGCGGACCGGTCGGTTCGCCCGGCTTGTGCTCGGCGGCCGTGCGGACGGCTCTCGGAAGGCTGCCGTCCCGGTGGTGGGCGTGCGGCAGAGCGGATGCGACGTCGGTGACGGTATCTACCGCACCCGGGGGGCGGGGTCAGCTGGCCGGGGCGCGCTGGGGGAGCGGGTGGATCCTGGGGCAGTAGCGGCGCCAGGAGTCGGCGAACTTGTTGAAGGTGTAGCCCTTGCGCTGGGTGCCGTCGGGCAGGCGGATGTTGGCCGAGGAGATCCGGTAGTCCTTGAGCAGCCCGGCCAGCCCGCGGGCGGTGAGGCCACCGCGCCCGTGCTCGGCCCACGGCGCCTCGGGGTCGTCGTTGAGCGCCGCGAGGATCGCCGTGGTGGGCAGGGTGTCCGTGTCGCCGTGGGTGAAGTAGATCCGGCGGATGTCGGCGAGGATCCGCGCGCCGCCGCAGCTGTCCTCCTCGATCTCCTCCTCGGCCGCGACCATGCGCGCGCACGCCAGGCGGGCGCGGTCCGGCCACGAGTCGCCAGCGAGGTCGGCGACGGCCACCAGGGGTTCCCAGGTGTCGGCGGCGCGGTCCTCGACCGGCATGTCCGGGTGCAGGGCCTCGGCCTTTTCCCGCACGCGGGAGGCCCAGAGGGCGAGCTTGGCGCGGGTCTCCCGGAGTAGGACGCCGTCGCGGCGGTCCCGCAGCGGGGCGACGACCTCGCCGTCGGCACGGCGGCGCATGCGGATCACGATCGACCGGTCCATGATCGTGTCGGGCAGGTCGCCGATCCCGGCGAGGGCGGCCATGGCGAAGGTGTCGAACTCGCGGGCCTGGTGGTCGTTGCCGACCGACCGGGTGACGGGCCGGTTGCGCTGGTGGCCGGCGTTCAGCAGGCCGCGCAGGCCCTCGTTCATCTCGGCCGTGCGGGGGTTGCCGAAGAGGGTGTCGACCTCGTCGACCAGCAGGGTCCTGGGCCGGTCGCTGAGCGAACGGTAGATCGCCGCCGCACTGGTGTTGACCGTGATCAGGGGATCGTGGACGGTCTCGACCAGGATGTCGAGCAGGCGGGACTTTCCGCACCGCCGAGCCGGAGCCACGATCGCCAGACGCGGCGCGTGGTGCCACACCGCCTGCAGGTGCGTCGCGGCGACCCACAGCGTGACCGCGTCCAGCGCCTCCGCGGAGGGCAGGACCGCGTACCGGCGGATGTGGTCACGCAGTTCGGCCAGCAGGGCGGCGCCCGGCGAATCGGACGTGCTCGGCGGCGTGTCGATGGCCCGAAGGACGTCCGTCGCGGCGCCGTCCGCGGTCGGGATCCTCACGGCGGCGTCGGCGACGAGGGGGTTGGACATAGGGGTGATGGTGAGGCTCCAGGTCGGGCACGCGGCGGGGGTGCCGGGCGCCGGCGGCAGGGGGCGGAAACGGGATGGAGGGTGAAGGGCGGTTGGGTCAGGCGGCCTGGTCGGCGCTATGGCCGTCCAGCCAGGCTTCCACCTCCGCCCAGCGGTAGCGCAGGTGCCGGCCGACCTTGATCGCCACGGGCCCCTGGCCGCGGTGTCGCCACGCGTACACGGTCCCGAGCGGTACTCCGAGGTAGGCGGCGAGTTCCTCCGCGGTGGCCAGCGGGCGGCGATCGGGGGTGGTGGCACGGAAGGTCGTGGGCAAGAGGTCTCCAGCAGGCAGGGGATAGGGGAGTGAGGGCGCGCCGAGGGGCCCCTGGGAAAGGGGTCGCTCTGCGCGGTGAGGGAAGTCTCCACGCAACCCGGCTCGGAACCTAAAACGGCTCCAGGTGGATCGGTGGACCTGCCCGGCGAGAAGCGAAGCGTCGCGACCTCGCTGGGCGGCGATAACGAACGTAAGGCCCGCCATATCTCCCCGGCAAGGAACTCGAGAAAATCCATCAAAAGATCTTGATCGCCCTGTCGGAGGTGGCCTTGATCGGGCAACTTGCCAGGTCAGAGTGCATCGCGTTCGCAAGTGGACATCTCGCTCGCCCTTGAGTGGCGGTGAGCGCTCATGGGCGCCAGCGAGCTCGGGACTATCCGGCACTATCGAGCACGAACTGGCACTCAAACGCCTCTCCGGGAATCTCCCATTTGACAAACCGGGTGCGGTCGATAAACATCCAACACCCGCCCTGAGGGGCGCTTCCGCGAGCGTCCCGAATCCGCGGCTCACCTGGCGCCACAGCCGTCGCGCCACCACTTCCACCCGACCGCCGGCCACAGGCCGTGTCTCCGCATGCCCCCGACCAAAGGAGCCGAATGGCGACCGTCTACGACACCTGGCACAAGACCTACCCCCGCCCGACCGACAAGCCCTGCCGCGAGCACAAGGGCAAGTACCCCACCGCCGACCACGGCAAGGGCAAGCGCTGGCAGGTCCGATACCGAGACCCCCAGGGCACACAGAAGAAGGAGGACTTTGAGCTCAAGACCAAGGCGGACAGTCGTGTCGCCGAGCTCAAGGCGGCCCTGGACGATGGCACGTACATCGACCCTGCGGCGACCAGGATCACCCTCGGCGCGTACGCCACGAAGTGGTTCAAGAACAACACTGCGGGCCCGACGACGGAGGTTCGCTACGAGGGTGTTGTCCGGAACCACATCGTCGGGCGCCTCGGCCACCACGAGATGCGGGTGTTCAACGACCCTGAGCCGGTTCGCGCCTGGATCAGGGAGCTACTGGAGGTGCCGCTGGCGGCTTCCACGATCGGTGGCATCGGCGACGTGCTCAGCAGCATCTTCGACGCCGCCGTCGACTCGGGCATCCTGAGGCGCAACCCGTGCAAGGCGTCCTCCGTGTCGTGGCCGAAGGTCCCGCCGAAGCCCGTCGTGCCGTGGACCCGCGAGCGGGTGCTGGCGGTCCTGGAGGGACTCCCCGAGAGCTTCCGCGCCGGCGGCGCGGTGGGTGTCGGATGCGGCCTCCGTCAGGGCGAGATCTTCGCATTGACGGAGGATGACATCGACTTCGAGGGTGGCTGGTTGCACGTGAACCACCAGATCCGCTTCGTCGGCTCGAAGATGGTGTTCGCACTGCCGAAGGGCGACAAGATCCGCTCCGTGCCGCTGTCGCCGGCCACGGCCACGGCTCTTCGGGCCCACCTCGCGGTGTTCAAGCCGATGCCCGCGACGCTGCCGTGGCACAAGCCCGACGGCAAGCCGAAGACCCTCAAGCTGCTCTTCGTGGACGCCAAGGGGAAGCCCCACAACCGGAGCGTCTTCAACCAGGGCCTCTGGAAGCGCGCCCTGGTGCACGCCGGTGTCATCCCGGCCCGCACGAGCGGCTCGCAGTACTTCGAGGCGGCACCCGACGACGGCATGCACGCCCTCCGCCACACGTACGCCTCGGCCCAGCTCGAAGGCGGCACCAGCATCAAGGCCCTCGCGGTCTACCTCGGCCACTCGGACCCCGGCTTCACGCTCCGGACCTATACCCACCTCATGCCGAGCAGCGAGGGGCGCGCCCGCTCGGCCACCGACGACTTCCTCCTCGGCGAGGCCGGGCAGGAGCGCCGGCAGGGCACTTCCGGGCCCGTGTGCCCTGGATGTGCCCTGGCGGCCTGACGGCACCTTTCGGGTGCCCGCCCCGTAGCCCGTTGACGAGCGCTCAGAAGCGGGCGGACCCGCAGGTCAGGGCCAGACCAGGCAGTACAGCTGGTGCCCGGCCTCGTGCAGGCGGTTGGCGAAGTCCTGCCACTCGTGCAGCATGCTGTAGATCACGAAGGCGTCGCGCGGTCCGCGCCGGTCGGGGACGGTGGACCAGATGAAGGCGGCGGCGCCGAGTTCGGTCTCGTCGGCCTTGCGGAGCGGTTCGACGACGTTCTGCGGGAGTTGGACGACGGCGTAGTCGGGGTGCAGCACGACGAGTTCCAGCGGCGGGACCTGGTGCAGCGGGACGCCCTGGATGCCGGTGAGGACCATGGCGCTCATGGTCTCCGGCTTGATCTTGGTGGAGAGGTGGCCGTTGGGGGAGCCGCTGGTCTCCATCAGGTCGCCGAGCCGCCCGAGCGAGCCGAGTTCGCCGGCGTCCAGGCCGAGCCCGCCCGGTCCGAGGGCGGTGGGGACTCTGGCGGCGGTGGCGCGATCCGGTGCGCCGAAGTACTTGTACGTCACCCCCACGCGTCCCTCACCCCGCCTCTCGCCGCCGCGGCGGCCACGACCCGTGCCCGCTCCCTTACCCCCGCGTGCGGTTTCGGCGGGCCTGCGGGAGCCCCCCGCAGCCTCGTCGTAGCCGTCCTGCGCCTCGGACACTCGGACCATCCTCACCGGAATTCGCCGGAATCGACAGACCCCCGCACGTCCGGCGTCCCTCCGGACGTGCTCCTTACCCGTCATGCGCCGCCGTACCCACTCGCGGTACGCGGCAGTCCTCTCCACACCCCTGCACACAACCGGAACACTTGCGCACTCTGAGTGCACAGTCTGACTGGTCCGTGCTCCGGAGCAGTCAGCGGCCCCGTCTGTACGGACCACCGTACAGACAACGGTGCCCGGATCATCGTTCCAGATGATCGGGTCCGACATGCAGAGCTCAAGGACACGATTTGAGACCATGTCTCCCGTGAGCTACCCCTACGAAGCCCCCCAGTCCCAGTCGCTGTTCGACCGCGCCTCCGTCGTGACGCCCGGCGGCGTCAACTCCCCGGTGCGCGCCTTCCGCGCGGTCGGCGGCACGCCGCGCTTCATGGTGTCCGGCGCCGGCCCCTACCTCACCGACGCCGACGGCCGCGAGTACGTCGACCTGGTGTGCTCGTGGGGCCCGATGATCCTCGGCCACGCGCACCCCGCGGTGATCGACGCCGTCCAGCAGGCGGTCACCCGCGGCACATCCTTCGGCACGCCCGGCCAGGGCGAGGTCGAGCTGGCCGAGGAGATCGTCGGCCGGGTCGCCCCGGTCGAGCAGGTCCGCCTGGTCTCCTCCGGCACCGAGGCCACCATGTCCGCGATCCGGCTGGCCCGCGGCTTCACCGGGCGCGCGAAGGTGGTGAAGTTCGCCGGCTGCTACCACGGCCACGTGGACGCCCTGCTGGCCGCCGCCGGTTCGGGCGTGGCCACCTTCGGCCTGCCGGACACCCCGGGCGTCACCGGCGCCCAGGCCGGCGACACCATCGTGCTGCCCTACAACGACCTGGCCGCCGTCGAGCAGGCCTTCGCCGCCCACCCGGGCGAGATCGCCTGCGTGATCACCGAGGCCTCGCCCGGCAACATGGGCGTCGTCCCGCCGCTGCCCGGCTTCAACGCGGGCCTGGCCCGGCTCTGCCGGACGAACGGCGCGCTGTTCGTCTCGGACGAGGTGATGACCGGCTTCCGCGTTTCCAAGGCCGGCTGGTACGGCCTGGAGGCGGCGAACGAGGGCTGGGCGCCGGACCTGCTGACCTTCGGCAAGGTCATGGGCGGCGGCTTCCCGGCCGCGGCCTTCGGCGGGCGTGCCGACGTGATGGCCCACCTGGCCCCGGCCGGCCCGGTCTACCAGGCGGGCACCCTGTCCGGTAACCCGATCGCCACCGCGGCCGGCCTGGCCCAACTGCGCGGCTGCACCGACGAGGTGTACGCGACCGTGGACAAGGTCGCTGCCGAGATCTCCGGCCTGGTGTCGGAGGCGCTCACCAAGGAGGGCGTGACGCACCGGCTGCAGACCGCCGGGAACATGTTCTCGGTGTTCTTCACCGAGGCCGCCGTCACCAACTACGACGAGGCCAAGACCCAGGAGGCGTACCGTTTCACCGCCTTCTTCCACGCGATGCTCGCCGAGGGTGTCTACCTGCCGCCGTCCGCCTTCGAGTCCTGGTTCGTCTCGGCGGCCCACGACGAGCGGGCGATCGAGCGGATCGCCGCCGCCCTTCCGGCCGCCGCCCGCGCGGCCGCCGCGGCCACGGTCTAGGCCGGACAGGACCCAGGCCCCGATCCATCCCTGCGAGCCCCAGGAGTACTGAGAAGTGAGCGCCAAAGAGATCACCGTCGTCCATCTGATGCGGCACGGTGAGGTGCACAACCCGGAGGGCATCCTGTACGGGCGCCTGCCGGGCTACCGGCTGTCCGAGCTGGGCCGGGAGATGGCCGAGCGGGTCGCCGAGGACCTGGCCGGCCGGGACATCACCCACGTGGTGGCGTCCCCGCTGGAGCGGGCCCAGGAGACCGCCGGGCCGATCGCCAAGGCGCACGGCCTGGACGTCGCGGCGGACGAGCGGCTGATCGAGGCGGACAACATCTTCGAGGGCAAGACCTTCGGCGTCGGAGACGGCTCGCTGCGGAACCCGGGCTACTGGAAGTACCTCACCAACCCGTTCAAGCCCTCCTGGGGCGAGCCCTACCTCGACCAGGTGGTGCGGATGATGGGCGCGCTCGGCGCCGCCCGGGACGCCGCGCGCGGGCACGAGGCGGTCTGCGTCAGCCACCAGCTGCCGATCTGGATCGTCCGCTCCTTCGTCGAGCGCCGCCGGCTCTGGCACGACCCGCGCCGCCGGCAGTGCTCGCTGGCCTCGCTGACCAGCTTCACCTTCGAGGGCGACAAGATCGTCTCGGTCGGCTACCGCGAGCCGGCCCGCGACCTGTTGCCCGCGCACCTGATCGGCAAGGGCGGCAAGGACAAGCCGGTGGGCAAGAGCTTCGGCGCGTGAGTCCGCGGGGCCGTTGGTAAACCCCGCGTAAGTATGGGATCGGGCCGCCCGGCGAGAGCCGGGCGGCCCGACTCCGTCACAGGTCAGAGGGGGTGCGACGCGCTAGGGAGGACCCCGGCGAACCTGCCCGGAACTCCATGCGAAACTTTTCACATGTCTGCCATGGCGCGCCCCCGTCCCCGTGTCGCCGCAGCTGCCGCCACTGTCGCCGCCGCTGCGCTCGTCCTCACCGGCTGTTCGTCCTCGGGCTCGTCGGGCAGCGGCGAAGGCCAGGTCGGCTTCGTCACCGTCAAGGGGACCAACCTGTCGAAGGTGGACACCGGCAAGCGCGGGAGCGCACCGGACATCTCCGGGGAGACCCTGGACGGCGGCCAGACCAAGCTCTCGGACTACCACGGCAAGGTCGTGGTGCTGAACGTCTGGGGCTCCTGGTGCGGGCCGTGCCGGGCCGAGGCGAAGAGCCTCCAGGCCGTCTCGGAGAAGTACAAGGACCAGGGCGTCCAGTTCCTCGGCGTCAACACCCGGGACAGCGACAAGACCAACGCCGTCCGCTTCGAGCAGGAGCAGGGCGTCACCTACCCGAGCATCTTCGACCCGGCGGGCACCCAGCTGCTCAAGTTCCCCAAGGGCAGCCTCAGCCTGCAGTCGCTCCCGACCACCCTGATCGTCGACCGCGACGGCAAGCTGGCCGCCCGCGCCGTCGGCGGCACGACCCAGGACGCGCTGGAGTCGATCCTCCAGCCGGTGGTCGCGGAGCCGAAGCAGTGAGCCTGCCGCTACAGCTCGCCGACAACACCGGGACCCTCCAGAGCGGGGCACTGCTGGTGGCCGCGCCGATCGCGCTGGCGGCCGGGCTGGTGTCGTTCTTCTCGCCCTGCGTGCTGCCGCTCGTCCCCGGCTACCTGTCGTACGTGACCGGCTTCTCCGCCGCCGACCTCGCGGACGCCCGCGGTGCGCGGCGCGGCCGGATGCTGCTCGGGGCGACGCTGTTCATCCTCGGCTTCACCGCGGTGTTCGTCTCGGGCGGGGCGCTGTTCGGCCAGTTCGGCGACACCCTCCAGGCGCACAAGCGGGTCATCTCGATCGTGCTCGGCGCGCTGACCATCGTGATGGGCCTCGCCTTCATGGGCCTCGTCCCCGGCCTGAGCATGCGCGAGGTGCGCTCCCACCGCCGCCCGGCGGTCGGCCTGCTGGGCGCCCCGCTGCTCGGCATGGTGTTCGGCGTCGGCTGGACGCCCTGCATCGGCCCGACCCTGGCGACCGTCCAGAACCTGGCCCTGAACCAGGCCGACGCGGAGCGCGGCGCCCTGCTGATGACCTTCTACTGCCTGGGACTGGGCGTACCGTTCATCGTGGCCGCGCTGGCCTTCCGCCGGGCCCTGGGTGCCTTCGGCTGGGTCAAGCGGCACTACCCGCTCGTCATGCGGATCGGCGGCGGCATGCTCGTCGCAGTCGGTCTGCTGCTCGTCACCGGCATCTGGGACTCGACGATGAGCGAACTGCAGTCCTGGACCGCCGACTTCTCGATCGGAATCTGACCGTGAGCAAGACCACGACCGAGGCCGAGCTGCCCCCGGCGCCGGACGACGCGGCCGCCGAGCGGCTCAGCAGCGCGCCGGTCGAGTCCGAGGGCCCCACCGGCATAGGGGTCCTGGGCTGGGCGCGCTGGATGTGGCGCCAGCTGACCTCGATGCGGGTCGCGCTGATCCTGCTCTTCCTGCTGTCGCTGGCCGCCATCCCGGGCTCGCTGATCCCGCAGTACCAGAACGGCCAGGGCCTGCTCAAGGTCGAGGCGTGGAAGACGCACCACACCACGGTCGCGCCGATCTACGAGAAGCTCCAACTGTTCGACGTCTACAGCTCGGTCTGGTTCTCCGCGATCTACATCCTGCTGTTCGTCTCGCTGGCCGGCTGCATCGTCCCGCGCACCTGGCAGTTCGTCGGCGTGCTGCGGGCCCAGCCGCCGGCCGCGCCGCGCAACCTGACCCGGATGCCGGTCTACGCGGTCTGGCGCACCGAGGCGGACGCCGACGCGGTGAACGCCGCCGCCCACCGGCTGCTGCGCAAGCGCCGGTTCCGCGCCAACCTGGCCGGCGGCTCGGTGGCCGCCGAGAAGGGCTACCTGCGCGAGGTCGGCAACCTGCTCTTCCACATGTCGCTGTTCGCGCTGCTCGGCGGCTTCGCCTGGGCCAGCCTGGCGTCCGGCACCGGCGGCAAGCTGATGGTCGAGGGCGAGGGCTACTCCAACACCATCACCCAGCTCGACGACTTCAACGGCACGCGGTTCTACGGCACCGAGGACCTCGACCCCTTCTACCTGAAGCTGAACGGCTTCACCGCCAAGTTCCAGGACAAGGGCGACCAGATCGGCGCCGCCCGGCAGTTCACCGCGAACGTCGAGTACACGGCGGGCGAGGACACCTCGAAGCTCAAGCAGGGCACGATCGAGGTCAACCACCCGCTGGAGATCGGCGGCAGCAAGGTCTTCCTGATCGGCCACGGCTACGCCCCGGTCATCACCGTCAAGAACGGCAAGGGCGACGTCGTCTACCGGGGTGCCGTGCCGTTCCTGCCGCAGGACAGCAACCTGACCTCGACCGGTGTCGTGAAGGTCTCCGACTACGGCGCTGGCCCGGACGGCAACCCGACCCAGATGGGCTTCTCCGGCTTCTTCCTGCCGACCGCGCCGCTGAGCTTCGAGGGCACCGGCCCGGTCTCGCTCTACCCCGGCGACGCCGCCCCCGAGCTGGTGCTGAACGCCTTCGCGGGCGACCTGGGCACCGACTCCGGCCTGCCGCAGAACATCTACCAGCTCAACGACCGGAAGCTGACCCAGCTGACCCAGGACGGCCAGCCCGCCAAGGCCCGGCTCAAGCCCGGCCAGGCCTGGGACCTGCCGGACGGCTACGGCAGCGTCACCTTCGAGGGCTACAAGCAGTGGGCCAGCTTCAACGTCTCGCACCGCCCGGGCAACACGATCGCCCTGACCGGTGCGGTGCTGGCGATCCTCGGCCTGATCGGCTCGCTGTTCGTGCAGCGCCGCCGGATCTGGGTGCGCGCGGTCGCCCTGCCGGGCGGCGGCACCCAGGTGGAGCTGGCCGGTCTGGCCCGCAGTGAGTCGGCGAAGATCGCCGAGGAGCTGGCCGAACTCGCGGTGGACCTCCAGGACGACGCCCCGGCGTCGGAGGACGAGGACGACGCCGCACCCGAAGGCCCCGCGCCCGAGGATCCCGAAGCCGAGGACCCCGCAGCCGAGGCCCCCGGACCCGAGGCCGCCGCGGCTTCGGACGCACCCGCAGAACCCGCAGTCCCTGCCGACCAGAACTCCAAGGAGTAGACGGTGCATCTCGCCTCGGGGGTCGACCCACAGCTGGCCGACCTCTCCAACAAGCTGATCTATTCGGCGATGGTGGTCTACACGCTCGCCATGTTCGCCCACATGATCGAGTGGACTTTCGGCAGCAAGGGCGCCGTCGCCGTCCGCTCGACGGAGCAGTCGGGCAGCCTGTCCGAGACCGTCGCCGGCACCAAGGGCGCGAAGAAGGTCACCGTTACCGTGGCGGGGGCCGGCGGCGGCACCACCACCACGCTCACCCGCACCGCCCTGGCGGGCGAGGGCGCGACGGTGGTCACCAGCGGGCGCGGCGCGGACGAGGAGGACGGTCCGGGCGCGGCCGGCAACAGCACCCGGGCCGACCTGGCCGGCCGGATCGCGGTCTCGCTCACCGTGCTGGGTGCCCTGCTGCACGCCGGCGGCATCGTCACCCGCGGCCTCTCGGTCTCCCGCTGGCCGTGGGGCAACATGTACGAGTTCTCCTGCGCCTTCGCCTTCGCCATGACGGCGGCGTACCTGGTGCTGCTGGCCTCGAAGAAGAACGTCCGCTGGCTCGGCCTGCCGGTCGTGCTCGCGGGGCTGCTGACCCTCGGCATCGCCACCACGGTGCTCTACACCGACTCCGAGCAGCTCGTCCCGGCGCTGCACTCGCCGTGGCTGGCGATCCACGTCTCGACCGCGATCTTCTGCGGCGGCGCCTTCTACGCGGCGTTCATCGCCACGCTGCTGTACCTCGGCAAGGACTCCTTCGACAAGCGGATCGCGGCCGGCCTGACCACCGGCCCGCTGGGCACCCCGGCGTCGGTCTGGCGCCGGCTGCCCGCCGCGTCCACCTTCGACAAGCTGTCCTACCGGATCAACGCCCTGGTCTTCCCGCTCTGGACCTTCACCATCATCGCGGGCGCGATCTGGGCCGAGGCGGCCTGGGGCAAGTACTGGGAGTGGGACCCGAAGGAGACCTGGTCGTTCATCACCTGGGTCGCCTACGCCTGCTACCTGCACGCCCGCGCGACGGCCGGCTGGAAGGGCCGCAAGGCGGCCTACCTGGCGCTGGCGGCCTTCGCCTGCTGGCTCTTCAACTACTACGGCGTGAACATCTTCGTCACCGGCAAGCACTCCTACGCGGGGATCTGACCGGGGCACACAGTCACCCACCGGCCCGGCTCTCCGCAGAAGGTAGCCGGGCCGAGGTGCGACAGGGGTAGTTCGTGCCGGCCGCCGGCCGGCACGGGGAGGAACGAGGAGGAAATCGCGCAATGGAGTGCGACGAGGTCATGCTGACCGTCCGAATCACCGCCGCCGAGCGCACGTTGCTCCGCCGGCTCGCCCAGGGACACCGCAGCGACGTGTCCGAGGTGGTGGCCGATGGCCTGCTGGACATCATCCCCACGCTCAGCTCGCCGGTGGACGCCTACCGCCTGCTGGGCGCCCTGGCGGCGCCGGCGCCGTGCGCGCTGACGGTCTGGCTGCCGACCCCGCTGGCCGACCTGCTGGTGCCCGGCGCGGCGCGGATCGCGCAGGTCACCGAGGTCCGGATCGAGTCGGCCAGCGCGATGCTGGGCGCGGCGCTGCGGCTCTGGCTGGCCCAGGACCCGGTCCGGCTGGCCACCAACCTCAGCGTGATGCACGCCGGTCGGCCGTCGGCGCTGGTCGCCGCCTAGCGGGCGGTCGAGGGGGCCCAGGGGGCGCTCGGGGGAGGCCGGTTCAACTGGCCAGTGGCAGCCGGGGGCTGCCGATGCCCTGGCCGGCGGGGCGGTCGTCGAAGGCCTCCCGCCGGGCGGGCACCGTCGGCGGCTCTCCCGGTCTGTCGCCCGGTCTGTCACCCCGCCTGTCGGCCGGCCTGTCCGCCGATCCGTCGGCGGGCCCGTCGATCGGTTCGGTGAGCAGCCGGCAGTCGGCCGCCGTCCGCCCGTCCTGGACCAGCAGCACCCGGACGGGCAGCCGGCGGCCGTCCGGCGCCTGCTCGTGGACCGCCTGGACGAGGCAGGGCCGGTCCAGCTCGATGTAGCGGTCGAAGGACGTCACCAGCTCGACCGGCACCACCGGTTCGGGGTGGCGCAGCCGCTGGGCGGCCTGCCGGGCGGCCTCCAGCACCAGCATCCCGGGCACGTGGTCCAGCTCGTGGTCGAACAGCACCGGGTGCCCGGCGTCGGTGCGCAGCAGCCAGGTGTCGGGCCGCAGGGTGGGGCTGAGCACGACGTCCGTGGGCTGTGCGCGGCCGACCAGTTCGGGCGCGGTGGGCGCGGGCGGCCGGGGCAGGGTGGCGGCCCGCCGCTCGGGGCCGCGCAGCCGGGCGTAGGAGGCGGGGGAGACGACCCGCAACTGGCCGGAGCCGTGGCCGATCGGGTGGCCGTCCCGGGATATGTCGATGTGCACCCGCAGCGAGACCAGCCGCCCGTGCCGCATCCGGACGTCCTCGCAGCCGACCGCGAGCATCAGCGAGGCCGGTCCGGTGGTGACGGCCAGGCCGCGCAGGCCGTCCGGGCCGAGCGCGTAGGAGAGGTCCTCCATGACGAAGTGGTGGCCGCGCGGCACTCCGAAGCCGGCGTGGCCGATCAGCAGTCCGGCCTGCCGGATGGTCTCGGCCATCAGCACCGGGTCGTGGAAGCGGTCCCCGGGCAGGCGGTAGAAGGCGTGCAGCCGGGGCCACTGGGCGCCGAGCAGGAAGTCGTACGGACCGGTGGCCTGCCAGCCGGTGAGGAACACCTCGGACACCGAGGTGCGGTGCACCAGGTGGCGGGAGACGGTCCGCTCGTGGAAGTCGTAGCCGGGACCGGGGTGGGCGTACGGACCGTGGGCGTCCGGCTCTACGATCAATGGCATGACGGGCCCTACTCCAGGGTGGCGGTCGAGCGGCCGGTACGGCCGCCTGAAAGAAAACATACAGACCACCCGGTTTCTCTTCTGCGTCTGGGGTGGCCCCTGCCGCGCAGCCCGACGCGACCACGCTACCCGGCCTCTGGACTGGGGTAATGGCCGCCCAGGGGGTGGCAGGCCCGGGGCGGGGGTGCTCCCCACTGGACGGCGGGGTCGGCGAAGGAGCTAGATTAGATACCAACCATGCGGTTTCGGTCGGCGCCGTCCGCATGCGAGGCGTCGCCCCCAACGGCGGCGCGCTGACAGCAGCGGGGCGGGCGGGGGGAAACGCGTCCGGCCGAGTCCGGAGGGGCCCAGTGGTCAAGCAGGAACGCGCGGGGCGGACCAGGCGTGCCGTGCTGCTCGCCGCGGCGGACACGTTCGCCGGCGTGGGCTTCGAGGCCGCCAGCCTGGTCGACATCAGCCGCCGGGCCGGGGTGAGCAAGGGCGCCCTCTACTTCCACTTCGTCTCCAAGCAGGCCCTCGCCGACGGCGTGCGCGCCGCCGCCGGGCGCGAGATCGGCTCGGCCGCGCTGCGCGCCCTGCGCTCCGGCGGACCGGCCCTCCAGGGCCTGATCGACTTCTCGCACGAACTCGCCCGGCTGCTGCGCGAGGACGTGATGGTCCGGGCCGGCGTCCGGCTCGGCCGCCAGGGCCCACCCCGGGCCGACACCCCGGACGGCCCGCCCGGCGCGGACGCCGCCTGGCGCAGCCTCACCGCCGTCGTCCACCGGCTGCTGGACCGCGCCGCCGAGGCCGGCGAGCTGCGCCCCGGGCTGGACCGCCGGGCCGCTGCCGAACTGCTGACGACGATGGCGGCCGGCCAGGTGCTGCTCGCCGCCGAGGAGGCCGACCGGCCCGGGCCGGAGGCTGTCGGCCGGCTCTGGGCGGCCGCGCTGCCGGCCCTGGTGGCGGTGGAGCACTGCGCCGGCTACCGGTTCCGAGCGGCCGTGGGCGGACAGCTCCGGCAAGCGCCCTGAGAAATGCCGGGAGGCGTCGCGGGAGGTGCCCCGGAGCGCCCGGCGTGATCCGGAGGAGAGCCCCTGAGCCCCTAGGAGGGCACGCGCTCGGCGACGCTCAGCCGGGCGAGCGCGTGCGGCTGGACCAGGCCGGGCAGCACCAGCGTCCACAGGTCGGACATCCGCTGGATCAGGTCCCGCCGGTCGGTCAGCACCTGGGAGCTCAGCTGGATCCCGGTGACGGCCCCGGTGATCACCCCGGCGGCGGCCGCCAGATCGATCCCCGGGTGGAGGTCCCCGGCGTCCCGGGCGCGTTCCAGCAGCCCGCGGGCCACGTCGGACCAGCCCTGGTAGGCGGCGATCTGCGGCTGGGTGAAGCTGCCGTGCTCGATCGTCAGCCGGATGCTGCCGCGCACCAGCGGGTCGTCCTGGAGGGCGTGGGCGAAGGCGTACCCGAGGTCGATCAGGGTCTGCACCGGGCTGTCCGAGGACGGCTGCCAGGTGCCCAGCCAGGCGCCCTGCCCCTCGATGACGGCGAGCGCCAGCTCCTCCTTGGAGCGGAAGTGGAAGTACAGCGCGCCCTTGGTGACACCGGCCCGGTCCAGGATCTCGGACATCGTGGCGGCGGCGTAGCCCCGCTCGTCGAACACCTCGGCCGCCGCGAGGAGTACCGTCTGGCGGGTCGCCAGCGCGCGGGCCTGCCTGGCCATCGCAGCCTCCCTGGATAGTTCTGGTCCATCGGCAGCGGCCGATCCTATGGGGGCCGACGGGGCGGCGGGCCGCATACCGTCCAGTAGGTATTCTACCGAGCCGCGCCGGGGCGGAGCGGACACCCGGTGGTCGGACCGGCCGGGCCCGGTGGTCCGGGCCGCCGGGAAGGCCGGAAGGCCGGCCACCCGGGTGGGGTGACCGGCCGTCGCGGGAGGTTCCGGGCCGTCAGGCGGCCTGCTGCCAGCTGACCGGCGAGTAGTAGGCCGGGCGGCGCTCCAGGCGCTGCCAGTTGGCGATCGGCTCGACCTGCGCGGTCGCGGCGGCCTGCTGCGCGACGGCCGCCCGGGCCATCAGCACGGCGGTGAGGGCGGCCAGCTCCTCGTCGGAGAGCGAGCCGCGGACGATACGGACGAGGGGTTCGGCGGAAGCAGTCATGGTCTGGTTTTCTCCCCCGGTGGCTTGTGGTGTGTGGTGGTCGCTCGGAACTGCGTGCTGCGGGCCGCGCGTGGGCGCGGGCGTTACATCGGCGGGTTGCCGTGCTTGCGGCTGGGCAGGTCGGCGTGCTTGGTGCGGAGCATGGCCAGGGCGGAGGCGATCACCTGGCGGGTCTCGGCGGGGTCGATGACGTCGTCGACGAGGCCGCGTTCGGCCGCGTAGTACGGGTGCATCAGTTCGTTCTTGTATTCCTTGATCTTCTGGGCGCGCATGGCGTCGGGGTCTTCGGCGGCGTTGATGTCGCGGCGGAAGATGACGTTGGCGGCGCCTTCGGCGCCCATGACGGCGATCTCGTTGGTGGGCCAGGCGTAGGAGAGGTCGGCGCCGATGGAGCGGGAGTCCATGACGATGTAGGCGCCGCCGTAGGCCTTGCGCAGGATGAGCTGGATGCGGGGCACGGTGGCGTTGCAGTAGGCGTAGAGGAGTTTGGCGCCGTGGCGGATGATGCCGTCGTGCTCCTGGTCGACGCCGGGCAGGAAGCCGGGGACGTCGAGCATGGTGACGAGGGGGATGTTGAAGGCGTCGCACATCTGGACGAAGCGGGCGGCCTTCTCGCTGGCGTTGATGTCGAGGACGCCGGCGAGGGACTGGGGCTGGTTGGCGATGATGCCGGTGACGTGGCCGTCGATGCGGGCCAGGACGCACAGGACGTTGGTGGCCCAGCGTTCGTGGACTTCGAGGTATTCGCCGTGGTCGACGATCTCCTCGATGACCTTGCGCATGTCGTAGGGGCGGTTGCCGTCGGCGGGGACGAGGTCGAGGAGGGTGTCGTTGCGGCGCTCGACGGGGTCGTCGTTGACGGCGGGGGGCGGCATCTCGCGGTTGTTCTGGGGGAGCAGGGAGAGGAGGTAGCGGACTTCCTCGATGCAGGACTGCTCGTCGTCGTAGACGAAGTGGGAGACGCCGGAGACGCCGGCGTGGACATCGGCGCCGCCGAGGCCGTTCTGGGTGATCTTCTCGCCGGTGACGGCCTGGACGACGTCGGGTCCGGTGATGAACATCTGGGAGGTCTCGCGGACCATGAAGACGAAGTCGGTCAGCGCGGGGGAGTAGGCGGCGCCGCCGGCGCAGGGGCCGAGCATGACGGAGATCTGCGGGATGACGCCGGAGGCCTTGGTGTTGCGCTGGAAGATGCCGCCGTAGCCGGCGAGGGCGGTGACGCCCTCCTGGATGCGGGCGCCGGCGCCGTCGTTGAGGGAGACCAGGGGGGCTCCGGCCGCGATGGCCATGTCCATGATCTTGTGGATCTTCTGCGCGTGGGCCTCGCCCAGCGCGCCGCCGAAGATCCGGAAGTCGTGCGCGTAGGTGAAGACGGTCCGCCCGTGCACGGTGCCCCAGCCGACGATCACACCGTCGGTGTGCGGCTTCTTCGCCTCCAAGCCGAAGCCCTGGGCGCGGTGCCGGCGCAGCGGCTCGACCTCGCGGAAGGAGCCCTCGTCCAGCAGCAGGTCGATGCGCTCGCGGGCGGTCAGCTTGCCCTTCGCGTGCTGGGCCTCGGTGGCCTTCTCGCTGGGGCCGCGCCGCACCTTCTCGCGCAGTTCGTGCAGCTCGGCGACCCGCCCGCGGGCGTCGGCCGCGACCTCGGGGACCTCGCCGTCGACTGGCGCCTCATGCACAACCGTCATCTCGAACCACTCCAAGGGTGAGGGAACTGTCCGACAGCCAACGTCTGCTGTGCCCCCGGCTGCGAATCACTTTCTTCACTTATGACTGTACGAGGGGCCGTGCGTTGGTTTCGGCGTCGATTCCGTACAAGGTCAGGTCCGTTTAGATGTCAGGCCTGCACAGAAGGGGTGGTGTCGAAGCCGGAGCGCTGGGTGTCTGTTCGAATACCGGGGGCTGTCGGTCAGGTGATGGCCCGATGATCTGAACATGAAGAAAAGTGCAGGTCAGGGCTGTTGTTCAGTAATGTAGGGCGGCCCTCTTGCGCCTTGCTCAAGCCCCGCTCAAGTCCGGTCGGGCGCCGGTGCGGATCCGTGCTAGACGGCGCCGAGTCGTAGGGAAGCGCCAAAAACACCACAGCCCACCCGATGCCGTCCGGGTGGGCTGTCCGGGGGATGCCCCCAGTGGCTCCGATCAGCTCTTTCGGCCGTCCTCGGGCTCGTCCTCGCCCCGCAGCTCCTGCTCGCGGCGGCGCAAATCGGCCTCCCACTGCTTCAGCATGTCCTCGTGATCCTTGTCGCTCTTCTTCAACGAGGCGAGGAATTCGGGGTCGTCGTCCGGTGCGAGCGGGCGGCCGTCGCGCCGGACCGGCTGCCCCGGACGGCCGTCGGCGTCGTCGGGCGCCCCGGTCCGCAGGAGGCCGCGCTGCTTGCCGGCCACCAGCCAGGCGATCGGGCCCACCGGCGGGAACAGCAGCACGATGAGCACCCACACCGGCTTGGGCAGGTGCTTCACCTGGTCCTCGGGGGTGGTCAGGCAGTCGATGAACGCCCACACCCAGAGCGCGAGCGGAAGGATGATGGTCAGAAGAATTCTCAGCACGGCGGCGATCTCCCTGCGGGGCGGTCGGGGCGGGTGCCTTCCCGGGGCCCTTGACGGAGCCAGGCTATCCGGTGGCGGATACTGACAGGCATGGCATACGACGATCTCCGCTCGTTCCTGCGGGCACTCGACCGTGAGGGCGACCTCAAGCGCATCAAGGCAGAGGTGGACCCGCACCTGGAGATCGGCGAGATCGTCGACCGGGTCCAGAAGGCCAAGGGCCCCGCGCTGCTCTTCGAGAACGTCAAGGGCTCGTCGATGCCGCTCGCGATGAACGTCTTCGGCACCGAGCGGCGCCTCGCCAAGGCGCTCGGCCTCAAGGGCCCGGACGACATCTCGGAGAAGATCGCCGGCCTGCTCAAGCCCGAGCTGCCGCAGGGCTTCACCGGCTTCCGGGACGCCTTCGGCAAGCTCGCCTCGATGGCGCACGTGCCGCCCCGGCACGTGAAGTCCGGTGACGCGCCGGTCCAGGAGGTCGTGCTCACCGGCGACGACGTCAACCTGGACGAGCTGCCCGCCCTGTTCACCTGGCCGATGGACGGCGGCTCCTTCTTCAACCTGGGCCTCACCCACACCAAGGACCCGGACAGCGGCATCCGCAACCTCGGGCTCTACCGGCTCCAGCGGCACGACCGCCGCACCATCGGCATGCACTGGCAGATCCACAAGGACAGCCGCAACCACTACGCGGTGGCCGCGAAGCGCGGCGAGCGGCTGCCGGTCGCGATCGCCTTCGGCTGCCCGCCCGCCGTGACCTACGCGGCCACCGCGCCGCTGCCCGGCGACATCGACGAGTACCTGTTCGCCGGCTTCGTCGCCGGGGAGCGGGTGAAGATGGTCGACTGCAAGACCGTCCCGCTCCAGGTCCCGGCCGACGCCGAGGTGGTGCTGGAGGGCTGGCTGGAGCCCGGCGAGATGCTCCCCGAGGGCCCGTTCGGCGACCACACCGGCTTCTACACCCCGCAGGAGCCGTTCCCGGCGCTGAAGATCGACTGCGTGACGATGCGCCGCCGTCCGATCCTCCAGTCCATCGTGGTCGGCCGCCCGCCGACCGAGGACGGCCCGTTGGGCAAGTTCACCGAGCGGTTCTTCCTGCCGCTGCTGAAGATCATCATCCCGGACATCGTCGACTACGACCTGCCCGAGGCCGGCGGCTTCCACAACTGCGTGATCGTCTCGATCGACAAGAAGTACCCCAAGCACGCCCAGAAGACGATGCACGCCATCTGGGGCGCCCACATGATGTCGCTGACCAAGCTGATCATCGTGGTGGACTCCGACTGCGACGTGCACGACTACCAGGAGGTCGCCTGGCGGGCCTTCGGCAACGTCGACTACAGCCGCGACCTCACCGTCGTCGAGGGCCCGGTCGACCACCTCGACCACGCCTCCTACCAGCAATTCTGGGGCGGCAAGGCCGGCATCGACGCGACCCGCAAGCTCCCCGAGGAGGGGTACACCCGGGACGGCGGGTGGCCCGAGATGGTCTCCTCGGACCCGGCCACCGCCGAACGAGTGACCCGTCGCTGGAAGGAATACGGACTGTGAGGAGATACGGCACTATGGGGTCGGACCAGACGCAGGGGGCTGCCGCTCCCCGCACCGGCGGGGGTCTCCCGGAGTACGGACTGTGAGCACCGCTGCGGTCGAGACGCCCGGGCGCACGAAGGCCTTCCTGCGCCTGGTGATGATCGAGCACTCGGTCTTCGCCCTGCCCTTCGCCTACACCGCCGCACTGACGGCCATGTTCCTCGCCGACAAGCGGGTGCACTGGGGCGAGCTGTTCATCGTCACCGTCTGCATGGTCGGCCTGCGCACCTTCGCCATGGCCGCCAACCGGATCATCGACCGCGAGATCGACGCCCGGAACCCGCGCACGGCCTCGCGCGAACTCGTCACGGGTGCGGTGTCGCTGAAGACGGCGTACGCCGGCTCGGCCGTGGCACTGATCGTCTTCCTCGGCGCGGCGGCGATGCTCAACCCGCTCTGCCTGGCGCTCGCGCCGGTCGCCGTCGTGCCGATGGTGGTCTACCCGTACGGCAAGCGCTTCACCGACTTCCCGCAGGCCATCCTGGGCCTCGCCCAGGCCATGGGCCCGGTCGGCGCCTGGCTCGCGGTGACCGGCACCTGGTCGTGGGACGCCCTCGTACTGGGTGTCGCGGTCGGCGTGTGGATCGGCGGCTTCGACCTCATCTACGCCTGCCAGGACGTCGAGTCCGACCGGCACGGCAAGGTGCGGTCGGTACCGGCCCGCTTCGGCATCCCGGCGGCCATCCGGGGCGCGCGGGTGTGCCACCTCGTGACGACGCTCCTGCTGGGGTGGTTCGCGCTCCGGACCCACGCCGGCGCGGCGTTCTGGGTCGGCCTGGTCGTCGTCGCGGGGGCGTTCGTCTACGAGCACACCATCGTCAAGCCGAACGACCTGTCGAAGCTGAACCGGGCCTTCTTCCAGACCAACGGCTTCGTGGGCATCTCGCTGTTCGCCTTCGCCCTGCTGGACCTGATCATCCGTGGGCTCGGGGTCTGAGCCCCGCGGAGTCACTTGCGTGGACCCTGTCGCCTTGGGAGACCTGGATCAGGTGAGCGGCGGGGTCAACTGGCAGACGACGACGAGTTCGAGTCGGGGGACGATGTAGTAAGTGATCAGTCCTCCGGCGACGTCGAGGCACTGCATGGGCTCGCCACTGCCCTCGTACGTGGTGCCATCCAGGTAGAGCGCTTCGGCTGCCCGAACCAGTTCGGCGGCCTTCTGCTCGACTGCCGAGAGGAAACTGGCCGGTGCCCCGCCGGTGACGTGCTCCTCGCCGGGCAGGTACTCCCAGCTCCAGCTCACCCGTTCACCGCCGAGAAGGCGGACCGGTACAGCACGGCGACCTCCGTGGCGTGTCGGCGGCACTCCTCAACGGTTGCGGCGTGGTTGGCCAGGTAGTTCTCCCGGTGGTAGGTCTGCGCCGTGGCCGGGACCCGCTCGATCTCCACCACGGTGGCCCAGTGGGCAACGAACGCGCGGATCGGGTTGACGCTGCCTGCCTCGATGGCCGCCGCCATGGCTCTGGTCTGCCCCTCCACCATCTCCGGAAGCCGGTCGGCAGCCACCACGGCGAGCGCGGCCTTGATCGCCGCGGGGGTCTTCTCAGG
Organism: Kitasatospora sp. NPDC088160; assembly: GCF_044741445.1. NCBI lineage: Bacteria > Bacillati > Actinomycetota > Actinomycetes > Kitasatosporales > Streptomycetaceae > Kitasatospora > Kitasatospora sp. NPDC088160. The sequence goes on along the minus strand of NZ_JBIUSS010000008.1, from coordinate 316,285 downwards.
CCGAGGGATGAGTTCGGTTCCATTCGACACCGGCTGGCTCACAGGGCGCTCCTCTCGTCTCGTCCGAGCCTAGCCGGGTCAGCGGAACAGCGCGGCGTGATCCGTGGCCCAGGTGCGGAAGTTGCGGGGCGGGTGGCCGGTGAGGTCCTGGACCGTCGTGGTGGCCGGGTTCGGGGTGGTGATGCGGGCGTGGATGAAGTCCAGTGCGCTGTCGACGACCGCTCCGGGCCGGCCGGTGGCGGACATGCGGCGGCGGGCCGCCTCGCGGGGGATCTCCTGCCACTTCACCGGGCGGCCGGCGGCCTCGCCGATGATGTCCACCTGTTCCGCCTGGGTGGGGCACTCCGGGCCGGTGAGCAGATAGCGCGCGCCGTCGTGGCCGTCCTCGGTGAGGGCGCGGACGGCGACCGCCGCGATGTCCCGCTCGTCCACCGGGTTCAGTCCGGCCGCGCCGCCGTAGCCCTGCACGGCGCCCCCGGAGCGGATCTCCTCCGCCCACTGGAGCGCGGCGGTGAACCCGTGCGCCCGCAGCACCGTGTGCCGGACCCCGCTCCCGGCGAGCAGCGCCTCCACCTCGCCCTCGGCCCGGACGGCCGTCGAGGAGAGGAGCACGACCCGCCCGACCTCCCGGGCCAGCACCCCCACCGCGTCCGCCGCCTCGTCCGCCGTGGGGAACGGCCACCCCAGCAGCACCGCTCCCGCCCCCTGGACCGCCGCCTCCAGCGATGCCGGGTCGAGCAGGGCCCGCTGCGTCAGCGTCCGCACCCGCACCCCGGCGGCGGCGAGCTGCAGCCCGACGTGTCGCTCGACCGCTCCGGGGGCGCCGACCGCCAGCACAGGCGACGTGCCATCAACTCGCTTCTCTGTCATGTCTCGAACGTAGGCGAGAAGTATGAGACGCCCCATGCGTGCGGGTCTCCGGTTCATGCGCCATCGTCTACCAGGCGCGCGCCAACTCGCATGCGCCCCCGAGTGCTTCGCGCACCGACCTCGCCCTGGCCTCCGCCGACTGACCGGGTGCCGGCTGCGCACAGGAAGTCGGCGAGTCCGACTTCCTGTGCGCTCGGCCCGGGGCGGCTACTCCGAACGGTCGGAGATGAAGGCCTCGTACTGGGCGGCCGTGAGCAGCTGCTTCAGCTCGTCAGGCCTGGTGGCGGTGAGCTCGACGATCCAGCCGTCGCCGTACGGGTCCGTGTTGATCAGCTCGGGCTCGTCGCTCAGGCTCTCGTTCACCGCGGTGACCGTTCCGGTGAGCGGCATGAAGAGCTCGCTCACCGACTTGACCGACTCCACCGTGCCGAACGCTTCGTCGGATTCGAGCTGCTTTCCCCCGGTGGGGATGTCGACGAAGACGATGTCACCGAGCTGCTTCTGCGCGAAATCGGTGATGCCCACCTGGGCCTTGTCCTTGCCGGTGGTCCGCACCCACTCGTGGTCCTTGGTGTACTTGAGGTCTTTCGGGACGTTGGCCATGGAGATCTCCGCGAGGTCGAGGTGACTGCGCTGACGGATCGTCAGTCATGCGGAGGAGCCTGCTACAGGTCCCCGCCCCTCACCGCGAAGCGCACCCGGTCGGGTGAAGGCGGGTGTCAGTTGTGCAGGAAGGACTCCAGTGAGGTGGCCAGCGCCACCGGCGTCTCGTACATCGGGTAGTGGCCGCTGCCGCCGAGCTCCTCCAGTTCGGCGTTGGGGTAGTGGGCGAGCCAGGTGCCGCGCATCACGTCGGCGGTCAGGGCGAGGTCGTGTGCGCCCACGATCACCTTGACGGGGACGGGGTTTCCGCTGATGCGGCGTTCCAGGTCGGCCGTCGCCCAGTCCCGCACGTACCCGCCGAAGGCCTCGGGCGTGGAGAGTCGGAGCGACTGGTCGACCATGCGGTCCAGCCAGACCCGGCCCGCCCGCTGCCCGGTGACCAGGTCGAGGATCGCGTACCGCTTCTCGCGGTCCTCGGCGGCGCCGTAGAACAGCGCCTCGCCGTCCGCGTCCAGCGGGTAGGCCCCGGCGGGGACGGGTGCCAGGCCGACGAGCTTGCGCACCCGCAGCGGCGCCTCGGCCAGCACCTGCTGCGCGGCCTTGCCGCCCATCGAGTGGCCGATCAGCGAGAAGCGGTCCCAGCCGAGTTGGTCGGCCAGGGCGAGCGTGTCGGCGGCGATCTCGGCGAGCGTGTAGGAGCCGGTGACGTCCTTGCGCTCCCCGTAGCCCCGGTAGTCGAGGAACGCGTAGCTGAAGGCCCTGCCGTCGAGGTAGTCGAGGAAGGGCCCCCAGCCCGCGCTGGTGCCGAACCAGTCGTGCAGGACCAGGACGTGGTGGTCGCCGGTGCCGGTCGAGCGGTGAGGGATCGTCATGCCCTCGGTCCTTCCCCGGAAGCCTCCCGCCCGAACGGCCGGTCTCCGGCCCGTACGGCGGCCGGCTACGCCGGGGGTCGTCGGGCGAAGGCCGGGGCGTGTTCGGGGCGGGGGCCGAAGGCGATCAGGCGGGAGATGCCCAGCCGGACCGCCGGGACGTGGCGGACGAGCGCGGCGAATCCCATCGGCGGGCCGGACCGCCGGCCGGTGAGCGCCGGGACGAACATCACGCCGTGCAGAATCCGCTGCAGCCGCTGGATGACCACGGTCGGCATCTGGCGCCGCCGTTGCACCCGGGCGAGTGCGGCGGTGGTCGGGCGGCCGCGCAGCAGCGGTTCGGCGAGCAGGGTGGCGGCCGCGACGGCGTCCTGGATGGCGAGGTTGATGCCCACCCCGCCGGCCGGGGACATCGCGTGGGCGGCGTCGCCGATCAGCAGCAGGCCGTCGGTGTACCAGCGGTCCAGCCGGTTGAGCCGGGCGTCGAGCATGTGGACGTCGTCCATGCCCGCCAACTGGTCGACGCGGTCGGCGTACTGGGGCAGCAGCCGGGCGATCCGCTCGCGGAAGCGTTCCACGCCCTCGGCGCGCAGCTGCGGGTCGGAGCCCTTGGGCTTGAAGTAGGCGATCTGGAAGTAGCCGTCGCGGGCGATGCTGAGGGCCAGTTCGCCGTTGCCGAAGCCGGCGACGAGGCTGGGCGGCGCGGCCTGCTCCTCCGCGTGCCGGGGCAGGCGGAACCACCAGACGTCGAAGGGCACCGGGTACTCCTCGGCCACCAGACCGGCCGCCTTGCGCAGGGTCGAGTGTCGGCCGTCGGTGCCGACGGTGAGGTCGGCGCGGAGCTCGCCCTGCTCGCCGTCCCGGGTGCGGTAGCGCACGCCGGCCACCCGGCCGTTCTCCTGGATCAGCCCGGTGGCCTCGGTGTTCATCCGCAGGGTGAAGGTGGGTTCCTGCCGGGCTTCCTCGACCAGGAAGTTGAGCAGGTCCCACTGCGGCATCATCGCGATGTAGTTGTACGGCGCGGGCAGCCGGTCGTAGGCGCTCAGCGGGACTTGGCCGATGCCGGGCACCGGCACCACCAGGTTGCCGAGCCGGCTCTGCGGCAGCGCGGCGAACTTCCGGCCGAGGCCGAGTTCGTCCATCAGTCGCACGGTGGAGGCGTGGACGGTGTCGCCGCGGAAGTCCCGCAGGAAGTCCCCGTGCTTCTCCAGCACGGTCACCTCGACACCCGCCCGGGCCAGCAGCAGGCCCAACATCATTCCGGCCGGTCCGCCCCCGGAGATCACGACGCTCATGGCTCTCTCCCTTGCTGTGCTCGGTTGATCACCTTCCGTGTGGAACTTGCATTTACAGAGTCTCTGGAACTGTCTCAGGTGTCAAGTAGTATGCTGCTTCACATGAAGGATCTGGTGGCGGCCGCCCTCGCGGCGGCGAAGGACCGGGGCCAGGACGTCGCGGACGTTCCGCTGACGGCGATCGCCGCGACGGCCGGAATCTCCCGCAGCACCCTGCTGCGCAGGCTCGGCGGCTGCCGGGCACCGCTGGACGAGGCGGTCCGGCAGGCGGGCGTCGACCCGGGCGGACGGCCGCCGGTACGGGAGCGCGCGATCGCGGCGGCGGCCGGGCTGGTGGCCGAACGCGGCCTGGGCGGGGTCACCCTGGACGCCGTGGCGGACCGCGCCGAGTGCTCGCTGCCCAGCCTGCACACCGTCTTCGAGGGCCGGGACGGCCTGCTCACCGCCGTCTTCCTCCAGTACGGCCCGCTGCCGGACCTGGAAGCGCTTGCCGCGAACCCGCCGGAGTGCCTGGAGGACACCGTCCGGGCACTCCACCGCGCCTTCGCCGCGGCCTTCGACCGCCGGCCCCGGGTCATGCCGGCGGTCTTCGCCGACCTGTTCGCCCGACCGGACGGCCCCGCCTCCCGGATGATGGCGGCCCACCTGCCGCGACTGTTCGACGGCCTCGGCCGGCTGCTGCTGCCGTACATCGAGGCAGGACGGCTGCGTCCGCTGCCGCTCCCGGTGCTGGTCCAACTGCTGTTCGGCCCGCTGGTCAACCACATCCTGCTGCGGCCGGTCCTCGAACCGGCCCTCGGCGCCGGACTGCCCTCGCTGGAGGAGTCCATCGACCTCTTCGCCGAGACCTACCTGCGGGCGGTCGCCCTGCCGTAGCGGCGCCGGGAGACTGCCTGATCCGTTCCTGGGCCCTGGGACGTGTCCCCCGGAAAGCGCCGAGCCCCGGCTCGCCGGGCGAAGCCGGGGAGCCGGGGCTCGGACGGGGGCGGTCAGGCGCTGCGGCGGCGGCGCGCGACGAAGAGCGCGCCGATGCCGCTGACGAGCAGGGCGGCGGCGCCCGCCGCGGTCCTGATGATGCCGTCCGACCCGGTGTGGGCGAGCTGGCCGCCCGCCAGCTGGGTGGTGGTGCTGGTGGTGCCGGCGGTGTCGGTCTCGTCGGCGGTGCCGGTGGTGTAGGTGGTCCGGATGACGGGGCCGGTGTCGACGCCGGAGGTGTCGGTGGCCGCGGCGGTGAGCTGGATCGCGCTGCCCTGCGGGCCCGCGTCGGCGGCGTGGGCGGTGCCCTCGTTGATGTGGGCGGACGGGTTGACGGCGGTCTGGCCGACCTGGGCCTCGGCGGTGTAGGCGAGGCGGACGTGCTTGGTGATGGTCGCGCCTGCCGCGAGGGCGTCGTCGCTGATGAGGTAGCGGGCGGGGCCGCCGGACTGGGGGCCCGGGGTGCCGGGCACGGTCTCCCAGGCGCCGTCGGCCTTCTGCATCTCCAGGACGCTGTGCGGGTCGACCCACAGGATGGTGGCGAGCTTGCCGAACCGGGAGGCGCTGGGGTTGTTGACGGCGACGTCGAACTCGACCGGGGCGCCGCCGACGACGGCGGTGGTCGGCGCGTTCCTGAGCTGGACGGTCAGCGACTTCACCGCGACGTCCTTGGTGTCCTCGGCGAGCACGGTGTCCTCGGCCGCCGGGTCGACGACGGCGGAGTAGAGCTTGGTCGGCTGGTTGTAGCCGCTCGCGTCGTTGTTGCCCACGGCGGCGAGCCGCAGCTGGACGGTCCTGGTGGCGCCGGCGGGGACGGTCAGGCCGGTGACCTTGCCGCTGAAGTTGAAGGTCTTGTCGCTCTGCTTGAAGGTCAGCTCGACCGGCTTCCAGGTGCCGTCGGCGTCGCGGTACTCGATGGCGAACGCGTCGTGCACCCGGGCGTGCACGTTGCTCACGTTGAGCTTCAGGGTGAACGGGGCCTCGGCGGTGCCCGGGTTGGTGACGGTCTCGGAGAACTCGACGGGCTCGCCGCCGAACCCGATCGGGGACGGCTCCTGGACGGTCAGCGCCGGCTTGGTGGCGACCAGAGCGGCGGTGACGTCGATCGCGACGAACTGGGGGCCGACGATCGCCTGCATGGCCCCGCTGCCCTGGTCGACCATCGCCCACGGGTGGATGTAGACCGTGCCGAGCGGGGCGTCGGCGGTGAACGCGAAGCGGACGTGCCGGGTGTCGCTGCTGCCGGCGGCGATGGTCCTGTCGTCGGTGAGGTGGTACGTGACCCGGTCGGAGCCCGGCTGGCTGCTGGGGGTGCCGGTGATGTTCTCCCAGGTGCCGTCGGCCTTCCGCACCTGGAGCGTGCTGTGCTTGTCCGCCTCCACGACCTTGTCGACGGTGGTGTAGCGCGAGGCGCTGGGGTTGGTCACGGTGACGTCGAACTCGACCGGGGCGCCGCCGGCGACGGCGGTGGTCGGCGCGTCCTTGACCTGCACGGTGAGGGCCTTGGCCGCGACCTGGTCGGTGCTCTCGGCGAGGACGGTGGTGCCGGTCGCATCGAGGACGGCGGAGCTGAGCGTGACGGTCGAGTCCTGGTTGGACCAGTAGGCGGCGAGCTCGGTGGTGAGGCGCAGCTGGACGGTCCTGGTGGCGCCGGCGGCGACGGTCAGGCCGGGGACGGTGTCGGCGACGGGCTTCCAGGTGCCGTCCGCGTCGCGGTAGTCGACCTTGATGGCGTGCGTCGCGATGGGGCCCGCGCCGCTCGTGCCGATCCTCAGGGTGAACGAGGCCTCGGTGGTGCCGGGGTTCGTGATGGTCTCGGTGAACTCGACCGGCTGTCCGCCGCGGCCGACCGTCGCTGGCGCGTTGACCTTCAACGACGGCTTGTCGGCCGTGGCCGGCGCGGCGGGGGCGGTCGCGGCGGCCGGTGCCTGGGAGGCGTACGCGGCGGGGGAGGACAGCACCGCGCCGGTGGCCAGCAGCACGCCGAGGGTGGCGGCGGTGAGGACGGTGGAGCGGGAACGACGGGCGCGGACAGCAGGCAAGGAAATACCCCCCGGGGTGTTCTGCCGTCGGTATTTCAGCCGCCGGCCGGTACATGTGGTGGAAGTCGGACCCGAAGTTCGAGGGCGTCGCCCCCAGCGCCTCTCGCGGTCCGGGTTCGGCGGGCTTCCCCGCCTCTCACTGACATAGACGTGCGGCGGCCGCTGGGGTTGCAGCTGATCCAGAAGTTTTTTCGAAAATCTCTGAGACCGTCCTGACCTGCGGTTCTTCTCCCCAGCTCCCGCCGGTCTCAGTGCAGCGCGAGCTCGTCGCCCACGCTCAGCCGCCCGGGGGCGGCGACCTCGGCGAGGGCGTCGAGCCGGCCGTCGTGGGCGTGCACGATCGCCTTGAGGATCTCGGGGGCGTGCGGCAGCCCCGGCTGCGGGGCGCCGGTCATCGCGCAGCGCTCGCTGGAGCGGACGAAGGCGAGGCGGGCGCCGGTGCCGCCGTGGCCCTCCCGGCCGAACCAGCGGTCCTCGACGAAGGGCGGGGTGCCCGGGGGCGTCCGCAGCAGGATGTTGGGGCGGAACCGGCGCTCGTCGACCACCGTGAAGGGTGCGGCCTCGCGGACCCAGTCCAGGGTGGCGGTGGTGAGCACGCTGACCGGCAGCTGGTCGAAGTGGGAGACGGCGTCCTCGCGGGCGAGTTCGACGTCCTCGCGCTGGAGGTAGGCGCGCAGGAACGCGGCCGGGTCGGCGACCGGGCGGCCGAGCGGGTCGAACAGTTCGGGGCCGTCGATCCGGTGGCCGAGGCGGGCGGAGAGGCGGAGCAGGCCGTCCATCCGGCGGAAGCGGCGGGTGTTCTTGCCCGAGCCGAGCTTGCCGTCCGCGTCGCGGACGGCGTAGAGGCGGTCGCCGGCCAGGCCGCGCTCGTCCACCTCGACGAAGTCGAGTCGTTCGCCGCCGGTGGACTTCACGGGGTAGCGCCAGAGTCGCTCGATCACTCCGATGATCTCTGCCATGGGCGGACAGCGTAGCGGCGGCGCCGGGGGATGGTCTAGACCAAGTCCCGTGCGGCGACTGGCCGGAACGGCCCAGGGCGTGTCTTCAAACCCCCGTCGGCGCGCGGGCGGGGGCTTGAAGACAGGTCCTAGCCCAGCCGTGCCACCGCCCGGACCGGCGCACCGTCCGCCGCCGCCAGCCGCAGCGGGAACAGTGACACCTCGACCGGCCGCCCGGCCTCCTGGGCGTCCAGCAGCGCCCGCAGATCGGTCAGGTTCTCGGCGATCACCCCGCCGCCGGGCGCCCCCAGCAGCACCCGGTGCGCGGCGAGGGTCGGCTCGTCGGCGCCGGGCTGGTCGTGCTCGTCGGTGAGGTCCGCGAGCAGCGCGGCGACCGCCGGGTCGCCCGGGCCCGGGTCGGGGGTGGGGTCGACGCTCAGCGCGTCCACCCCGACGGTCCGCACCCCGGCGGCGACGATCGCCTCGGCGGCGGCCGCGGTCAGGCTGGGGTGCGCGAGGTAGGCGTCGGTGCCCCAGTGCCGGGCCCAGCCGGTGGCGAGCAGCAGGACGGACCCCTCGCCGACGCGCGCCAGGGCGGGCGCGAGCAGCTCGGGGGTGACGGCGGCCCGGGGCTCCAGCCCGCGCAGGTCGGCGAGCACCGCGGGGCCGGTGAACCGCTCCAGCGGCAGCCCGTCCAGGGTCGGCCAGGTGACGTCCACGTGGTACGGCGCGTCCACGTGCGTCCCGGACTGCGAGCCGAGGTGCAGGGCCAGCACGTTCACCCCGGCGGTGGCGGTGGTGAGAGCGGGCTCCAACAGGACGGCCGGATCGCCGGGGTAGACCGGCATCGCGGTGGTCACCTGATGGGTGAGGTCGACGAGGGTCGCTGCCATGCCCCCATCCTTCCAGGGGAGCCCGCGGATGAGGCCCGACCGGGTGAGTCCGGATAGAAATGGGACATGGGAACAGTCAAGCGTCAGCCGTGGGTGGTCGGGGTCTCTGGTGCGTCGGGGACGCCGTACGCCGCCTCGGTGATCCGGGCGCTGCTCGCCGCCGGGGAGCCGGTGGACCTGATCGTCAGCCGAGCCGCCCGGCTCACCATCCTCGACGAGACCGGCATCTCCTTCCGGGACGCCCACTGGCGCGCCGACCTGGCCGCCTGGCTGGGCTCCGACGAGGGCCTGGACGACGTCCGCTACTGGCCCGCCGGGGACTTCGCGGCCGGCCCGTCCAGCGGCTCGTACCCGGCCAAGGGCATGCTGGTGGTGCCCGCGACCACCGGCGCGGTGGCCGGGATCGCGCTCGGCCTGAGCAAGGACCTGCTGCAGCGGGTGGCCAGCGTCACCCTCAAGGAGCGCCGCCCGCTGGTCGTGTGCGTGCGCGAGACGCCACTCAACGGGGTGACGTTGAAGCACCTGGTGGAGCTCGACGCGCAGGGCGCCGTCGTCCTCCCCGCCTCGCCCGGTTTCTACGCCGGCGGCTCGACCGTGCGGGAACTCGTCGACTTCGTGGCCGGCCGGGTGCTGGACGCGGTCGGCGTCCCGCATTCCCTGTACCTGCGCTGGGAAGGGGAGTTGGGGGCGGCGGCCCGCCGGGCCGACGAGAACGGCAGCGTGTCGACTGAGGGGGAGTGAGGAGGCCGGGGGCGGGAGAGTATCTTCTCTGCGATATCCGGGTTGTTCCGCGCATGGCGCCTTGGAATCCGGATAATGATCTGTGGGTCTGGTGAGGTTCGGAAGGACGCGGACGGTATATGGACACGGTGGACAGACAGCTCATCCAGGCGCTCCGGGAGAACGGCCGCGCGTCCTACGCCGAGCTGGGCCGACTGGTCGGACTCTCCGGCCCGAGCGTCACGGACCGGATCAACCGACTGGAGCAGGCCGGCGTCATCACCGGCTACCGCGCGACGGTCAATCCGGCCTCGCTCGGCTTCGGCGTCACGGCCCTGATCGGCCTTCAGCTGACCGACGCCGCCGATCACGAGGACGTCGCGCACCGGCTCAAGGACCTCAACGAGGTCGAGGACTGCTGGTTCATCGCGGGTGACGACTCCTACATGCTCAAGGTCCGGGTGGCCGACGTGGCGGGCCTGGAGTCGGTGGTCAAGCGGATCTCGGGCACGAAAGGCGTGGCCCGCACCCGCACCACCGTCGTACTCTCCACGAAGTGGGAGAACCGGGTGAGCGAACTCCCTCCCGAAGGAGAGTGACGGATGGCACTGGTCGGTCTGGAGGAACTGCGCGCCGCTCGGCAGCGGATCGCGGGGGTGGCCGTGCGCACCCCGCTGGTTCCCGCCCCGTGGGCGGACGAGGGGGAGCGCCGGCTCTGGCTGAAGCCCGAGAACCTCCAGCCGACCGGGGCCTTCAAGACCCGCGGCGCCTACAACCGGCTGGCCGCGCTCACCGAGGCCGAGCGGGCCCGCGGCGTGGTCGCCCAGTCGAGCGGCAACCACGCGCAGGCGGTGGCGTACGCGGCGGCGCTGCTCGGCATCAAGGCCGTGATCGTGATGCCGGACACCTCGCCGGCGGTGAAGGTGGAGTCCACCCGGGGGTTCGGCGCCGAGGTGGTCCTGGTGTCGCCGGAGGAGCGGGACACCCTGCCCGCCGAGCTGGCCGAGCGGCACGGCTACGTCTGGGTGCCGCCGTACGACGACCCGTTCATCATCGCGGGCCAGGGCACGGTCGGCCTGGAGATCGCCGAGGACGCCCCGGCCGGGCTGGACACCGTCCTGGTGCCGGTCAGCGGCGGCGGCCTGATCTCCGGGACGGCGGCCGCGCTCAAGCTCACCCGCCCGGGCATCCGGGTGATCGGTGTGGAACCGGAGCTGGCCGCCGACGCCCAGGCCAGCTTCCGGGCCGGCCGCCGGCTGGCCTGGCCGGTCGCCGACACCTACCGGACCATCGCGGACGGCCTGCGCACCCCGTCGGTCGGCGAGCTGCCCTTCGAGCACCTGACCGCGTACGTGGACGACATCGTCACCGTCACCGAGGACGAGATCCGCGCCACCGTCGCCCTGCTGGCCCGTCGCGGCCGGCTGGTCGCCGAGCCCTCCGGCGCGGTGGCCCCGGCGGCCTACTTCCACCGCGCCGCCGAGACCGGGGGCCGGGCGGTCGCGGCCGTGGTCAGTGGTGGCAACATCGACCCTGCGCTGCTCGCTGAGCTGCTGTCGGACCGTCCCGAGCCGAAGGGCGCGCCGGTGCCGAAAGCGACGAGCGACTAGCGCCGGAGGAGCGCCGGAGCGAGGAGCGTCGGCACCGGGTCGGAGCGGCCCGGAGGCGAGCGGACGAGTGACGTAGTCTCGGTCCGGCAAGGAATCGAAGTCGGAGGAGGCGGGGCACCGCATGGACGCAGGGCTGAAGCGCGAGCTGGAGGCGAAGGTCTACGCGGGTGAGCGGCTGACCCGCGAGGACGGGATCGCGCTCTACGAGAGCGACGACCTGGCCTGGCTGGGCGGTCTGGCCCACCACGTGCGGACGCGGAAGAACGGCGACGTCGTCCACTTCAACGTCAACCGCCACCTCAACATGACCAACGTGTGCAGCGCGTCCTGCGCGTACTGCTCGTTCCAGCGCAAGCCGGGCGAGAAGGACGCCTACACGATGCGCATCGAGGAGGCCGTCCGGCTCGCCAAGGCGATGGAGGTCGACTCCCTCACCGAGCTGCACATCGTCAACGGCCTGCACCCGACCCTGCCCTGGCGCTACTACCCGCGCTCGCTGCGGGAGCTCAAGGCGGCCCTGCCGAACGTCTCGCTGAAGGCCTTCACCGCCACCGAGATCCACTGGTTCGAGAAGATCAGCGGCCTGCCCGCCGACGAGATCCTGGACGAGCTGATCGACGCCGGCCTGGAGTCGCTGACCGGCGGCGGCGCGGAGATCTTCGACTGGGAGGTCCGCCAGCACATCGTCGACCACGACACCCACTGGGAGGACTGGTCGCGGATCCACCGCCTCGCCCACAGCAAGGGCCTCAAGACGCCGGCCACCATGCTGTACGGCCACATCGAGGAGCCCCGCCACCGGGTGGACCACGTGCTGCGGCTGCGCGAGCTGCAGGACGAGACCGGCGGCTTCCAGGTCTTCATCCCGCTGCGCTACCAGCACGACTTCCACGACTCCAAGGACGGCGTCGTGCGCAACAAGCTGATGGCCCGCACCGAGATGGCCACCGGCGCCGAGGCGCTGAAGACCTTCGCGGTCTCCCGGCTGCTCTTCGACAACGTCCCGCACGTCAAGGTCTTCTGGGTGATGCACGGCGTCACCACCGCCCAGCTGGCGCTCAGCCACGGCGCGGACGACATGGACGGCTCGGTGGTCGAGTACAAGATCACCCACGACGCGGACAACTTCGGTACCCCGAACAAGCTGGGCCGCGACGACCTGCTCGACCTGATCCGCGACGCCGGTTTCCGCCCGGTCGAGCGCAACACCCGCTACGAGATCATCCGCGAGTACGAGGGCCCGGACCTGGGGCGCCGTGAGGCCCCGCAGGCGATGCGCCTCTGACCGTCGACCTCCCCGCCGCCCGGGCCCCGGCCCGGGCGGCGGCGTTTCTTCACCGCCCCCGCACCTGCCCCGGGTTTACCAACCGGTACACCGTTTGGCAGGATCGGCGGTATGTCCGGCTCTCATCGCGCCACCACGTACCCGTCGTACGAGCCGATACCAGAGCCGGTGTACGGGGTGCCGCAGCAGCCGTACGGGGCGGGTGAGCCGTACCAGCAGCCCGTCCGGCAGGACCACTACGGCGAGTACGGGCAGCTCCCGCAGGCCCCTGACGGGTACTTCGAGGCGTACGAGCAGCCGTTCCAGCCGTCCCAGCCGTACGCCTCCGGGCCCGACCCGCTCGTCGCCCCCGAGCCGGTGTACGCCCCCGGGCCGGCGTACGACGTCGAACCGGTGTACGCCCCCGAGTCGGTGTACGACGCCGAACCGGTGTACGCGTTCGAGCCGGAGCCCGTCCGGCAGCCCACGCCCCCGCCCGTGGCGGCGCCCGTGGGCGCCCGGGCGGCCGCCCGGGGTCACCGCCGGAAGGCGAAGAAGAAGCGCCACGGCAAGGCGGTGATGGCCGGCACCGCGCTGCTGGTCGCGGCCACCGCCGGCTGGTACACCGTCGGCCAGGACGACGCCAAGCCCGTCGCCGCGACCGCCGACGGCCCCGGCCCGGAGGGCGTCAGCACGCCCGACCAGCCGGCTCCCGCCGCCCGGGCCGCCGCCGACCGGCAGACCCAGCCCCCGGCCGCCGACCGCAGCCAGGTCCGTTCGGACGGCTCGGTCGCCGCGATACCCGGCCTCGGCGCCGACTTCGTCGCGAAGATCCCCGCCGAGACCACCCAGGTGGTGCTCGCCTCCGGCCAGGACAAGAACGGCAACAAGAACGCCGTCACCCTGTGGACCCGCACCCCCGAGGGCCGCTGGCTGGCCGGCGAGACCTGGCAGGGCCACAACGGCAACAACGGCTGGACCGCCGACCACAACGAGGGCGACCTGCGCAGCCCGATCGGCGTCTTCGCGCTCACCGACGCGGGCGGCCGCAAGGCCGACCCGGGCAGCAAGCTCCCGTACGACAAGGACCCGAGCTTCGTGGTCTCCGGGACGGGCTTCTTCGGCGACCAGCTGGCCGGCTCCTTCGACTACGTGGTCGCGATCAACTACAACCGGGTGCCCGGAAACTCCCCGCTGGACCCGCGCCGCCCGATGGGGGCGAAGAAGGGCGGCGGGATCTGGATCCACGTCGACCACGACGGCCCCACCCACGGCTGCGTCTCGATCCCCGAGGACAAGATGGCCGAGCTGATCCGCACCCTGGACCCGGCGGCCCACCCGGTCATCGTGATGGGCGACGCCACCTCGCTCTCCGTCTGACCCCGGCGTTCCGGCCCCGGCCCGGCCCGGCCCCGGCCCCGGCCCCGGCCCGACACCGGCGTTCCGGCGGTGTCCGCGCGGCGTTCCGGGCGGTGCGGGGCCCGTCACCGGCGGCGGTGCCCGCCCCCTCGTCCGCCTCGGCGTCGACCCCGGCGCGTCCGGAGGCCAGTCGCCGCAACGCCCCTTGTGGGGCTCCTACAGATCGCGGGGGCGGATCCTGTAGCCGGGCGCGCCCCGCTGACCAGTGGGTAACCCGGTTCCATGGCACTATGAGCGGTTCGCGCATTGTGGCACTCGGCCACTACCAGCCCCCCAAGGTCCTCTCCAACGACGACCTGGAGGCGCTCGTCGACACCAACGACGAGTGGATCCGTAGCCGGGTGGGTGTCAGAACCCGGCACATCGCCGAGGGCGAGACCCTGGTCGACCTCGCCACCGAGGCCGCGCAGAAGGCGCTCGCCAAGAGCGGCCGGACGGCCGACGAGATCGACCTGATCGTGGTCGCCACCTGCACCGCGGTCGAGCGCAGCCCCAACACCGCCGCCGCCGTGGCCGCCCGGCTCGGCGTCCGGGCGCCCGCCGCGTACGACATCAACACGGTCTGCTCCGGCTTCTCGTACGCCCTGGCCACCGCCGACCACGCGATCCGGGCCGGCGCGGCCCGCCGCGCGCTGGTGATCGGCGCCGAGCGGATGTCCGACACGCTGGACTGGACCGACCGCACCACCTGCGTGATCTTCGGCGACGGCGCCGGCGCCGCGGTGGTCGAGGCCCAGGAGGACGGTGCCGAGCCCGGCATCGGCCCGGTGGTCTGGGGCTCCGAGCCGGAGAAGGGCGACGCCGTGGTGATCACCGGCTGGGACCCGGTGATCAGCCAGCAGGGCCAGTCGGTGTTCCGCTGGGCCACCACCCAGCTCGCCCCGCTGGCGCGCCGGGCCTGCGAGCAGGCCGGGATCGACCCGTCGGAGCTGAAGGGCTTCGTGCCGCACCAGGCCAACCTGCGGATCATCGACTCGATCGCCGCCAAGCTGGGCCTCACCGACGCGGTGGTGGCCCGGGACGTGGTCGACTCCGGCAACACCTCGGCCGCCTCGATCCCGCTGGCCTTCTCCAAGCTGGTCGAACGCGGCGAGCTGTCCCCGGGCGACCCGGTCCTGCTCTTCGGCTTCGGCGGCGGGCTCGCCTACGCCGGCCAGGTGGTCCGCTGCCCCTGACGGCGCGGAGCCGGGCGTCCGAGGGCCCCTGAGGGGCCGCAACGCGAACATGCCGGTGGGCGGGCACCCTGTGTGAGGGGTGCCCGCCCACCGGCATGTCTGGCGCGCGTGCGGTACGTCGGCGGACCTCCCCCGAGGACACGGCCGCCGTCCGTCGTACCCCGGACAGGAGGCCGGGGCTGCGCGCGGAGCGGATGGTCGGTTGAGCGGATGGTCTACTTGGGCGGCTTCTTGCCGGTGACGCCCAGGTACACCAGGGGAGCGAGGTTGGGCTTGAGGTCCTTGACCTTGACGCCCCAGGAGGTGAAGGCCTTCTGGTGCTCGGCCGCCGAGGCGAGCAGCGAGACCAGGGCCCCGGCGACGGCGTTCGGGTCGAGCGACTTGTCGGCCTGGCCCTTCGCCTGGAGTTCCTTGACGGCCTCCGCGAGCGGCTTGGCGACCGCGTTGAGGACCGTCATGCGGATCTTGAAGAACCGCTTGTCCCCTTCGGCGGCACCGAGCGTGACCACTCGGAGAATGGCGTCGTTCTTGCGCCAGAAGGCGAGGAATCCGTCGACCAGTTCTTCCGAAGTGGTCGGACCGGACTTCCCTGCCCAGGACTTTCCGGCCACCAGCTCTTTGAGGGTGTCGGCGTCCTTGGCCATTTCCTCGGCGATTTCGAGGACAGCGCCCTCGACATCCGGGAAGTACTGGTAGAAGGTCGCGGGGGAGGTACCCGCCATACGGGCGACGTCGATGACCTTGACGTCCCGGTACGGCGACGTGCTGAGCATCTCGCGGAGGCAGTCGAGCAGCTTCTGCCGCGTTTCCTGTCCGCGTCGCCCGGCGACGCGACCGTCGACGGTGCGAACTTGTCCTGTCATGCCGTCAGCTTACCGTGGCACGATCTTGGCGCGATTCGGTGATGCGACTATTACTCCGCACGGGGGGTTGCTATAGGGGCATGAACCACTTCGGACGGATATTCACCGCGCTCCGCAGGTGTCGTTGAAGCCCCCCCGTGTGCCTTTGACCCCACAGCGTGACGGCGAGTCCGCTGAGGGGTGGTCGAGTGACAGAGCGTGACGATCGGCGGCGTCGGAAGATCGGCGCCGAAGTGGAGGGTCCGGGCGTCCGGGTGCAAACCGCGGCCGGAACGGGCGTCAGAATCCGGCCGTTCCGTCATCACCGGCCGGACGGCGGCGCTCCCGGGGCCGCCGTCGGCTCTGGGCGGGGGAGGTTGGAGATGGGCCGGGCGGCATTGGAGAATCGGGTCCGGCACCACGCGGCGGGTGCGGAAAACGGGGAGGTGGCAGCGGAGTGGACCAGCTGACGGCGCACGATCCGAGGCGGATCGGGCCCTTCGAGGTGCTGGGGCGGCTCGGCGCGGGTGGGATGGGGCTGGTCTACCTGGCGCGCTCCGCCTCCGGCCGGCGGGTGGCCATCAAGACCGTCCGGGCGGAACTGGCCGAGGACGAGCTGTTCCGCGTCCGCTTCGCCCGCGAGATCGAGGCGGCCAAGACGGTCGGCGGTTTCTACACCGCGGCCGTGGTGGACGCCGACGCGGACGCCCGGGTGCCCTGGCTGGCCACCGCGTACATCCCGGCCCCCTCCCTGGAGGACCTGGTCGAGGAGTGCGGTCCGCTGCCGGTGGACGCCACCCGCTGGCTGATCGCGGGCATCGCCGAGGCGCTGCAGTCCATCCACGCGGCCGGGCTGATCCACCGGGACCTCAAGCCCTCCAACGTGCTGGTGGTCGAGGACGGCCCGAAGGTGATCGACTTCGGCATCGCCTCCGGCGTCTCCAGCACCCGGCTCACCATGACCAACGTCGCGGTCGGCACCCCCGCCTACATGTCCCCCGAGCAGGCCA
Source organism: Kitasatospora sp. NPDC088160 (assembly GCF_044741445.1). Taxonomy (NCBI): domain Bacteria; kingdom Bacillati; phylum Actinomycetota; class Actinomycetes; order Kitasatosporales; family Streptomycetaceae; genus Kitasatospora; species Kitasatospora sp. NPDC088160. The sequence continues at coordinate 299,760 of NZ_JBIUSS010000008.1, read as the reverse complement.
AGGACAGCCGTAACGTCCGGGGCGCCAGCGACGTCTTCTCGCTCGGCTCGCTGATGGTGTTCTGCGCGACCGGGCACCCGCCCTTCGGCGGCTCCAACCCGGTCGAGACGGTGTTCCAGCTGCTGCGCGAGGAGCCGGACCTGTCCGGGATGCCGCGCGAGCTGATGGACCTGGTCCGCGCCTGCATGCGGCCCTCGCCCGAGCACCGGCCCAGCCCGGCGCAGATCCAGGCCGAACTGGCCCCGCACCTGTTCTCCCGGGACGACGCCGCCGGCGAGGTCGGCGACTGGCTCCCCGTGAACGCGCTGGAGCTGATCGAGCGCAAGCGTGGCCGCCGCCCGAGCGTGCCGCCCCGGGCCGTCCAGCTGCCGGCCGGCGCGCCGCCGCCCCCGGCCGGGCCGCCGCAGGCCGGCCCGCTCCAGCCCCACCAGCCGCCGCAGCCGCACCAGCCGGTCCCGGTGCAGCGCCCCGGCCTGGACGACCCGCGCACCCGCCCGGGCGGGGGGCACGCGCCGCCGCCGTCCGGGCCGGTGCACACGGGGCCGCGGCGGGGCCCGGTGTCCGACGGCGAGATCCCGACCGCGAAGATCGCCTCCCCCAACAAGCACCGCGCGCCGGGCGGCGGCGGGGCCGTCGAGGTGCGGCTGTCCGGAGCCTCGGTGCGGATAGGCCCCGGGCCGCGGGCCGAGCACGAGCAGACCGGCCCGGGCACCGCCCCGGCCGAGACCGACTGGGTCCGCCGGGTCACCCCGCCGCCGGTGCCGGCCGCCCGCTGGCGCCCCTGGCGGTTCCGGATGTCCAACGACGTCTGGGGCACCCCCGTGGTCGCCGACGGCACGCTCTTCGTCTCCAGCTTCGAGGTGCACGCGCTGGACATCGCCTCCGGCGAGCGGCGCTACAAGACCCGGGACGTCGCCTGGGCGCTCGCGGTGGACGCCGGCCGGGTGCACGCGGCCGACGGCCCGCACCTGTACACCGTGGACGTCGCGGACGGCACCGAGCGCTGGCGCACCTCACTGGACGGCTGGGTCTACTCGCTCTCCGCCGCCGACGGGGTGCTGTGCTGCGGCGTCCGCGGCGGCGGCGTCCAGCTGCGCTCGGCCGCCAGCGGCGCCGAGCTGTGGCGGGCCGACGACGCCCAGCAGGACTACGAGAACCCGCAGTCCGGACCGGTCCTGGTGGCCGGCGCGGCCTACTACTACGGGGCCGGGCGGCTGCGCTGCATCGACCCGCACGGCGCCGGCCTGCGCTGGTCCTTCCCGGTCGGCGAGGACGTGCCCTCGCACCCGGTCGAGCGCGGCGGCGTGCTGTACGTGACGGCCGGCTCCAGGGTGTACGCGCTGGACGCGGCCAGCGGGGCCGAGCGCTGGCGCTTCGAGGCCCCGGTGGTGCTGTTCACTCCGCCCGCGCTGGACGCCGACGCGGTCTACGTGGCCGACTACCTCGGGACGGTGTACGCGCTGGACGCGGCCACCGGCCGGGACCGCTGGCGCGGGGTCACCGGCAACCGCCAGGGCGCCGAGCCGGTGGTGGTCGGGGACGGCATGGTGCTGGTCGGCAGCGGCGGGGTGCTGTACGCCTTCGAGGCGGCGAGCGGCCGGGAGCGCTGGCGCTACACGGCGCGCGGCGAGATCGTCGGCTCCCCGGCGGTGGCCGACGGCCTGGTGCACCTGGGCAGCCGGGACCACTCGCTGCACACCCTGGACCTGGCGAGCGGTCAGCTGCGCTGGGAGCTCGGCACCAAGGGCGAGCTGACCGGCTCGCCGGTCGCGGTCGGCGGCCGGGTCTTCGTCGGCTCCAAGGACCGCTGCGTGTACGCGCTGGACGCCTTCTACGGCACGGCCGTCCCGGCACGCTGAACCGGCGCGGCGGCGGGGCGGGCGCCCCGCCGCCGTCGGACGCGTCCGGTCAGGCCTTGCGGGCCCCGGGGTGGCGGCTGCACCAGCCGTCCCACGCGGAGGCCACCATCTCCGCCACGTCATGGCGGGCGCCCCAGCCCAGCTCGCGGCGGATCAGGTCGGCCGAGGCCACCACCCGCGCGGGGTCGCCGGCGCGGCGCGGGGTCACCTCGGGGGTGGTGTCGTAACCGGTGACCTTGCCGATCACCTCCAGCATCTCCTTGACGCTGACGCCCTCGCCGCGGCCGATGTTGAGCACCAGCGAGGTCTCGCCGGCCGGGTCGGCGGCCAGCCGCTTGGCGGCGGCGACGTGGGCCGAGGCGATGTCGGAGACGTGGATGAAGTCGCGGACGCAGCTGCCGTCCTGGGTCGGGTAGTCGTCGCCGAAGACCCGCGGGGCCTCGCCGGCGGTGAGCCGCTCGAAGACCATCGGGATCAGGTTGAAGACCCCGGTGTCGGACAGCTCGGGGGAGGCCGCGCCGGCCACGTTGAAGTAGCGCAGCGCCACGGTGGAGATGCCGTGGGCCTTCCCGGCCGCGGCGACCAGCCACTCGCCGGCCAGCTTGGTCTCGCCGTACGGGCTCATCGGGGCGCACGGGGTCGACTCGGTGACCAGGTCGACGTCCGGCATGCCGTAGACGGCGGCGGAGGAGGAGAAGAGGAAGCGCTTGACCCCGCCCTCGGCGGCGGCCTCCAGGACGGTCTGCAGGCCGATCATGTTCTCCCGGTAGTAGAAGAACGGCTGCTCGACGGACTCGCCGACCTGCTTCTTGGCGGCGAAGTGCAGGATGCCCTCGATCGCGTGCTCGCGGATGGCGGCGTCCAGGACGGCCCGGTCCAGGGTGGAGCCCTCGACCAGGGCGACGCCCTCCGGCAGGCGGGAGGCGTCGCCGGTGCTGAGGTCGTCCAGGACGGCGACGCGCTCACCGGCGTCGAGCAGCTGGCGGACGACGTGCCCGCCGATGTATCCGGCACCGCCGGTGATCAACCAAGTCATGGGCCGATTCTAGGGTGTTCGGGTTTCCGTGGTGAGTGCCGGGCGAGTCGAGCCGTCAAATCGGACAAATCGGTGAAATGCTGACAAAGATTTCCGTGCTCCCAGCGTGGTGACGAATCGGAGGCAGCCAGGTGAGCCGAAAGAAGGAACACGCCCGCCCCCTGCCGGCCGGGCCCCGGCCGACCGGACCCAGGACGGTCCACGGCCGGCTGCTCGTACCCGGCGCGGTGGCCGTACTGACCGCGCTGGCGCTGGCCGGGTGCAGCAGCGGCTCCTCCACGTCCGCCTCGTCGGCCGCGGGCTCCCCGTCGGGCTCCGGCTCGGCCAGGCCGGCCTCGTCGGCCCCCGCGCGGTCGGCCGACGGGAACCAGTTGCAGGACGACTACCAGCGGGTCATCGCCGACGTGCTGCCCTCGGTGGTGCAGATCACCACCGGCGACAGCCTCGGCTCCGGGATCGTCTACGACGACAAGGGCGACATCGTCACCAACGCCCACGTGGTGGGCACCGCGACCACCTTCACCGTCACCCTCGCCAACAGCACCAAGTCGCTGGACGCCACCCTGGTCGGCAGCTACCCCGACACCGACCTCGCGGTGATCAAGCTGAGCAGCCCGCCGAGCGGCCTCAAGCCGGCCGCCTTCGGCGACTCCGGCAAGGTCCAGCTCGGCCAGATCACCCTGGCCATGGGCAGCCCGCTCGGCCTCTCCAGCAGCGTCACCCAGGGCATCGTCTCGGCCACCGGACGGACCGTCTCCGAGCCTAGGGGCGGCGGCTCGCCCGGCGCCACCATCGGCAACATGGTGCAGACCTCGGCCGCGATCAACCCGGGCAACAGCGGCGGCGCGCTGGTCAACCTGGACAGCCAGGTGATCGGCATCAACACGCTCGCGGCGACGGAGCCCGAGGCCAACGGCGCGGCCGCGCCCGGCATCGGCTTCGCCATCCCGGCGTCCACCATCACCAACATCACCGACCAGCTGATCAAGCAGGGCAAGGTCACCAACTCCGGCCGGGCCGCGCTCGGCATCACCGCCCGGACCAGCTTCAACCAGCAGTTCAAGCCTGCCGGCGCGGTCATCGTGGCGGTCACCGCGGGCGGCCCGGCCGCCTCGGCGGGGATGCAGGCCGGCGACGTGATCACCAAGATCGGGGACGCCGCGGTCGACTCGCTGAACGCGCTCACCACCGCGCTCGCCTCGCTCACCCCGGGCGACAAGGCCACCGTCGCCTACACCAGGGACGGCAGCAGCCAGACCGCCGACGTCACCCTCGGCACCCTGGAGACCCCCTAGGGGCCCGTCCGGCCGGGCCGCACGCCGCGCAAGGGCTCCGCGGACCGGCCGCCCCACCGGACCGGCGCCGGGACCTCGTCACTGCCTCGACGAGGTCCCGGCGCCGTGCCGCGCTCCGGTTCAGCGGCGGGCGGTGCGGGTGCGCCAGGGAAGTTCGACGGTGATGCTGCTCGGGCCGCCCTCCGGGCTCTGCACCAGGAGCACGCCATCCACCGCGCGGATCCGCTCGGTCAGCCCGGCCAGGCCGCTGCCCGGGTAGGGCGCGGCGCCGCCCTTGCCGTCGTCCTGGACCAGCACCATCAGCTGGTTGTCGGAGCGCCAGACGTCGACCGAGGCGGTGCGGGCCCCGGCGTGCTTGGAGACGTTGGTCAGCAGCTCGCTGACGGTGAAGTACGCGATGCCCTCGACCGCCGAGTCCGGGCGCTCGGCCTGGCCGTCCGGCCCCTTCAGGTCGACGTTCACCTTGACCCCGCCGGGGACGGTGCAGCGGGCGGCGACCGCGGACAGGGCCGCGTCCAGGCCGCGGTCGGTGAGCACCGCCGGGTGGATGCCCCGGGCCAGGTCGCGCAGCTCCTGGAGGGCCAGCTTCACCTCGCCGTGCGCGTTGTCGACCATCTTCGTGGCGGCCGCCACGTCGTCCTCGGTCTCGACCTCGCGCAGCCGCTCCTTGGCCATGCCCAGGTCCATGGCCAGCGCGACCAGGCGGGCCTGGGCGCCGTCGTGCAGGTCGCGCTCGATCCGGCGCAGGTCGGCGGCGGCGGTGTCGACCACCGTGCCTCGGTCGTCCTCCAGCTCGCGCACCCGCTCGGCCAGGGCACCCGGGAAGAGCAGCGACTCGATCAGGATCCGGTCGATCGCCGCCAGCGCCCGGATCACCCAGGGCAGCACCGGCCACATCACGGTGACCGCGACCAGGGTCACCGTGAAGCTCAGGATGCCCCAGGGCAGCATCAGCACGTTGTAGAGCGCCGAGCGCCAGTTCAGCAGGTCGGTCAGGTGGGCGATGGTGAAGCCCACCACCCCCGGCCGGCGCGGCTGCACCGGCTCCGGCTCGTGGATCGCGGAGTCGTACGCCGCCCGGGCCCGCCGGCGGCCCAGCCCGCCCAGGGCGCGGGAGACGGCCAGCCCGCCGGCCAGCAGCGGCAGGCCGACCACGGTGATCGACATCCCCAGCCCGGCCGTGAGCGTGATGGCGGTGAGCGCGAAGCCGGCGACGCCGAGCGGCAGGTTGAGCAGCAGCTGGCCGACCTGCCGCCACATCCGCGCACCGTACAGCGGCGAGCGGCCCATCTGAGCGTCCTGCTCCTTGATGGCGTCCACGGTGCGGCGGTGCAGCGGCTTCATCTGGATCTACCGTCCCTCTTGGTCGAGCTGGTGGACCAAGCTTCCCGAACCCGGGGCGGAAGATGCCATGGGGGTGATACATCTTCCGGGACGGGGGTTATCCCTACCCCCGTCCTGGTCGTCGGGCCACTGCCCGGTGCTCGCGGGAGTGTCCACCGGACGTCTTGCGGAGCGGGCAGGGTTCGGGCGGAGCGGAGCCGTCCCCTTAGACTCACGCATTGGCCATGATTATGACCGTGCGAGGAAACGTCGTAGAACTGCCTTGAGGGGCTGTTCACGGCCGAGGTGGAGGGCGAAGGCATGGAGGGGCAGCATGCGGCTGCCGTCGCGGCCGACCCGGCGGTCGGCGGCGGCTACTTCGACGCGTACGCCGCGATGGGCCTGCTGGCCGTCGTCGGGGTGCTCTTCGTCGCCGTGGCGTTCACGGCCAACCGACTGCTGCGGCCGGTGGTCTACTCGCCCGAGAAACTCCTCGCCTACGAGTGCGGGGTGGACCCGGTGGGCGAGGACTGGGCGCACACCCAGATCCGCTACTACGTGTACGCCTTCCTGTACGTGATCTTCGCGGTCGACGCGATCTACCTGTTCCCGTGGGCGACGGTCTTCGCCACCGCCGGGTACGGCGCCGGAACGCTGATCGAGATGTTCCTCTTCATCGGCTTCCTCGCGGTCGGCCTGCTCTACGCCTGGAAGAAGGGCGTTCTGGAATGGACGTGACGCACACCCACTCGCACGGCGCCCAGGGCGGCCCGGTCCCGCTCGGCCTCCCGGACCCGTCGCGCCCCGGCGCCGTCGAGCGCCGTGGCATCGGCCCGCTGGCCCGGCTCGCGCCCGACCCGGTCAAGGTCGTGCTCAACTGGGGCCGCCGCTACAGCCTCTGGTGCTTCAACTTCGGCCTGGCCTGTTGCGCGATCGAGTTCATCGCCGCGTCCATGGCCAAACACGACTTCATCCGGATGGGTGTCATTCCGTTCGCGCCCGGACCCCGTCAGGCCGACCTGATGATCGTCTCGGGGACGGTGACCGACAAGATGGCGCCCGCCGTCAAGCGCCTCTACGAGCAGATGCCCGAGCCGAAGTACGTCATCTCCTTCGGCGCCTGCTCCAACTCCGGCGGCCCGTACTGGGACTCCTACTCGGTGACCAAGGGCGTGGACCAGATCATCCCGGTCGACGTCTACGTGCCCGGCTGCCCGCCCCGGCCCGAGGCGCTGCTCCAGGGCATCCTCAAGCTCCAGGAGAAGATCGCCGCCGAGTCGCTGCCCGACCGCTACACCGCGCCCGCGGCGGCGCTGCGCCGCCCGCTGGTGACGGGGCCTTCGACCGAGGGAGGGGTCTCGTGACTTCCGCCGAGCAGTACGCGGCGTCGGTCGGGGAGTGGGCGACCGGCGCCGAGGCTTACGGGCTGGTCACCGTCGACGTCCCCGCCGAGCACTGGATCGAGGCGCTCACCAGTGCCCGCGACACGCTTGGCCTGGGCTACTTCGACTGGCTGAGCGCCGTCGACGAACTGGCCGAGGGCTTCTCCGTGGTCGCCCACCTCGCCTCCGCCGACGCCCCGGGCGTGCGCCACCTGGCGCTGCGCACCCGGGTGCCGCGGGACAAGGCCGCGCTGCCCACCGCCGTCCCGGTCTACGCGGGCGCCGCCTGGCACGAGCGCGAGACCCACGAGATGTTCGGCATCGACTTCCCCGGACACCCCTACCTCGCCACCCTGCTGCTGCCGGACGGCTTCGAGGGGTACCCGCTGCGCAAGGAGTTCGTGCTCGCGGCCCGGGTCGCCAAGGCCTGGCCGGGCGCCAAGGAGCCGGGCGAGTCGGACCACGGCGACGGGCCCGCCCGGCGCAAGATGCAGCCGGCCGGGGTGCCGGACCCGAACGAGTGGGGGCCGCTGAAGGGCACCCTGCCGCCGGTCGCCGAGCGGCCCGCGCGCGGTGCGCGGGCGGCGGGCGCGGCCGGGCGGACGCCCCGGGCTGCGGGTGCTGGTGCTGGTGCTGCTGGTGCTGGGGCCGGTGCTGCTGCCGGTGCCGAGGGTGCGGCGGTGCGGGCGGACCGGCCGCGGCGGACCAGGACGGTGGCGGAGGGGTCGGCGAGTCAGGCGGGGGCCGAGGCTGCTGGTGCCGGTGCTCCGGCTGCTGCTCCGAGCGCTGCTTCGGCCGCTGCTCCGGCTGCCGGCGAGGCGGCGCCCGTGGTGCGGGCGGACCGGCCGCGCCGGGTCAGGTCGGTGTCCGACGGATCGGTCAGCCAGGCTGCGGAGCCGGCGCCCGCCGAGGCTGCCGAGGCCGCTGCGCCTGCCGAGCCGAAGGCCGAGGGCTCGGCGTCGCCGCGGACCCGGTCCTCGGACGCGCCCTGGCACAACCCGGTGCCCGCGCACGACGAGCCCGCGAAGCCCGCCGAGGCGCAGGCCCCGGCCGAGCCCGCGAAGCCTGCGGAGGAGCCTGCCGAGGAGCAGTCGCCCGCCGAGCCGACGAAGCCCGCCGCGCCTGCGGGCGGGCAGGACGAGACGTCGGCCGGACCGGCCGGCCAGGACGGAGACGGCGCGTGAACCTGCTCGACACGGTGCTGCGCTGCGTCGCCACCCTGGTCGTCTTCCTCACCTTCCCGCTGGTCATCGGCCAGACCGAGCACAAGGTCATGGCGCACATGCAGGGCCGGCTCGGCCCGATGTACGCGGGCGGCTTCCACGGCTGGGCGCAGCTCGTCGCGGACGGCGTGAAGTTCGCGCAGAAGGAGGACATCGTCCCGGCCGGGGCGGATCGCCGGATCTTCCAGCTGGCGCCCGCCGTCTCGCTGCTGCCGTACCTCTTCGTGCTGCTGGCGATCCCGGTCGGCCCGAACGGCTTCGTCGGCCAGGCGATCGACGCCGGCCTGTTCTTCGTGCTGGCCGTGATGGGTGTCGGCGTGATCGGCAAGCTGATGGCCGGCTGGGCCTCGGCGAACAAGTTCTCGCTGCTCGGCGGCCTGCGCACGGCCGCGCAGCTGATGTCGTACGAGCTGCCGATGGTGCTGGCGGCGGCCTCGGTGGCGATGGCCGCCGGCACGCTCTCGCTGCCCGGGATCGTGGACGCCTGGGAGTGGTACTGGCTGCCCTGGCAGCTCATCGGCGCGTTCGTGTTCTTCACGGCCGGTCTGGCCGAGCTCCAGCGCCCGCCGTTCGACATGCCGGTCGCCGACTCGGAGATCATCTTCGGCGCGTACACCGAGTACACGGGCCTGCGCTTCGCACTGTTCCTGCTGTCCGAGTACGTGGGCATCCTGGTGGTGTCGGCGCTGACCGCGGTGCTCTTCCTGGGCGGCTGGCACGGCCCGCTGGCGGACCAGCTCGGCTGGCTCTGGATGATCCTGAAGACCTTCGCGCTGGCCTTCGTGGTCATCTGGCTGCGGGTCACCTACCCGCGTCTGCGCGAGGACCAGCTGATGCGCTTCGCGTGGACCGTGCTGATCCCGCTCGCCCTCGTCCAGCTGGCCCTGACCGGCGTCATCAAGGTGGCGATCTCATGAGTTTTCCCGGTGCCGGCCTGGCCAAGGGCCTGGCCGTGACCCTGCGGACGATGACGAAGAAGACCGTCACCGCGCAGTACCCCGATGTGCAGCCGGTGCTGCCGCCGCGTTCGCGCGGCGTCATCGCGCTGCTGGAGGAGAACTGCACGGTGTGCATGCTCTGCGCGCGCGAGTGCCCGGACTGGTGCATCTACATCGACTCCCACAAGGAGACGCTGCCGGCCGCCGAGCCGAACGCGCGGGCCCGCACCCGTAACGTGCTGGACCGGTTCGCCATCGACTTCTCGCTCTGCATGTACTGCGGGATCTGCATCGAGGTGTGCCCCTTCGACGCGCTGTTCTGGTCGCCCGAGTTCGAGTACGCCGAGACCGACATCCTGGAGCTGACCCACGAGCGGGACAAGCTCCGCGAGTGGATGTGGACCGTCCCGGCGCCGCCGGCGCTGGACCCGGCGGCCGAGGAGCCCAAGGAGATCGCCACCGCGCGCAAGGCTGCGGACAAGCTGGCCGCCGCAGCCGCCGCAGCCGCCTCGGCGGCCTCGGATGAGGGGGAGGCCCAGTGAACGCCGCCACCCTGCTCGCGGCGACCGGCTCGCTGGAGCCGGCCGCCCGTTCGTTCCTGTCCCCGACCGGGGTGGAGATCGTCTTCCTGCTGGTCGGCATCGCCGTGCTCGGCTCGGCCGTGGTCGCCGTCAGCACCAAGCAGCTGGTGCACGCCGCGCTCTGGCTGGTGGTCGCGCTGGGCGGGCTGGCGGTGGAGTTCCTGCTGCTCACCGCCGAGTTCATCGCCTGGGTGCAGGTGCTGATCTACCTCGGCTCGGTGATCGTCCTGGTGCTGTTCGGGCTGATGCTCACCAAGGCACCGATCGGGCGCTCGCCGGACGCCGACTCCAAGAACCGCTGGGTGGCCCTGGCCGTGGCGCTCGCCTCGGCCGGGACACTGGTGACGCTGGTCGTCGACGCCTTCCGGACCTCCTGGATCGACCTCGGCGCGGGGGGCGGCTCGGCCGCCGTCACCGGGGCGAGCCTGTTCCGCCACTGGGTGCTGCCCTTCGAAGCCCTCTCCGTGCTGCTGCTGGCGGCGCTGGTCGGCGCGATCGTGCTGTCGCGCGGGTCGAAGCGGCGGGTGCCGCCGCCCCGGGCGGGCCGGCTGCGCGCCGGCCGGCCGGTGGGCTCGAACGGGACCGTCGCCGCCACCGTGCCCCGGCCTGCGCCGGAGAGCCCGGCGGCCGCAGAGGCTGCGCCGTCCGCGTCGGAGGAGAGCTGATGCACCTCGCCTACCCCGTCGTCCTCGCCGCGCTGCTGTTCAGCGTCGGCGTGTACGGCGTGCTCGCCCGGCGCAACGCCGTCCTGGTCCTGATGTCCGTCGAGCTGATGCTCAACGCCGTCAACCTCAACCTGGTCGCCTTCGACACCTGGCTGCGCGACTCGCTGCACGCCGGCCAGGCGCTCACCCTGTTCACCATCACCGTCGCCGCCGCCGAGATCGGGCTGGGGCTCGCCATCGTCCTGCTGCTGTTCCGGGCCCGGGGCACCGCGGACATCGACCGGGCCACCGCGCTCGGCGATCCGGCGGAGCCGCTCGCCGAGGAGACGCCGGCCGGAGCCGAGGCGCTGAAGGGCCAGGCCGCCGTATGAACCTCGCCCTGCCCGCCCTCGTCCCCGCGCTGCCCGCACTCGGGGCCGCCGCGACCCTGGCCGTCGGCAAGAAGGCGCCCGGCCTGGCCCGGCCGCTGGCCATCGTGCCGGTCGCCGTCTCGGCCGTGCTCGCCCTGGTCGTCGCCCTCCAGCTCGGCACCGGCCAAGCGCTGGACGCCGCCACCCGGCTCACCCCGACCGGCGGCCCGGACATCGCGCTCGCCCTCCACCTGGACGGCTTCAGCTCGCTGATCTCCGTGCTGGTCGGCCTGGTCGCCACCTGCGTGCAGGTCTACTCGACCGCGTACCTCAGGAAGGACCCGCGCTACCCGTCGTACGCCGCGCTGGTCTCGCTGTTCACCGCGGCGATGTTCCTGGTGGTCTACTCGGGCGACCTGATCGTGCTGCTGGTCGGCTGGGAGGTCATGGGCATCTGCTCGTACTTCCTGATCGGCCACCACTGGGAGACCGAGGACGCCCGCTCGGCCTCGCTCAAGGCCTTCCTGGTCACCAAGCTCGGCGACGTGCCGTTCCTGTTCGGGATCTTCCTGCTCGGCGCGGACGCCGGCAGCTTCCGGATCCCCGACGTGCTGGCCGCCGCGACCGACGGGCGGCTCGGCCACCCGACGCTGATCGCCCTGCTGCTGCTCGCCGGGGTGGCCGGCAAGAGCGCGCAGTTCCCGCTGCACACCTGGCTCCCGGACGCCATGGCCGGCCCGACGCCGGTCTCCGCGCTGATCCACGCCGCCACCATGGTCGCGGCCGGCATCTACCTGGTCGCCCGGCTGCTGCCGGTGTTCCTGCTGTCGGGTGCGGCGCTGGTCGTGCTGGCCGTGATGGCCGCCGTGACGATGATCGGCTCGGCACTCTGCGCGCTCGCCCAGGACGACCTCAAACGGGTGCTCGCCTACTCCACCGTCGGCCAGCTCGGCTACATGGCCGGGGCGCTGGCCGCCGGCGACCGCGAGGCCTCCGTCTTCCACCTGGTCAGCCACGGCGCCTTCAAGGCGCTGCTGTTCCTGGCCGCCGGCGTGGTGATCCACGCCGCGCACACCAACTCGATCTCCGCGATGTCCCGGATCCCCGGGCTGCGCAAGCGCGTCCTGGACGCCTACTGGACGATGGGCATCGCGCTCGTCGCCCTGGTCGGGCTGCCGCCGTTCTCCGGCTTCTTCAGCAAGGAGGCGGTGCTGACCGCCGCCGAGCACGCCGCCAACGGCGAGGCGCTCACCAACGGGCTCGGCCCGGCCTCGGCCGTGCCGGAGGCCGCCGGGTGGATCGTGCTGATCTCCGCCGGACTCACCGCGCTGCTCACCGCCGCGTACGCGACCCGGCTCTTCCTGGTCAGCTTCCACAGCCCGCAGGCTGAAGGGGCGCAGGCTGCCGGGGCGTCGCAGGCCGCAGCGTCGCAGGCCGTGGCGCCTGCGGCCGGGCACGAGGCGGACGCGCCGTACTCGCCAGAGCTCGACGAGGCCGACCCGGCCACCGCCGAGCCGCCCGCGATGCGCTGGCCGCTCTGGGTGCTGGCCATCCCGACCATGGGCTTCGGCGTCGCCGGGCTGCGCTCGGACTGGCTGCCCGCGCTGCTGGACGGCGGCTCGCTGCGCCCCTCGGCCGTCACCGCCGTCATCGGCACCGGGCTCGCCGTGGTCGGCGTGCTCGCGGCGTACGGCGCCTGGCGCTCGGCGACCGCGCGGCTGGCCACCGGCCGCCCGGCCCCGGCCGACGCCGGCCGGGTGCCCGAGCAGGCCGGAGCCCCGGCCGCCGAGGTGATCGTCGCCGACCCCGGGCGCACCCTGCTTGGCCCGCTGTTCGGCCCGGCCCGGCACGGCTTCGGCGTCGACCGGCTGTACCACGCGCTGTTCGTCCGCCCGGTGACCTCCGCCGCCCGGCTGGTCCGCTTCCTCGACCGCGAGGTCGTCGAGACCTACGTGCGAGGCAGCGGGGTCGGCGCCAACCTGCTCGGCCGGGCCGTCCGGCTCGCGCAGACCGGCAACGCGCAGACCTACCTCAGCGCGCTGCTCGCCGGCGTCGTCCTGCTGGCCGTCCTGGTGGCGGTGTAGCGGATGCCGTACCCCCTCTCCCCGGTTCCCCCGATTCCGACCGCCGCCCGTAGGAGCCCCCGATGAACGCAGTCCTCATCGCCCTCCTGGTGCTGCCGCTGCTCGGCGCCGCGCTCACCCTGGCGCCGGCGTTCGGCCGGGAGCCGGCCGCCGCCGACCGGCGGGCGCTGCGGCTGAACACCGTCGTCACCGGCGCGGTGCTGCTGCTCACCGTCGCCCTGGCGGCCGGATTCGACCACGACGAACCCGCCCGGATGCAGGCCACCACCGACGTGTCCTGGATCCCGGCCCTCAACGTGCGCCTCCACCTCGGCGTGGACGGCGTCTCGCTGCCGCTGATCGTGCTGACCGCACTGCTCACCTTCCTCTGCGCGCTGTACTCGGAGAAGCGGCTGCCGGGCGGGGACGCCCGGGGCGAGGCCGCTGATGGGCGCCGTCCGTCGGCGAAGGCCTTCGTCGGGCTGTTCCTCCTCCTCGAAGTCGGCATGCTCGCCACCTTCGCGGTGCTGGACCTCCTGCTCTTCTTCCTGGCCTTCGAGATCGTGCTGATCCCGATGTACTTCCTGATCGCCCGCTGGGGGAGCGGCGCGAAGGCCCCGGCCGCCAACCGGTTCATCCTGTACACGCTGCTCGGCTCGGCCGTGATGCTGCTCGGCTTCCTGCTGATCGGCAGCAAGGCCGGGACCTTCGACATGCAGGCCCTGGCCGCCGCGCACGGCAACGGCCTGAGCCACACCACCCAGGTGATCGCCGCCCTGGCGATCATGGTCGGGCTCGCGGTCAAGGCCCCGGCCTGGCCGCTGCACAGCTGGCTCCCGGACGCGCACACCGCCGCTCCGACGGTCGGCTCGGTGCTGCTCGCCGGCGTGCTGCTGAAGATGGGCACGTACGGTCTGGTCCGCGTCCTCCTCCCGGTCGTGCCCGACGGCACCGCGACGCTCGCCCCCTACCTGGGCGCGTTCGCCGCCGTCGGCATCGTCTACGGATCACTGGCCTGTCTGGCGCTGGCCCGCCCCGGCGCCAAGGGCGACCTCAAGCGCCTGATCGCGTACTCCTCCGTCGGCCACATGGGCTTCGTGCTGCTGGGCATCGCCTCCCTCACTCCGGTGGGCGTCAACGGCGCGCTGTTCGCCAACATCGCCCACGGTCTGATCACCGGTCTGCTGTTCTTCCTCGTCGGCGCCCTCAAGGACCGCTACGGCACGGCGGACCTCGACACCCTCTCCGGCGCCACCGGCGCCGCCCTGTACGGCCGCGCCCCGCGGATCGGCGCGCTGCTCGCCTTCGCCGCCGTCGCCAGCCTCGGCCTGCCAGGCCTGGCCGGCTTCTGGGGCGAGCTGCTCGCCATGTTCGGCGCGTTCGACCCGGCCGACGGCCTGTCGCGCCCCGCGTTCGTCACCTACATGGTCCTGGCCGGTCTCGGTACCCTCCTCACGGCCGCCTACCTGCTGATCGTGGTCAAGCGCGTCTGCATGGGCGACCCCAAGCAGCCCGCCCCGGTGGAGCAGGTCGCCGACATGCGCCCGTACGAGGCCGTCAGCTGGACGCCGCTGGCCGCCCTCACCCTGCTCGCCGGCCTCTGGCCCGCGCTCCTGCTCGGCCTCTCCGACCCCGCCGTCAAGCACCTCCTCGGGGGTGGCTGACCGTGCTCGGAGCCCAGATCGCCGCACTCGGACCTCACTCCACGGGGCAGCACACTGTGACCTCCCTCGCCGTAGCCAACCCGGGCAGCCTGATCCAGTCCGTGGACTGGGTGGCGATCGCGCCCCCGCTGATCGCCGCGGTGGCCGCCCTCGCCGTCCTGCTCACCGACCTGTTCCTGCCCGAGCGGCACCGGAAGTGGCTCGGCCGCCTCGCCGCGGCCGGACTCGCCCTCGCCCTCATCGCACTCCTCCCCCTCACCGGGGGATCACCCCGGGCGACCTTCTGTGTGCAGAACGTAGCAGGGGGGTCTGACAACGCGGGCTGCTCGTACGTCGCCGACCACTTCGCCCTGGTGTTCCAGCTGCTCGCCCTCGGCGGTGCGCTGATCGCCGCGCTGCTCTCCGCGCACACCGTCGAGGAGGAGAAGCTGCCCGGCGGCGAGTACTGGTTCCTGCTGCTCTCCAGCGCCACCGGTGCCGCGCTGCTGCCCGCCTCCCGCGACCTCGCCACCATGGTGATCGCGCTGGAGGTCGCCTCGCTGCCCGCCTTCGCCCTGGTCGCGCTGCGCCGGGACGGCCGGGGCGCCGAGGCCGCGCTCAAGTTCTTCGTCTCCTCCGTCACCGCCACGGCCGTGATGCTGCTCGGCGTCGGCTTCGTCTACGCGGCCAGCGGCAGCCTGCACCTCGGCGCCGTCGCCCAGGGCCTGGAACACGCCCCCGGGCAGCTCAAGCCGCTGGCCGAGGCGGGCGCCGTGCTGACTCTGGTCGGCTTCGCCTTCAAGGTCGCCGCCGTCCCGTTCCACTTCTGGGTGCCCGACACCTACACCGGCGCCCCGCTGCCGGTGGCCGGTTACCTCTCGGTGGTCGGCAAGGCGGCCGGCCTGTCCGGCCTCGCGCTCGCCACCACCATCGCCTTCCGCCCGTACGCGCACACCTGGGGCCTGGCGCTCGCCGTGCTGGCCGCCGTCACCATGACGGTGGGCAACGTCGGCGCGCTGCGCCAGCGCTTCGACACCCGCTACAGCGCGGTGCGGCTGCTCGCCTGGTCGTCCGTCGGCCAGGCCGGCTACCTGCTGGTGCCGCTCGCCGCCGCCGGCTACGCGCCCACCGGGGTCGATCCGCTCGGCGCCACCGCCGCGTACGCGCTGATCTACGGCGTGGTGAACCTCGGCGCGTTCGGCGTGGTCGCGGCGGTCGGCCGCCGGGCCGGGACCAGCGTGGACGACTTCCGCGGCCTGTTCGCCCGGCGCCGCTGGACGGCCCTCGCGCTCGCCTTCTTCCTGCTCTGCCTGGCCGGGCTGCCCCCGGGCGTGATCGGCCTGTTCGGCAAGGTCGTGGTGTTCCGCGCGGCCGTCGACGCCGGGCTGGGCTGGCTGGCCGTCGTGATGGCCGTCAACGTGGTCGTCGCGCTGTACTACTACCTGCTCTGGACGACCCGGCTGTTCGCCCCGGCGCCGGGTGCCGAGGAAGGTGCCGAACCGGGCGCCGCTCCGGTCGGCGGGGCCGGGGCCGAAGGCCGGCTGCCGGCCACCCTGACCGCCACGCTGGGGCTCACCGCCTCGGTGGCCGTGGTCCTCTCCTTCGCCCCGCAGCTGGTCCTCCAGGTCGCCGGCGGAAGCCTGTTCTGAGCGCGCGCCCGCCCGGCCGGCCGCCGCGGTCCGGCCCGGCGGGGTGCCGCGGTGGTGTCACGCCGGTCACAAGGGAACAAGGCCCAGGCCCCCACCCGTTGACCGGGCAAGAGGGACGAGGCAGAAAGGGCTTCCCCACCGCACCATTGGAGGGCCTGACGTGCACCGCCGGCACAACGGACTGAGGACCGCCGTCCTGCTCGGCGGCCTCTCGGCGCTCATCTTGGTGATCGGCGGATTCTTCGGCCGAACCGGCTTGGTGATCGCCCTGCTGGTCGCCCTCGGCACCAACGCCTACGCCTACTGGAACAGCGACAAGCTCGCGCTGCGGGCCATGCGGGCCCGGCCGGTCAGCGAGATCGAGGCGCCACGGCTCTACCGGATCGTCCGCGAGCTCTCCACCGCGGCCCGCCAGCCGATGCCGCGCCTCTACATCTCCCCGACCCCCGCGCCGAACGCCTTCGCCACCGGCCGCAACCCGCGCAACGCGGCCGTCTGCTGCACCGACGGCATCCTGCAGCTGCTGGACGAACGCGAGCTGCGGGGTGTGCTCGGGCACGAGCTGAGCCACGTCTACAACCGGGACATCCTGATCTCCTCGGTCGCCGGGGCGCTCGCCTCGGTGGTGATGTTCCTGGTGAACTTCGCCTGGCTGATCCCCTTCGGTCGCAGCGACGACGACGACGGGCCCGGCCTCTTCGGCATGCTCGCCATCATGATCCTCGGCCCGCTGGCGGCCGGGCTCATCCAGCTGGCCGTCAGCCGCTCCCGCGAGTACCAGGCCGATGCCGACGGCGCCCGGATCACCGGCGACCCGCTCGCCCTGGCCGGCGCCCTGCGCAAGCTCGACGCCGGCACCCGCCGGCTGCCCCTCCCGCCGGAGCCGCAGATCCAGACCGCCAGCCACATGATGATCGCCAGCCCCTTCCGCCCCGGCGAGGCCGGCGCCCGGCTCTTCTCCACCCACCCGCCGATGGCGGAGCGCATCGCCCGGTTGGAGCGGATGGCGGGCTACGGGCGCTGAGGCCCGCGCTCCGCGCGGGGCCGGAGGTCAGGCCGGCAGGTCCTCGTAGGCCCGGCGGAGGCGGTGGATCCCCTCGGCGGTGTGCGCGGAGCTCTCGGCGGCCGCGTAGCTGAGGCGCAGGTGCGGGGCCGGGGGTTCGGCCGCGTGGTACGGGCGGCCGGGGGTGACCTGGACGCCGGCGCGCAGGGCGGCGGCGGTGAGGGCGCCGTCGTCGACGCCGTCCGGGAGCCGCAGCCACAGGTGGTAGCCGCCGGGCCGGTAGGTGCCGAGCAGACCGGGCAGTTCGCGCTGCAGGGCGGCGACGGTGGCGGTGCGGCGGGTCCGCAGTTCCGCCCCGAGGGCGCGCAGGTGCCGGGCCCAGCCGGGGTCGGCGACCAGTTCCAGCGTCGCCTCCTGGAGCGGCCGGGGCACGAAGAAGCTGTCCACCACCTGGGTGGCCCGCAGCCGGGCCAGGGCCGGGCCGCGCGCGGTGAGCGCGCCGACCCGAAGATTGGGCGAGGCGGCCTTGGTCAGCGACCGCAGGTGCACCACGACCCCGTCCTGGTCGTCGGCGGCGAGCGGGCGCGGCAGCGCGGGGGCGTCCGCGTGGACGAGCAGGCGGGCGAAGTCGTCCTCGACGACGAACGCGCCGGCCGCCCGGGCGATCCGCAGCACCTCGGAGCGCCGGGTGGGGGAGAGCACCGCGCCGGTCGGGTTCTGGAACAGCGGCTGGCAGACGAAGACCCGCGCCCGGGTGGCCTCGAAGGCGTCGGCCAGCAGGTCGGTGCGCACGCCGTCGGCGTCGACCGGGACGGGGACGGGCCGCAGCCCGGCCGCGCGGACGACCGCCAGGATGCCCGAGTAGGTCGGCGACTCCACCAGGACGGGCGCGCCGGGCGCGGCGAGCGAGCGCATGGCCACGGTGAGCCCGCCCTGGCCGCCGGAGGTGATCAGGACGTCCCCGGCGCCGATCGGCCCGCCGGTGCCGCCGATGTCGCGGGCGAACCAGCCGCGCAACTCGGTGAGGCCGTCGGTGGGCGGCCGGTTCCAGGCGCCCGGGCGCCGTCCGGCCCGGGCGAGGGCGGTGGCCAGCAGGCGTTCGGGCAGCAGCGAGGCGTGCGGGTAGCCGCTGTTGAGGTCGATGACGTCGGGCGGGGGCACGCGGAGGGTGGCGAACACCGGGGCGGCCAGCAGGTCACGGGGGTCGGAGTCGGCGCTGAGCGCGACCTCCTGCCAGGAGAGGTCGCCGGGACGGGCGGCGGGCGCGGCGGTGCCGGCCGGGCGCCCGGCGAAGGCCGCCGCCCGGAACACCCCGGCGCCCGGCCGGGAGACCACCAGGCCCTCGGCCGCGAGGACCGCGATGGCCCGGGAGACCGTCACCGGGCTGACCTGGTGGCGCTCCACCAGCACCCGGCTGGACGGCAGCTTTCGCCCCTCCGGGTAGCGCTCGACCTCCCGTCGCAGCCTGTCGGCGAGTTCGGTCACACTGCTACGCTCGTTCATGACGGCACAAGATAGCGCTACCCGCCCGTCGGCGGTAGCACCGCGAAGCCCCGCCTCCGGCACCGCCCTGGCCGCCCTCGGGGTGGCCTCCTTCTCCCTCAGCTTCCCCGCCACCGCGTGGGCCCTGACCGGCTTCGGGCCGTGGACCGCGACCGGGCTGCGCGGAGCGCTGGCGGGGGTGCTGGCCGCGCTCTACCTGGCGGCCGTCGGCGCCCCGCTGCCGAAGCGGCGGCACTGGCCCGGCCTGCTGGTGGTGTCGGGAGGCTGTGTGCTGGGCTTCCCGCTGCTGACCACGCTCGCCCTGCGGACCTCCTCGACCGCCCACTCGGCTGTCGTCATCGGTGTCCTGCCGCTGGCCACCGCGGTGGTCGCGGCGCTGCGCACCGGCCGTCGGCCGTCCCGGGCGTTCTGGGCGGCGGCGGTGGCGGGGGCGGCGGCCGTCCTCGGCTTCACCCTGCTGCAGAGCGACGGTCGGCCGACCGTCGCGGACCTGCTCCTGTTCGTCGGGGTAGCGATCTGCGCGGCCGGGTACGCGGAGGGCGGGCGGCTCTCCCGGGACCTGCCGGGCGCCCAGGTGATCGCCTGGGCGGTGGTGGCCGCGCTGCCGGTGACGCTGCTGACCACCGCCCTCGCGCTGCCCGCCGAGCCGGTCCACCTCGGGGCGAAGGCGCTGACCGGGCTGGCGTACACGGCGGCGGTGTCGCAGTTCGGCGGGTTCGTGCTCTGGTACCGGGGGATGGCGGAGATCGGGGTGCCGAGGGCCAGCCAACTGCAACTCGCACAGCCGCTGTTGACCCTGGTCTGGTCGGTGCTGCTGCTGGGCGAGGACCTGCCCGCGGCCGCACCGGTCACGGCGGTGGTGGTGCTGGTCTGCATCGCGGTCACCCAGCGGGCCCGGACCTGAGGCGGGCCCGGAGCTGAGACGGTACGGGCGCGCGGGCCACCGGGTCGTCAGAGCGGGGTGCCCTCCTGGGGGCGGTAGACGCAGAGCGCGCAGATGATGAAGACGTCCAGTGCGATCACCACGAGCGACCAGAGCGGGAAGTACGGCAGGACCAGGAAGCTGTCGAGGGCACTCAGCGAGGTGAGGAGGATACCGGCGTAGCGGGCCCAGGCGGCGCCCTTGAGCAGGAACGCGCCGGTCACCGCGACCAGCACGCCGACGATGATGTGGACCCAGCCCCAGCCGGTGAGGTCGAACCGGAAGACGTAGCGGGGGGTGTGGACGAAGAGGTCGTCGTTGGAGACCGCCATGATGCCCCGGAAGGCCTCCATGATGCCGTTGATCAGCATCAGCACACCGGCGAACATCACCAGGCCGGGCGCCCAGTCGCTGAACTGGTTGCCCGGCGTCGGCTGCGGCGTGCCGGGGCCGGTGCGCCAGGTCTGCCCGGGCTGCTCAGGGTCGGTGCGCCGGGTCTGCCCGGGCTGCTCGGGGCCGGTGCGCGGGGGCTGCTCCGGCTGCTCGGGGTCGGGCGACGGGCTGCTCATGGACTCCTCCAGGGGCCGAACAGGCCTACGGGCGGACCGTACGGACTTCGACCGTCCGTCGGGCCGGGGCGCCGGGCAACCGGGCCGGGGCCGTTCGGGCGACGCGTCGTGCGGGCCCCGCGGTACGCCCGGAGCCCCGGCCCGGCGAGCGTGACGGGGGTCCGGGGCCGGGGTCCGGGAGCGGGGGTCGAGGGCGGTGGGGGCGGGAAGCCCGGCGCGAACCGGTTCGCGCCGGGCCCGCGCTCGTTAGGATGAGCGGGTGCCCCGCCGGCTCCGGGGCGCGGCATCCGGAGGGAGTGGGCCGTCATGGCAGACGAGAGGCACGCCTCGGCGGCCGCGGAAGCGCCCGTCCGAAGGCGCGGCCAGGGCGAGTTGGAGGCACAGGTACTCGCGGTGCTCCAACGGGCGCCCGGCCCGGCCACCGCGGGGTGGGTCCAGGAACGCCTGGAGGGCGACCTGGCGTACACCACCGTGATGACCATCCTGTCCCGGCTGCACGCCAAGAGCGCCGTCTCGCGGTCCCGTTCGGGCCGCTCCTACCTGTGGCAGGCCTCCTCCGACGCGGCCGGGCTGGCGGCCCTGCGGATGCGCCGGATGCTCGACGGAGAAGCGGACCGGGACGCCGTCCTGGCCAGCTTCGTGAGCGCGCTGCTCCCGCACGACGAGGACCTGCTGCGGGCGCTGCTGGACGCCGCGTCCGTCGATCCGGCAGCGGCCGACCGTGAGAGCTGACCCGTGGGCTTCTTCGTCTTCCTCCCGCTCATCCTGCCGCTGACCGCGGTGCCGATCGCGCGTCTCACCGAGCAGCACCTGCACCCGCGCGGTGCGGCCCGGCTGATGACCGTGATCAGCGCGGTGATGGCGGTGTGCAGTGTGCTCTGCCTCGGCCTGATCGGCGTGGTGGGCACCGCGCAGATCCCCGGCAACCCGCTGCCGGACAGCTGGTCCGACCCGGAGGTGCGGGCCGCGCTGCCGTACCACGAGACGTTCGGGACGGCCGCGATGTGGCTGCTGGTCCTGGTGGCCGCGGCCTGTGCCCGGACGGTCGGCCGGCATCTGCGGGTGCGCTCCCGGGCCCGGCGGGCGCTGACCGGGTTGCCGGCGGGGCCGGAGTCGGCCGGCGACCTCGCGGTGCTGCCGGACCGCAGCCCGTACGCGTACGCGCTGCCCGGTTCGCCGGGGCGGGTGGTGGTCTCCACCGGGATGCTGGCCGGGCTGCCCGAGGACGAGCGGGAGGCGCTGCTCGCGCACGAGCGGGCACACCTGCGCCACCGCCACCACCGGTACCTGCTGACCACCCAACTGGCCGCCTGCGTCAACCCGTTCCTGCGGCCGCTGCAGTACGCGGTGGCGTTCAGCGCGGAGCGCTGGGCGGACGAGGAGTCGGCGCAGGAGGTGGGGGACCGCCGGATCACCGCGCGGGCGGTGGCCCGGGCGGCCCTGGTGTCGCACGCGGCGCCGGCGCCCGGCTTCGCGGCCTTCGCCGCCCCGGCGCCCGCGCCCGGCCCGGTGCCGCGCCGGGTCGCCGCACTGCTCGGCCCGGTGCCGACGTCCCGCAACTGGCCCCCGGCGAAGACCCGGGCGGGCCTGGCCGCGATGGTCGCCGCGGCCGGTACGGCGGCGTCGGCGCTGTGCGCGCTCAACGCCGCCGTGGCCCTGCTGGTGGTGCTGAAGGCCGTCACCCCGCTGTAGACCGGGTGGATCAGGCAGATCAGGCAGTGGCGAGCGCGTCCAGGGCGGCCTCGGCGTCGGCCAGGGACTTCGCGGCGATCGGCTGCAGCCCGGCCAGGGCGGGGATGTCGTCGGCGCGGGTGAGTTCGGCCGGGACGATGTGCAGGTGCTCGGCCGGGACGCCGAGCCTGGCGAAGTAGGCCCGCAGGTACGGGGTCTGGAAGTCGAAGGCCTCACGCGGGGTGCCGGGGCCGTAGCCGCCGCCGCGGGCGGCCGCGACGACGACCCGGGTGCGGCGCAGCAGGCTCTCGCCGGTGGCCGGGTCGGTGTAGACGCCGGGGAAGCTGATCCGGTCGATCCAGGCCTTGAACACGGCCGGGACGGTGAGGTTGTACATCGGCACGCCGAGCAGCACGGTGTCGGCGGCGAGCAGCCGGTCGACCAGCGGGTGGGTGAGGGACCACTCGTGTTCCTCGTCCGGGCCTTCGGCGAGGGCGGCGATGTCGGAGGCCGGGATGGTCCCCTTGCGTTCGACGCGGCGGCCGAGCATGGCGTACCCGGCGCCGATCGTGGCGACCGGCTCGGCGGCGAGGTCCCGGTAGACGTACCGGCCGGCGGAGCCGTGCCGGGCGCGCCAGGCGGCGGCGAACCGGGCGGTCAGCGCGCGGCTGACCGAGTCGCCGAGGCTGATGCTGGAGTCCAGGTGCAGCAGGGTGGTGGTGGTCACAGCGTTCTCCCGTCACTTCGGTGGTGGGTGGATCGTCATCGGTGTGACGGGCGGGGCCGAGGAAAGGTGACCGATGGACCGGGACGAGGTGCTGGCGGCGCGGTTCGAGGCCGAGCGGGGGAGGCTGCGGGCGGTCGCCCAGCGGATGCTCGGGTCGACGGGCGAGGCGGAGGAGGCCGTCCAGGAGGCGTGGCTGCGGCTGGACCGGGCCGGCCCGGACGAGGTGGACAACCTGCCGGGCTGGCTGACCACGGTGGTGTCGCGGATCTGCCTGGACGTGCTGCGGGCCCGCGCGGTGCGCCGCGAGGAGCCGACCGGTGACGCGTTGCCGGCCGGTCTGCCGGACCCGGCGGCCGGGGCGGGGGCCGAGGGCGCGGACCCGGAGCGGGAGGCGCTGCTGGTCGACTCGGTGGGCCGGGCGCTGCTGGTGGTGCTGGACCGGCTGGGGCCGGCCGAGCGGGTCGCCTTCGTGCTGCACGACGGTTTCGCGGTGCCGTTCGAGCAGATCGCGCCGATCGTCGGCCGGACCCCGGTGGCCGCCAAGAAGCTGGCCAGCCGGGCCCGGCAGCGGGTGCGCGGGGCGGCCGTGCTGCCGCCGGAGCGGCTGGCCGGGCACCGGCGGGTGGTGGAGGCGTTCCTGTCCGCCGCCCGGGGCGGGGACCTGGCCGCGCTGCTGGCGGTGCTGGCGCCGGACGTGGTGCGCCGGGCCGATCCGGCCGCGCTGCCGGCCGGGCGTTCCCCGGTGGCCCGGGGCGCGGAGACGGTGGCCCGGGAGACGACGGTGTTCGGCCGGCGGGCCCGGTTCGGCGCGGTGGCACTGGTGGACGGGGTGCCGGGGATCGTGATCGCCCCGGGCGGGCGGTTGCGGCTGGTGCTGCGGGTGGCGGTGGCGGACGGCCTGGTGGCCGGCTACGAGGTGGTCGCCGACCCGGAGCGGCTGGCCGCCCTGGAGCTGGCCGTGCTGCCGGAGTGACCGGGTCGCGCCACCGGATCCGGCGGCCCCCAGCCTCAGCCGTCAGCCGTCCAGCGCGTCCCGGAGCCGGCGGAACTCGGCGGCCAGCCCGTCCAGCGTGTAGTGCGCGTTGAGCCCGCTCGGGTTGGGCAGCACCCACACCTCGGTGTCGCCGATGCCCTCCGGCTGGCGGCCGATCGCGGCCCGCCGCTGCCCGAAGGCCGTCCGGTAGGCGCCGATGCCGAGCACGGCCAGGACGCGCGGGCGCAGCCGCAGCACGCGTTCGGTGAGCGCGGCGCCGCCCTCGCGCAGTTCCTCGGCGGTCAGTTCGTCGGCCTTGGCGGTGGTGCGCGGGGCGACGTTGGTGATGCCCAGGCCGAGCGCGGGCAGTTCGCCCTGCTCGTCCGGGCGGAACTGGCGCGTGGTGAAGCCGGAGCGGTGCAGGGCGGGCCAGAAGCGGTTGCCGGGCCGGGCGAAGTGGTGCCCGGTGGCGCCGGACCACAGGCCCGGGTTGATGCCGCAGAACAGCACCCGCAGTCCGGGCCCGGTGACGTCCGGGATGGTGGTGTTCTTGGCCGCCTGGAGCTGTTCGGCGGTGGGCTTCACGGGAGGGAGGGGCTGGTTCGGCACCCGGCCAAGTCTGCCCGTTCCCTGATGAGCCGGGTACGCCGGTTCCGCAGCCAGCGGAGGCCGAACACCACCAGTGCCGCGTACGCCCAGCCCGCGAAGATGTCCACGATGAAGTGCTCGGCGCCGTACACCAGGGTGAACGCCATCGCGAGCGGATAGGCGACCAGCAGCGCCCGCAGCCAGGGGCGGGCCGTCGGCCAGAAGAAGAACAGCAGCATCGCCGGGTAGGCGGAGTGCAGCGAGGGCATCGCGGCGACGTCGTTGGCGAACTGGCTGCCGTTCTCGACCAGCGAGTTGGCCTGCGGCAGCCCGCTCGTGGAGATCACGTCCCATACGACCCGGGTGAGCCCCGGCAGGTGGCCCTCCTGGGCGACCAGCCACGGCGGGTCGGCCGGGTAGAGCAGGTACGTGGCGAAGCCGGCGAAGGTGAGCAGCAGGTAGCAGGCGAGCAGTTGCCGGAACCGCTCGTGCCGGCGCCGCCAGAGCACCGCGAGCAGGACGAAGACCAGGAAGAAGTGCGAGAGGTAGACGACGGTCGCCGCGTAGTCGTACCAGTGCGGCGAGCCGGGCGTCCACAGCGCGTGCTGGAGCCGGACGGTCCAGGTCTCGCCGAAGCCGAGCACCTCGTCGGCGCGCAGTTGCGGCAGCCAGTGCGGGGCCCACGGGGTGTGCGCGCCGTAGCCGCGCAGCAGCGAGTACGTCCAGACCGCGGCCATCACCGGCACCCAGTCGCGCAGTACCAGCAGGAAGCCGCGTCGGCCGTGCCCGCTGTGCACGGCCGCCGTCAGCAGGGCGCCGATCAGCCACAGGAACACCACGTCGTTGGCGAAGGCCATGCCCTGGGTGCGCAGGTACCAGACGAGCGCGGTCAGGTAGACCGGCCAGGCCAGCAGCCGGAGTCTCGACAGACCGGTACGGCGGGGGCGGGCGGTCACGGGTCGCAGTCGCCCGGCCCGCGCCGGGGTGGGCGGGGCCGGGCTGAGCAGCTTCGTCATGCTCACCGAAACTACCAACGCAAACTTGGAGGACTCTGGGTGAACCATGACCGCCTCGTAAGAAAGTCGCACAGTCGGACCGCCGTTCTGGCGGCGGAGCAGCGGGGTGACGGCCCCGTCATGAGACGAAGCCCAGCTCGTGCGGGGTGTTGTTGAGCCGGCGGCCGCCGGTGGGGGTGACGGTGACGATGTCCTCGATCCGCACCCCGAAGCGGCCGGGCAGGTAGACGCCGGGCTCGATGGAGAAGCACATGCCGGACACCAGCGGCCGCTCCTCGCCCTCGACCAGGTACGGCGGTTCGTGCGTGGTGATGCCGATGCCGTGCCCGGTGCGGTGGATGAAGTACTCGCCGAAGCCGGCCTCGGTGATCACCCGGCGGGCGATCCGGTCGATCTCCTGGCAGCTGACCCCGGGTCGGACCGCCTCGAACGCGGTCTGCTGGGCGAGCCGGACCACGTCGTGCACCTTCTGGACCTCCGCCGGCACCTCGGTGCCGACGTGCACGGTGCGGGTGGTGTCGGAGCCGTAGCCGTCCTTGAGCCCGCCGAAGTCCAGCACCACGGTGTCGCCGGGCCGGATCACCCGGTCGCCGGCCTCGTGGTGCGGGTCGGCGCCGTTCGGGCCGGAGCCGACCACGGTGAAGTCGACCTGGCTGTGCCCGTACTTGATGAGCAGTGCGCCGAGGTCGGCGGCGACGTCGGTCTCCCGGCGGCCGGCGAACTCGACCTCCAGGATGCCCCGGTAGGCGGCGTCCGCGGCGCCGCCGGCCGCGGCCAGCCGCTCCAGCTCCTCGGTGCCCTTGACCGCGCGCAGCATCGGCAGGGTCTCGGTGAGCGAGGTGAAGCCGGTGCCGGGCAGCGCGGCCTGGAGGCCGAGCAGGTGCATCGCCCAGGCGTTGTCGGAGATGCCGTACCGCCCGGCCGGGTCGAGCAGCGGGCGGACGGTGGCGTACGGGTCTTCGCCGTCGGTCCAGTCGAGCAGCCGCAGGGCCGGGGCGCCGGCCGCCCTCTTGGCGTCCGGGCGCTCCAACCTGGGGACGATCAGCGCGGGTGCGCGTCCGGCGGTGATCACCAGGGCGGTGAGCCGCTCGGTGATCGCGGTGGGCTGGTAGCCGCACAGGTAGACCAGGTCGGGGCCGGGGGCGACGACCAGGCCGGACAGTCCGGCGGCGGTCGCTTCGGCGGCGGCCCGGGCCGTCCGGGCGGTGTAGTCCTCGGTGGTGAAGGGTCGAGGCACGGTCGGGTCCTCCTCGAAGGCCGGGCGGGCTACTTGCGGACGGTGTCCTGCAAGTTGAGGTCGTCGATCTTGTCCTGGATCTCGGCGAGCCTGCCCGGGCAGTACACCGAGAGCACGATCGCCTCGGCCCGCACCGCGTCGCGGTCGGACAGCACCGGCCGTTGGCCCGGCCCGTCGGCGCCGTTGGACATGCCGGACGTCCACTGCGCCTGGGTCAGGGCGTTCGACGGGTTCGCGCAGACGGCGCCGCCGTCCTCGCCCAGGGTGTGCACGATCTGGTCCCGCGCGGGCACCGGATAGCCGGCCGAACCCAGCGCCCGGGCGAGCTGCCCGGCCTTGCGGTCGGCCTGGTCGGTGGCGTGCAGTTGGGTGAACGAGAGCAGGCCGGTGATCAGCATCGCGACCAGCAGCCCGATCGCCCCGAGATAGATCCAGCGGTGCCGGGAGGCCATCAGGCTGGCGGTCATGCCGCACCGCCCGCGGCGCCGCGCAGCTCGGCCGACTCCTGCGCGGCCAGCTCCGCCGCCGCCTCCGGGGAGCGCCAGCCGGGCTTGCGCAGCCGTAGGAACAGGTACGGGACCAGCAGGCCGAGGACCAACAGGCCGCCGCCGACGATCCCGATGTACGTCCAGACGCTGCCGCTGCCGAACTGGGACGACGGTACGAAGCCGATCGCCATCGCGCACGCCGAGGCGAGCAGCCCGACCACGCAGATCGGCACCAGCGCCGGGGCCCGGTAGCCCCGCGGGTGGTCCGGCCGGGTGCGCCGCAGCCGGATCGCGGCGGTGAACATCAGCAGGTAGACGATCAGGTACACCTGCGTGGTGATCACCGAGAAGATCCAGTACGCGCTGGAGACGTTCGGGATCAGCGCGTACAGCAGGGCGATCGCCGTGGTGACCACGCCCTGGGCGACCAGCAGGTTCTGCTGGACGCCCTCCCGGTTCAGCCTCTGCAGGAACGGCGGCAGGTAGCCCTCCTGCCGGGAGATCATCAACAGGCCCTTGGACGGCCCGGCCAGCCAGGTCAGCATGCCGCCGAGCGAGGCCGCGATCAGCGCCACCGCGATCACCGGGGTGAGCCAGCCGATGTCGAAGTACTGGAAGAAGGCGTCGAAGGCCTGCATCACGCCGGCCGTCAGGCTCAGCTCGCTGGACGGCACCACCCAACTGATCGCCAGCGCCGGCAGGATGAAGATCAGCAGCACCATCGCCGACGCGGTGAACATCGAGCGCGGGAACTCCCGCGCCGGATTGCGCAGCGAGGAGACGTGCACCGCGTTCATCTCCATGCCGGAGTAGCTGAGGAAGTTGTTGACGATCAGCACCAGGCTGGCCAGGCCGGCCCACTGCGGCAGCAGGTGCGCGGAGTCCATCGGCGCGGCGGAGCCGTTGCCCTGGCCGAGGAAGACGAAGCCGAGCACCACCAGCAGTGTGCCGGGGATCAGCGTGCCGATCACCAGGCCCATCGAGGACAGGCCGGCCACGGCCTTCGTCCCGCGCGAGGAGACCCAGACGCCGGTCCAGTACAGCACCATGATCACCACGGCGGTGTACGGGCCGTTGCTGGCCAGCCTCGGGTTCACCACGTACGCGATCGTCGATGCCACGTACGCCAGCAGTGACGGGTAGTAGAAGATCGTCATCGCGAACTGGCACCAGACGGCGAGGAAGCCCAGCGGCTTCGACAGGCCCTCCGAGACCCAGCGGTAGACGCCGCCCTCCCAGCCGGACGCCAGCTCGGCGGAGACCAGCGCGGTCGGCAGCAGGAACACCAGCGCCGGGACGAGGTAGAGGAAGACGCAGGCCAGGCCGTAGACGGCCATGGTCGGGGCGGAGCGCAGACTGGCCACCGAACTCGTGGTCATCAGGGCGAGCGTCAGCCAGGACATCCGGGGTGCGGTGACCACCCGGGCGGCCACCGCGCCGGTCCGCTCGCGGGTGGTCGGGCCGTCGGGGCTCCTCGGGCCGTCGGGGCTCCTCCGGTCACCGGGGCCTCCCCGGCCGCCGGGGTCGCCCTGGTCACCGGGGCTGCTCGGGTCACCGGACCTGCTGGGACCGTCGGGGGCGGCGGCCTCGCCGGGGCCGCCCCGGCCGGGCGAGGGCGCGTCCGTGGAACCCATCTGTCCTCCTCCGGTACGGCCCCGGCCGGCTGCGCGACGTCCGGGCGCGCGGCGCCGCGGGCGCGGACGCCGCCCGGGAGGGGCCCCGGGGCGGGCCGTACCCGGCCAGTTCACCCGGTTGCCGAGGCCGCCGCATGCGGCGTGCACCCGCGCGGGTGAGCGACTGTCAGGGGCGGGCCGCCGGATCCTGCGGCGCCGGCCAGGCGGCGCGGCGCAGCGTACGGCTCGCGGTCGCGGGCAGCAGGGCGGCCGCGAGCAGGACGCTGATCGCGGCCAGCGCGACGGCGGGGGAGAGGTGGTCCAGCAGCAGGCCGCTGCCGAGCGTCCCGGCCGGCATGCCCGCGGTCAGCAGCGTCATGGTCGCCGCGATCACCCGGCCGCGGAGCTCGTCCGGCACCTGCTGGAACACCAGCAGGTCCAGCATCACCCGCAGGGCCGGAACGCCGATCCCCACCACGAACAGCGCGGCGAACACGGTGGCCACCCCGCCCGGCAGCAGCGGCGCCAGCGTCACCGGCACGGCGGTCCAGGCCACCACCAGCAGCAGGACGCCCGGCCCGGCCAACCGGTGCAGCCGGGACACCAGGACCGCTCCGGCCAGCGCCCCCACCGCCTCGCCGGCCAGCGCCAGGCCGATCCCGGCGCTGCTCGTGCCCCCGTCCCGCAGCAGCACCATCACCGGCAGCATCAGGGCCGTCCCGGCGAAGTTGACCACCAGCAGGACGGCCAGGGCGGAGCGCAGCAGGGGGGCGGCGGCGAGCAGGCGGAACCCGGCCAGGGCGCCGCCGGACTCGGGGGCCGGTTCCGTGCCGCCCGGTTCGCGGTTCGGCTGTGTGGCGGTTTCGCCGCTCGGCTGTGCGTCGGCGGGGCGGCCGGGGAAGCGCACCACGAGCGCGGCCACCAGCGCGAGCAGGGAGGCGAGCGCGGTGCCGAGGAACGGCACCGCGCTGCCGAGCCCGTACAGGAAGCCGGCCAGCGGCGGACCGGCCAGCGAGGCCCCGGTCATCCGGGCCTCGTCCTGGGCGAGTGCCTGCGGCAGCTGCTCCGGCGCCACCACCGAGCGCAGCGCCAGCAGCCGGATCGGGCCGCTGTACGCGATGGTCGCCCCTACGGCGGCGGCGACGAGCAGCAGGTGGGCCAGGGTCAGCCGGTCGAAGGCCATGGCCACCGGGACGGTCGCCGTGACGAGCAGCCGGGCGGCGTCGGAGGCGATCAGCACCCGGCGGCGGTCGAGGCGGTCGGCGACCACGCCGCCGTGGACGCCCAGCAGCAGGGTCGTGATCATCTGTACGGCCCCGAAGGCCCCGGCGGCGGTGGAGGAACCGGTGAGCGCGAGGACCAGCAGCGGGAAGGCGGTGTCGCCGACCCGCATGCCGAGCGTCGCGGCGGCCTGGCCGGCCCAGAGCGCCTGGAAGCGGAAGTTCCGTCGCAGCGGGACGGGCGGCGTGGCCGCCGCGGCCTTCGCCGCCGCCTCTCCTGCCCCCGCCGCCTCTCCTACCCCCGCCGCCTCTCCTGCCCCCGCCGCCTCTCCTGCCCCCGCCGCCGTCTCTCCTGCCCCCGCTGCCGTCCTCGACTCGTCAGCCGCCGTTCTGTTCCCCGCCATGGCCCACCCCGCTGTTCGCGCTTCCGACATCATTCACGTTGTCGTGAATGATGTCGGAAGCATGATTGGTTGCGCAAGGGTGAGCGCTCACCAGAGCGTGATTGCGTGCGGCGCGGCCGATCTGCCAAGGTGGTGCCCGTGGCCGAGCACGATCTGGAACCCGCCGACGGCGGCGAGCAACCCACCACCTGGGTCAAGGAACGCCAGGTGGCCGACGTCGCCGTGCTCAAGGCGCTGGCCGACCCGCTGCGGCTGGCCATCCTCGGCGCCCTGAAGTCCGGCGAGGAGCGCCCGCTCACCGCCAAGGAGATCGCCGCCGCGCTCGGCGAACCGCAGACCAAGCTCTACCGCCACATCAAGCAGTTGGAGAAGGCGGGGCTGGTCATCGTGGCCGGCACCCGGCTGGTCTCCGGGATCGTCGAGAGCCGCTACGCCGCCGCCCAGGAGTCGATCCGGCTCGCCCCGGAGATGTTCACCGCGGACTCCCCGGGCCGCTCCGAGGCGTACGACGCCATCCTGGCCGCCATGGACCGGGTCCGCGGCGACTTCCGCGCCCAGGTCCTCGGCGGGCGGCTGGACTTCAGCTCGCCCCGGGACGGATCGGTCGGGCCGCCCGGACTGTTCGTGCACTCGACGCTGCGGCTCAGCCCGGACCGGCTGATCCGGCTGCGGACCCAACTCGCCGCAGTCATCGACGAGCTGAACGAGGAAGCGCCCAGCACGGCCGAGGACGCGGTGGACGTGACGGTCTTCACCCTGCTCTACGGACTCCAGCCGGGCACGGAATCATAAACTCCGCGCCGACTGTCGGTGCGGTGGGACACGATGACCGGCATGTCCTATGAACTCCAGGCCCTGATAGGAACATTCGAGCTGTTGGCGGTGGCCGCGGCGGAAACCTCGACGGCCCGGGTGGTGCCACTGGCGCAGGGTCTGGCCCTGATACCGGTCACCCCCGCGGTGCTCTCCGCCCTCCAGACCGACGACGGCTCGACGAAGCCCGCCGAGGGGGCCGGCTTCGGCTGGCACCCGGGCGGCTTCGAACTCCGGCTGGCCGCCTGGTCCAAGGCCGGCCCGATCGCCTGCGTCGAGGCCGAGTACTTCGGCGGCAGCGGCACCCAGCGCGCCGCCGTCTGGGAGGACGGCCGGATCGTCCTCGGACCGCTCACCAAGGGAGAGTTCGAACCCTTCCCGCCCGAGGGCTCCCCGATCTCCCGCGCCCTGCGGCGGATCGGCGCCCGCACCGAGGCCGGCCGGGTGGACGAGTTCGAGTCCGTCGGCCTGTCCGCCCACCGCGGCACCAGCGGCTGGGCAGCCGCCGACTGACCCGTCGACGACTGAGGTGCCGACGACTGAGATGCCGTCGGATGACTCGCCGTCGGGCGGCCCATCGCCGGATGGCTCATCGTCGGCCGGCCGTCGCGCGTCGTTCGGCGTAGCTGCGGTGGCTGCGTCAGGAATGCTGCCCCACCGTGTGAAGCGGGCGATCCCGCCCGACTCGCACTTGAGAGGGAGCAGTACCCATGCGTGCCACCCGGATGGTCGCCGCGCTGATCGCGGCCCTCGCACTGACCGTGGTCACCACGGCGTCCGCCGCCGGCCACGAAGCCGAGGCCCCGCGCACCACCCTCGCCTCCGTCCCGAACCCCGCCGCCATCCCGGCGCCCGCCGACGTGGTGGCCGCCGCCCCGCTCCTGCCCGCGGACCTGGCACTGCCGACCGTTCCGGTGCCCGTCGTCCCGGCCCTGCCCGCGACCCCGGACCCGAGTGCGGCCCTCGGGGCTCTCGGCGACGTCATCAACCAGATCGCCGGCCTACTCTCGGAGGCCACGTCCACCACCCCCGACCCCGCGGCCGTCCAACAGCTCGTCGCCACCCTGCAGAGCCTGATCGCCCAGCTCCCGGCCGCCCCGGCGGTGACCGCCCCGACCCTGTCCAAGACCTCCGGCCCGGCCACCCTGCTGGACCAGCTCGCCACCCTGCGCGCCCAGGCCCAAGCCCTCGCCACGGCCACCCACCCCCGCCCCGCCGCCGGCTGACCCCACCCACGCGAAAGGCCCCGCCCCCTGGAGCTCAAGCTCCCGGGAGCGGGGCCCTGCCGCACAACCCTCCGGGGGTCAGCGGTAGTTCACGTACTGGATCGCGAAGTCCAGGTCCTTGCCCTTGAGCAGTGCCTGTACGGTCTGCAGGTCGTCGCGGCTCTTCGAGCTGACCCGCAGCTCGTCGCCCTGGACCTGCGCCTTGACGCCCTTCGGGCCCTCGTCGCGGATGATCTTCGCGACCTTCTTGGCATCCTCCGTGGAGATGCCCTCCTTGATGTCCGCGAAGATCTTGTACTCCTTGCCGGACAGCTGCGGCTCGCCGGCGTCCAGGGCCTTGAGCGACAGTCCGCGCTTGATGAACTTGCCCTGTAGGACGTCCAGGATGGCCTTCACGCGCTCCTCGCCGTTGGCCTTCATCTCGATCTTCTCGCCGGAGCGGCTGATCTCGCCGCCGACGCCCTTGAAGTCGAAACGGGTGGCGATCTCACGGGAGGTCTGGTTGATCGCGTTGTCGACCTCCTGCCACTCGACCTTCGAGACGATGTCGAAACTGGAGTCGGCCATGGGTGTTGGTCTCCTTGATGTTCTGGCTTCACTGGCACGGCCTGCCCCACCGGGCGTCCGCCTCCCCAGCCTATCCAGCGGTACCCCGCCCCCGCCCCCGACAGCCACGCCGTGGCCCTTGATCATCACGTGACCTATCGAGTGGCGGAGCACCCCCTGGCATCAGGTATTGTTTACGACGTCGAACGGGGCGGACGCCCCGGGGGACAAGATCCTGGCTGGTTGCCCGAGCGGCCAAAGGGAGCAGACTGTAAATCTGCCGCGTAAGCTACGCAGGTTCGAACCCTGCACCAGCCACAGGACAGAGAACGGCCCCCGATCTGCGGAGACGCGGATCGGGGGCCGTTGTCGTTTTCCCGCCGCGTGATCGTCGCGTGGGCGCCGCGGCGCTGCCGTGCCGGCGGCGAGGACACTTATTGCGCATTGCTTGCAATTACGGTCAGCAGGCAGCAGAGTGGGTGCGGGGGTGGGTGGGGCCGTTCAGCGTGATTGTGGTGGTGTCCCGGGTGTGCGTAGGGCGCGCCGGGGGTTCTTCGCAAGAGCTGGTCGTCTTCCCAACCGGCGCCCGCCGGGACAGCGGCCCACCCATCCCCGCCACCCCCCCCGCCATGAGCTCTCCCGCGGTGCGTCAAGGGCCCGTCAATGGTTCCTGGGACGGCGTCAGGAACGCGTAGGGGTCGGGGGGAGGGCGGGGGTGCGGCCCGCAGGATCGGAGGAACAACCGATCGCGGAGGTTCCGTCCGATGCCCAGCGCCATCACCACCCAGGCCGTCACGGCCGAACCCGAACCGCCGGACACCGGCGCGGGCGACGAGCGGCACCGGCTGAGTGCGCTGGGCGGTCTGGCGGCGCTGTCGTTGGACGCCATGGCCTCGGTCGCGTACGGGCCGGAGTCGATCGTGCTGGTGCTGGCCGCGGCCGGGGCGTACGGGCTGGGCTTCACACTGCCGGTGACGGTGGCGATCGCGGTGCTGCTGGGCGTGCTGGTGGCGTCGTACCGGCAGGTGATCGCGGCGTTCCCGGACGGCGGCGGCTCGTACGCGGTGGCGAAGGAGCACCTGGGCCGACGGACGGCGCTGACCGCGGCCGCCTCGCTGGTGATCGACTACATCCTGAACGTGGCGGTCTCGGTGACCGCGGGGGTGGCGGCGCTGACCTCGGCGGTGCCGAGCCTGTACGACGACCGGGTCTGGCTGTGCCTGGGCGTGCTGGCCCTGGTGACGGCGGTGAACCTGCGCGGGATCGCCGAGTCGGCGCGCTGGTTCATGGCGCCGACGGCCGTCTTCGTGGTGTCGATCCTGGCGATCATCGTGGTCGGCCTGTTCCGGGACGGCCCGGCGAGCACCGCGGCCGCCGCGGGCCACGCCTCGACGCTGGCCGAGAACGCCACGACCGTCGGCGCGCTGCTGCTGCTCAAGGCGTTCGCGGCCGGGTGCTCGGCGCTGACCGGGGTGGAGGCGGTGGCGAACGCCGTCCCGTCGTTCCGGACCCCGCGGGTGAAGCGGGCGCAGCACACCGAGGTGGTGCTCGGCGCCCTGCTCGGCGTGATGCTGATCGGGCTGGCCGTGCTGATCGGCCGTTTCCACCTCCAGCCGGTGGAGGGCGTCACGGTGCTGGCCCAGCTCGCCGACGCCTCGCTCGGCCACGGCGCCGCCTTCTACGTCGTCCAGTTCGCCACCGTGGTGCTGCTCGGGCTGGCCGCGAACACCTCCTTCGGCGGGCTGCCGGTGCTGCTGCACCTGCTCGCCCGGGACAACCACCTGCCGCACGTGTTCGCGCTGCGGGCCGACCGCCAGGTGCACCGGCACGGGGTGCTGTTCCTCGCCCTGGTGTCGGCGGCGCTGCTGGTCGGCTCGGGCGGGGACGTGAACAGCCTGGTGCCGCTGTTCTCGATCGGCGTGTTCGTCGGGTTCACGATCTGTCAGGTCGGCATGGTCCGGCACTGGTCCGTGCACCGGCCGGCCGGCTGGGTGCGGAAGGCCGTGCTGAACGGGTTCGGCGCGCTGCTCACCGGGGTCGCGACGGTGGTGGTGACCGGCACCAAGTTCACCGAGGGCGCCTGGGGCATCGTGGTGGCGCTGCCGCTGCTGGTGGTGCTGTTCGAGGCGGTGCACCGCAGCTACGGGCTGATCGGGGAGCGGCTGGAGCTGGGCCGGGTGCCGGGCGCGGTGACCCGCCAGCGCAGCCTGGTGGTCGTGCCGGTGACGGCCATCACCCGGCTCACCCGGGACGGCCTGTCGGCGGCGCTGTCGCTCGGGGACGAGGTGCTGGCGGTGACGGTGGTGCACGAGCAGGCCGAGGCGGAGGCGCTGCGGCGGGACTGGGAGCTGTGGCAGCCGGGCGTGCCGCTGGTGGAGATCCCGGAGGACCGCCGCCGGCTGGGCCAGCCGATCGCCGCGTTCGTGAACCGGCTCGGCGAGGAGCACGCCTACGACCGGCTGACGGTGCTGATCCCGGAGGTGGAGCCGGCCCGCTGGTGGCAGCGGGCGCTGCAGAACCGGCGCGGCGCCGTGATCGACCGCGCGCTGCGCCGGCACACCGACGCGGTGGTCTGCCGGCTGCGGATGCGGATGTGACCCGGGCCGCCACCGCTGAGGTGCTGGGCGTCCACAGCCTGGACGCCCGATAACAACCCGGTATCTTGACGCGGTCTTAACGGGGCGGCCCTGACGCCCTCGATACGCCCGGCACGTGCCCGCCCGCAGTGGCCCTGACCTGCGGGAAGTCCATGAGGGCGGGACGTGCCGGGCCGGCGCCGCAACGGATTCCGTCGTGTCCGACCGAACTTACGCTCGCCAACGTGTTCAACGTGCCCCAGGCGCTCAAGCGCCTCGTCATCGGCCGGGCCATGCGCAGCGAGGAGCTCGGCGAGACGCTGCTGCCCAAGCGGCTGGCGCTGCCGATCTTCGCCTCCGACCCGCTCTCCTCGGTCGCCTACGCGACCCAGGAGATCCTGCTGGTGCTCACCGTCGGTGGCGCCGCCTTCCTCTACCTGACCCCGTGGGTCGCGGCCGGCGTGGTCGCGCTGATGGCGGTCGTGGTGATGTCCTACCGCCAGGTGGTGCACGCCTACCCGAGCGGCGGCGGCTCGTACGAGGTGGTGTCCCGCAACCTCGGCGCCAACTCCGGTCTGGTGGTGGCCGCCTCGCTGCTGGTCGACTACGTGATGACGGTCGCGGTGTCGGTGGCCTCCGGGGTGGACAACATCATCTCGGCGCTGCCCTCGCTGGCCGGTCACCGGGTCTGGCTGGCGCTGGGCTTCGTGCTGCTGCTGATGGCGGTGAACCTGCGCGGCGTCCGGGAGTCCGGCAAGGCCTTCGCCGCGCCGACGTACCTGTTCATCGGCGGCATCCTGCTGATGGTGGTCACCGGGCTGGTCCGGGTCGCGCTCGGCGACGCGCCGGTGGCGTCCAGCGCCTCGTACGGGATCCTCCCGGAGGACGGCAAGGACACGGTGGCCGGCCTCGGCCTGCTGATGCTGGGCCTGCGGGCGTTCGCCTCCGGCTGTACGGCGCTGACCGGGGTGGAGGCGATCTCCAACGGAGTCCCGGCCTTCCGGGCGCCGAAGGCGAGGAACGCCGCGCGCACCATGGCCGTGATGGGCACCACGGCCGTGGTGATGTTCGCCGGCATCACCGCCCTCGCGCTGATCGCCAAGGTGCACATCACCGAGGGCGGCGCCTGCCGGCTGTCCGGCTTCCCCGGCGACTGCGCGAGCACGCCCCAGCAGACCGTGATCGCCCAGCTCGCGGCGGCGATCTTCGGCGGCGACCACAGCGTGCTGTTCTACGCGATCCAGGCGGTCACCGCGTTGGTGCTGATCCTGGCCGCCAACACCGCCTTCAACGGCTTCCCGCTGCTGGCCTCGATCCTGGCCGAGCACCGCTACCTGCCCCGGCAGATGCACACCCGCGGGGACCGGCTGGCCTTCTCCAACGGCATCATCGCGCTCGCGGTGGTGGCCGGCGGGCTGCTCTGGCTGTACGACGCGAACGTCACCAGCCTGATCCACCTGTACATCCTGGGCGTCTTCACCTCCTTCACGCTGTCCCAGATCGGCATGGTCCGGCACTGGAACCGGGCGCTGGCCACCGAGACCGACCCGGCGGTGCGCCGCTCGGCGCTGCGCTCCCGGGTGATCAACGCCTTCGGCGCGGTCGTCACCGCGCTGGTGCTGGTGATCGTGCTGCTCACCAAGTTCACCCAGGGCGCCTGGCTGGCCGTGGTCGCCGCGCTGGTGCTGTGGCTGATGATGCGCGGCATCCGCCGGCACTACGACGGCGTCGCCGCCGAGCTGGCGGTGGACGACCCGGAGGCCGAGTCGGCGCGGCCCGCCCGGGTGCACGGGATCGTGCTGGTGTCCAAGCTGCACAAGCCGACGCTGCGGGCGCTCGGCTACGCGGAGGCGTTCCGGCCGGACTCGCTGGAGGCGCTGACCGTGGCGGTGGAGCCGGAGGCGACCGGCGAGTTGGAGCGGCAGTGGACGGAGGCCGGCGTCCGGGTGCCGCTGAAGGTGCTGGACTCGCCGTACCGGGAGATCACCAAGCCGGTGCTGGCGTACGTGCGGGAGCACCGCCGGGACAGCCCCCGGGAGGCGGTCGCCGTGTTCATCCCGGAGTACGTGGTCGGCCACTGGTGGGAGCACCTGCTGCACAACCAGTCGGCGCTGTGGCTGAAGAGCCGGCTGCTGTTCACGGCGGGCGTGATGGTGATCAGCGTGCCGTGGCAGCTGACCTCCTCCGGGCGCGCGGGCGGTCCGTCGCGCCGGGCGCCCGGCGCGGTGCGCCGGGGCGAGCCGGCCCCGGGGAGCGGGTACGAGCGGCTCCCGGCGCCGGAGAAGGTCTGACCGGAGCAGTAGCCGGCCCCCCGGGCCTCCGTCGGCCCCGCCCGCACGAAGCCCGTACCAACCCGCACCCCCACCCGTACGGAAGCCCCGGAATCCCGGGGCTTCCGGCGTTCCGGCGCCGGGCCGATCACGGCCTGATGACGACGGTCACGGCCCGGTGAAGCGGGCGTCAAGGTCGCGTCAACGTCCCGCAGTCACCCGTATGGAGGGCGTCAGGGAGCCATAACGCGCCTCTGACGGCTGCTTTGCTGCATCTGCCGGTCGTCCGCCGGCGCCGCGCGAAGCCCCCGGCCCGCCCGCGGCAGTCTCCCGAACCGCTCTGGTGGAGCCCATGTCCGATCTCATCTACGTCGGTGTCACGGTCGCCGTGTTCGCCGTCATCGCCCTGATCGCGCGGGGGGTGGAGAAGCTGTGAGCGCGGAGAACATCGCAGGTCTGATCGTGGCCGTCGCGCTCGTCGGCTATCTCGTCGTGGCGCTGATCTTCCCGGAGAAGTTCTGACATGGGATCCACTCTCGCGGGCTGGCTGCAGGCCCTGGCCCTGGTCGGGGCACTGGCCCTGTGCTACCGCCCCCTTGGCGACTACATCGCCAAGCTCCTCACCACCACCAAGCACCTCAGAGTCGAGCGCGGCATCTACAAGGTGATCGGCGTCGACGGCGACGCCGATCAGCGCTGGCCGGTGTACCTCCGCTCGGTGCTGGCCTTCTCGGCCGTCTCCGTCCTCTTCCTCTACGGCCTGATCCGCCTCCAGGGCTACCTGCTGCTGAACCTGGGCGTTCCGCAGATGGAGGGCCACCAGGCCTGGAACACCGCGATCTCGTTCGTCGCCAACACCAACTGGCAGTCCTACGCCGGTGAGTCCGCGATGGGCCACCTGGCGCAGATGGCGGGCCTGGCGGTGCAGAACTTCGTCTCCGCGGCCGTCGGCATCGCCGTCGTCGGCGCGCTGATCCGGGGCTTCACCCGCAACCGGACCGACCGGGTCGGCAACTTCTGGGTGGACCTCACCCGGATCAACCTGCGCCTGCTGCTGCCGATCTCGATCGTCTTCGCCCTGGTCCTGGCCGCCTCCGGCGTGATCCAGAACTTCCACGGCTTCCACGAGGTGGCCACGCTCAGCGGCGAGGTGCAGAAGATCCCGGGCGGCCCGGTGGCCTCCCAGGAGGTCATCAAGCTGCTCGGCACCAACGGCGGCGGCTTCTTCAACGCCAACTCCGCGCACCCGTTCGAGAACCCGACCGGCTTCTCCAACCTGGTCGAGATCTTCCTGATCCTGCTGATCCCGTTCGCGCTGCCGCGGGCCTTCGGTCGGATGGTGGGGGACAACCGCCAGGGCTACGCGATCCTCGCCGTGATGGGCCTGTTCTGGGTCGCCTCGGTCGCCCTGCTCACCTTCGCCGAGTCGCAGCACCAGGGCACCGCCCTCCAGGCCGCGGGCGCCGCGATGGAGGGCAAGGAGCAGCGCTTCGGCATCGCCGCCTCCGGCCTGTTCGCCGCCTCGACCACGCTGACCTCGACCGGCGCGGTGAACTCCTTCCACGACTCGTACACGCCGTTCGGCGGCGGGCT
Source organism: Kitasatospora sp. NPDC088160 (assembly GCF_044741445.1). NCBI lineage: Bacteria > Bacillati > Actinomycetota > Actinomycetes > Kitasatosporales > Streptomycetaceae > Kitasatospora > Kitasatospora sp. NPDC088160. The sequence goes on along the minus strand of NZ_JBIUSS010000008.1, from coordinate 260,795 downwards.
GACGGTCTTCAACATGATGCTGGGCGAGATCGCGCCCGGCGGTGTGGGCTCCGGCCTGTACGGCATGCTCGTGCTGGCGATCGTCGCGGTGTTCGTCGCCGGTCTGATGGTCGGCCGCACCCCCGAGTACCTGGGCAAGAAGCTCGGCGGCCGGGAGATGAAGTTCGCCTCGCTGTACATCCTCACCACGCCGACCCTGGTGCTGGTCGGCACGGGCCTGGCGATGGCCCTGCCGGGGGAGCGGGCCGGGATGCTCAACTCGGGCGCCCACGGCTTCTCCGAGGTGCTGTACGCCTTCACCTCGGCCGCCAACAACAACGGCTCGGCCTTCGGCGGCATCACCGTCAACACCGACTGGTACGACACGGCGCTCGGCCTGGCGATGATCTTCGGCCGCCTCCTGCCGATCGTCTTCGTCCTGGCGCTGTCCGGTTCGCTCGCCCAGCAGCAGCCGGTCCCGGCCACCCCGGGCACCCTGCCCACCCACAAGCCGCTGTTCGTGGGCCTGCTGTCGGGCGTCATCCTGATCGTCGTCGGCCTCACCTACTTCCCGGCCCTGGCTCTCGGGCCGATCGCGGAAGGTCTCTCCTGATGTCCACCCCTACGCTCAACCCCGCACCGGCCGACAAGGCTGAGCCCGCCGCGCAGCACAGAGTGGCCAGCGGCCTGCTCGACCCGAAGCTGATCGTCGCGTCCCTGCCGGACGCGGTGAAGAAGCTCGACCCCCGGGTGATGGTCAAGAACCCGGTCATGTTCGTGGTCGAGGTCGGCTCGGTGGTCACCACCGTCTCCGCGATCGCCAGCCCGTCCGTGTTCGCCTGGGCCATCACCGTCTGGCTCTGGCTCACCACGATCTTCGCCAACCTGGCCGAGGCCGTCGCCGAGGGCCGCGGCAAGGCCCAGGCCGACACCCTGCGCAAGACCAAGACCGAGAGCGTCGCCCGCCGGCTCACCGACTGGCCCGCCACGCAGGCCGAGGAGGAGGTGCCGGGCACCGCGCTGCGGCTCGGCGACCACGTGGTGGTCGAGGCCGGTCAGATCATCCCCGGCGACGGCGACGTCGTCGAGGGCGTCGCGAGCGTCGACGAGTCGGCGATCACCGGCGAGTCCGCGCCGGTCATCCGCGAGTCCGGCGGTGACCGCTCGGCGGTGACCGGCGGCACCAAGGTGCTGTCCGACCGGATCGTGGTGAAGATCGCCTCGGAGCCCGGCAAGTCGTTCATCGACCGGATGATCGCCCTGGTCGAGGGCGCCGCCCGGCAGAAGACGCCGAACGAGATCGCGCTGAACATCCTGCTCGCCTCGCTGACCATCGTCTTCCTGGTCGCCGTGGTGACCCTGCAGCCGATGGCCACCTACGCGGGCGCGCCGCAGTCGATGATCGTCCTGGTCGCCCTGATCGTGGCGCTCATCCCGACCACCATCGGCGCGCTGCTCTCCGCGATCGGCATCGCCGGCATGGACCGGCTGGTGCAGCGCAACGTGCTGGCGATGTCCGGCCGGGCCGTCGAGGCGGCCGGCGACGTCAACACCCTGCTGCTGGACAAGACCGGCACCATCACCCTGGGCAACCGCCAGGCCGCCGAGTTCCTGCCCGCCCCGGGCGTGTCCACCGAGGAACTGGCCAGCGCCGCGCAGCTGTCCTCCCTCGCGGACGAGACCCCGGAGGGCCGCTCGATCGTGGTCCTCGCCAAGACCGAGTACGGCCTGCGGGCCCGCGCCCAGGGCGAGCTGACGCACGCCACCTGGGTCCCGTTCACCGCCCAGACCCGGATGTCCGGCGTCGACCTGGACGAGGCCGAGGCGGTCCACCAGGTCCGCAAGGGCGCGGCCGGCGCGGTCACCAACTGGGTGACCGAGAACGGCGGTTCGGTCGGCAACGAGGTCTCCGCCCTGGTCGACGGGATCTCCGCGGCCGGCGGCACCCCGCTGGTGGTGGCCACCAAGGTCGGCGCCAAGCCGGCCCGCGTCCTCGGGGTGATCCACCTCAAGGACGTGGTCAAGGAGGGCATGCGGGAGCGCTTCGACGAGCTCCGCCGGATGGGCATCAAGACCATCATGATCACGGGCGACAACCCGCTGACCGCCAAGGCGATCGCGGAGGAGGCGGGCGTGGACGACTTCCTCGCCGAGGCCACCCCCGAGGACAAGATGGCGCTGATCAAGAAGGAGCAGGAGGGCGGCAAGCTGGTCGCGATGACCGGCGACGGCACCAACGACGCCCCCGCGCTCGCCCAGGCCGACGTCGGCGTGGCCATGAACACCGGGACCATGGCGGCCAAGGAGGCCGGCAACATGGTCGACCTGGACTCCAACCCGACCAAGCTGATCGAGATCGTCGAGATCGGCAAGCAGCTGCTGATCACCCGTGGCGCGCTGACCACCTTCTCGATCGCCAACGACGTGGCCAAGTACTTCGCGATCATCCCCGCGATGTTCGCCGGGGTCTACCCGGGCCTGAGCCACCTCAACATCATGGGCCTGCACAGCCCGCAGTCCGCGATCACCTCGGCGATCATCTTCAACGCCCTGGTCATCATCGGCCTGATCCCGCTCGCCCTGCGCGGCGTGCGCTACCGCCCGTCCGACGCCAGCTCCCTGCTGCGCCGCAACATCGGGGTCTACGGCTTCGGCGGTCTGGTGGTGCCGTTCGTCGGCATCAAGCTGATCGACCTGATCGTCCAGTTCATCCCCGGCCTGAGCTGAGAGAGGAGAATCCGATGTCCAAGCCCCTGCCGACGACCGTCCGCACCCACTTCACCGCACTGCGGGCGCTGCTGGTGCTCACCGCGATCCTCGGGATCGCCTACCCGCTGCTGGTCACCGGGATCAGCCAGGTCGCCTTCACCGAGAAGGCCAACGGCTCGCTCGTGAAGTCCGACGGCAAGGAGGTCGGTTCCAGCCTGATCGGCCAGAACTTCAACCTCCCGAAGAAGAACCCCGACGACCCGAAGGAGGAGGCGCAGCCGGACCCGAAGTGGTTCCAGCCCCGCCCCTCCGCGGCCGGGACCGGCTACGACTCGTCCTCGTCCGGCGCCTCCAACCTCGGCCCGAACAGTGACGACCTGCTGAAGGCCGTCAACGACCGCCGCGCCGCCGCCGCCGAGTTCGACGGCGTCGCCCCGGAGAGCGTCCCGGCCGACGCGCTGACCGCCTCCGGCTCCGGCCTCGACCCGTACATCTCGGTCGCCTACGCCGAGGAGCAGGTGAACCGGGTCGCCAAGACCCGGAACCTGTCGGCGGACGCGGTGCACAAGCTGGTCGAGAAGTACACCGAAGGCCGCTCGCTCGGCTTCCTCGGGCAGGAGGGCGTCAACGTCCTCCTGCTGAACCGGGCACTCGCGGAACAGAAGTGACCGGCGGAACAGGAATGACCGGCGGAGCAGAAGTGACAGGTCAACGGCTGGATCCGTGAAACAGGCCGACCCGGGCCGGGGCACCACCCCCGCGCCCGGGTCGGCCGCCGTACGTCCCGACCCCGGCCCGAGGACGCCCTGGCGGCAGCCCTCGCAGGAACGAAAGAGCAGTGCCCATGGCCCGCGACCTCACCCCCGGCACCGGCGTCCGCAAGGGCCGGCTGAGGGTGTACCTCGGTTCCGCCCCGGGGGTCGGCAAGACCTACCGGATGCTGGACGAGGCCCGGCGCAGACAGGAGCGCGGGGCCGACGTCGCGGTCGGGTACATCGAGTGCCACGGCCGCCGCCACACCGAGGGCATGCTGGACGGCCTGGAGGTCCTGCCGCGTGTCCAACGCTCCTACCGCGACGCCGAGTTCGACGAGATGGACCTCGACGCGGTGCTCACCCGCCGTCCGTCCGTCGTGCTGGTCGACGAACTGGCGCACACCAACATCCCCGGCGGCCGCCACGCCAAGCGCTGGCAGGACGTCGAGGAACTGCTGGCCGCCGGGATCGACGTCATCACCACCGTCAACATCCAGCACCTGGAATCGCTGAACGACGTCGTCCAGAAGATCACCGGCATCCCGCAGCGCGAGACCGTCCCGGACGAGGTGGTCCGCCGGGCCGACCAGATCGAACTCGTCGACATGGCCCCGCAGGCGCTGCGCCGCCGGATGGCCCACGGCAACGTCTACAGGGCGGAGAAGGTGGACGCCGCGCTCTCCAACTACTTCCGGGTCGGCAACCTCACCGCCCTGCGCGAACTCGCCCTGCTCTGGGTGGCCGGGCGGGTCGACGAGGGCCTGCGCGACTACCGGGCCAGCCACAACATCGACCGCGTCTGGGAGACCCGCGAACGCGTCGTGGTCGCCCTCACCGGCGGCCCCGAGGGCGAGACCCTGATCCGCCGCGCCGCCCGGATCGCCGACCGCACCGCCGGCGGCGACCTGCTGGCCGTCCACGTCACCCGCAGCGACGGCCTGGCCGGCGCCTCCTCCGGCGCGCTCGCCCAGCAGCGCCAGCTGGTCGAGACCCTCGGCGGCAGCTACCACGTGGTGGTCGGCGACGACATCCCCACCGCGCTGCTCACCTTCGCCCGCGCCCACGACGCCACCCAGCTGGTGCTCGGCACCAGCCGCCGCGGCCGGATCAACCGCTTCCTCACCGGACCCGGCATCGGCGAGACCACCGTGGACGACTCCGAGGACATCGACGTCCACATGGTCACCCACGAGTTCACCGGCCGCGGCCGGCTGCCCTCGCTCGGCCGCCGCCACTCCAAGCGCCGCACCATCGCCGGCTACGCGGCCGGCCTCGTGGTGCCCTGGCTGCTGACCGCGGTCCTGTCCCAGGCGCACGAGAGCATCAACCTCACCACCGACGCGCTGATCTTCCAGCTCGGCGTGGTCATCGTCGCCCTGCTCGGCGGCGCCACCTCCGCCCTGCTGGCCTCGGTCACCGCCTCGCTGCTGCTCAACTACTACTTCATCCCGCCGATACACGCCCTGACCATCGGCGAGACCAACAACATCGTCGCCCTGGTCGTCTTCGCCACCGTCGCGCTCGCCGTCGCCACCATCGTCGACCACGCCAGCCGGCTCACCAGTCGCGCCGCCCGGGCCACCGCCGAGGCCGAGACCCTCTCCACCCTGGCCGGCAGCGTGCTGCGCGGCGCCGACGCCCTGTCCGCCCTGATGGAGAAGTCCCGGACGGCCTTCGGCATGCAGGCCGTCGCCCTGCTCTCCCGGGTCGACGACGAGGTGCTCGCCCACTCCGAGGCCGAGCACCAGGACGACCCCGACGGGCAGAGCGAGACCACCGAGGTGCCGGTCGGCGCGGACGCCGTCCTGGTCCTCACCGGCCGCCGGCTGCCGGCCGCCGACCAGCGCGTCCTCACCGCCTTCGCCGCGCACGTCGCCGTCGCCCTGGAACGCGACCGGCTCGCCGTGGTCGCCGCCGAGGTCGAGCCGATCAAGGCCGCCGACCGGATGCGCACCGCCCTGCTCGCCGCCGTCAGCCACGACCTGCGCACCCCGCTCGCCGCCGCGCTCGCCTCGGTCGGCTCGCTGCGCAGCCCCGACGTCGAGTTCTCGCCCGAGGACCAGGCCGAACTGCTCGCCACCGCCGACGAGTCGCTGGTCAAGCTCACCCGCCTGGTCGACAACCTGCTCGACATGAGCCGCCTCCAGGCCGGCGCGCTCACCCTGCACCTCGCCGAGACCCACCTCGACGAGATCCTGCCCCGGGCGCTCGACAGCCTCCCCGACCCGTACGCCCCGATCCAGCCGCTCGACCTGGACACCGCGCCGCCGGTGCTCGCCGACCCGCCGCTGCTGGAGCGGGTGCTCGCCAACGTGATCACCAACGCGCTGCGCTACAACGCGCCCGGCGCGCCCGTCCTGGTCACCGCCAGCCACCACGCCGACCAGGTCGAGATCCGGGTGATCGACCGCGGCCCCGGCATCGCCCCCGAGGAGCGCGACCGGGTCTTCCTGCCCTTCCAGCGCCTCGGCGACACCGACAACACCACCGGTGTCGGCCTCGGCCTCGCGCTCTCCCGCGGTCTGGCCGAGGCCATGGGCGGAAGCCTGGAGGTCGAGGACACCCCCGGGGGCGGCACCACCATGCTGCTCACCCTGCCCGCCGCCACTCGGGAGGAGCCCGTTCATGAGTGGACGAACTGAACGAACCGCGGAAAGGCGCGTGTCCCGCGAAGTGACCGCCGGGCGGAGCGAGGTGGCCGCATGAGCGAGATCCTGATCGTCGACGACGAACCGGCCCTGCTGCGCACGCTGCGGATCAACCTCAGCGCCCGGCAGTACGCCGTGCGGACGGCCGCCAGCGGTGGCGAGGCGCTGGACCGCGCCGCGCACTCCGCCCCGGACGCCGTGCTGCTCGACCTCGGCCTGCCGGACCTGGACGGCATGGACGTGCTGCGCGGCCTGCGCACCCGCAGCGCGATGCCGATCATCGTGCTCTCCGGCCGGTCCGGTGCCGCCGACAAGGTGGGCGCCCTCGACGCGGGCGCCGACGACTACCTCACCAAGCCGTTCCTGATGGAGGAACTGCTGGCCCGGCTGCGCGCCGTGCTGCGCCGGCCGCTGGGCGGTGCCCCGCTGGGGCGGCCGGTGATAGGCGACCACACCGTCGACCTGACGGCCACCACGGTGACCGGCCCGCGGGGCCCGGTGCGGCTCACCCCGACCGAGTGGCGGATCCTCGCCCTGCTGGTGGCCAACCCGGGCCGGCTGGTGCCCGGGCGGCAGATCCTGCGCGAGGTGTGGGGACCGGCCCAGGAGGCGCGCGGCAACTACCTGCGGGTCTACCTGGCCGGGCTGCGGCGCAAGTTGGAGCGCGACCCGGGCCGCCCGCGGCACCTGATCACCGAACCGGGGATCGGGTACCGGTACGAGCCCTGAACGCCGCCCCGGCAGCCGCCGCGTCAACGACCCGTCAAGAGCGGGCCGGAGACCGACAGGGGAGCGTCAAGGCAGGCCCGGAGCGGTGTTCCGTGGGCGTAGCGTCAGTGCTGACCGAGCGGGCCCGGCTCCAATGTGGGGGAGGCCCGGGACCGCTCCAGCCGCCGTCGAACGGCGGCCAGCAGGTGGGGGAGGGGCGCGCGACATCCGTCGCGCGCCCCTTGAACTTTCTGGGGGGGGGGCTGTTCAGCCCCCGCCGGTGCTCCCGGACTGCCGGGGCAGCGCCAGCGCCACGGTGTCCGCGAACTCCCGCACCGCGCTCGTCCGGCTGACCACCCGGCCGCTGTGCACCACCAGCCGGCTGTGGCCGCCCGCGAGCGCCCCCGCCAGGCTGTCCCCGCGCACCGCCAGCAGCTCCGCCGGGAACCCGGCGTCCACCCGGACCGGCGGCAGCCCGAGCACCGCCCGGGCCTGGTTCGCCACCGCGTCGTACGCCGCCTCCAGGCCCAGCTCCCCGCCGGCCGCCAGCAGGTACGCCGACTCCAGCGGATCCGCCCGGCCGACCGGGTTGGACTGGTCCCGCAGCGCGCCGCTGCCGGCCGCCAACGGCACCCGGGCCTCCGTCAACTCCCGCAGCAGGCCCGGCCGCAGCCCCGGCGACCGGCCCTCCAGCCCGGTGCAGCCGCCGTTCTGTGGCAGGCAGACCACCCGCACCCCGCCGGTCGCCAGCACCGTGGACGCGCCCCGGGCCAGCGCCCCGCACGGCCCGAGCGTCACCCGCGGCCGCAGCGGGGCCAACGCGCCGACCAGCCGGGAGAGTTGGGCCGGATCGCCGGCCGTGGTGTGCAGGTCCACCGAGCAGTCCGCCTCCCGGGCGGCCTCCAGCAGCACCTGGACGTACCCGGCCGGATCCGGGTCCAGCTCCGGGCAGCCGCCGGCCGCGGTGGCGCCCAGCTTGAGCGCCTCGCGCAGTTGTGCCCGGCCGTCGGCGCCGGCCCGGCCGGTGAGCAGCCGGGGCATCGCCACCGCCTGGAGTTCGGCCAGGCCGCGCAGCGCCTGCCGGGCGGTGAGCACCGCCTCCAGCCGGCGCAGCCCGTGCACGTCGCCGATCCGGACGTGGGTGCGCTGGGCGGTGGCGCCGTAGCCGAGCGAGGCGAGCGCGGCCTCGGTGACCCGCCGGGTGAGGTCGGAGGGGCTCTCCGGCGGCGGGGCGGACAGGGCGGCGGAGAAGGCGGTGTCGTAGTGGGCGTGCGCCTCGGCGGGGGCCGGCAGCAGCAGGTAGCCCTTGAGGTCGATCCTGGCGCCGGTGGTGATCGTGGGCGCGCCGGGCAGGGCGGGCAGCGGGCCGAGGCTGCCGACGGTGCCGACGGCCTGGATCCGGTCGCCGCTGATCCGGACGTCCACCACCCGCCCGTCGGCCAGCCGGGCGCCGGTGAGCAGGAGGACCGGTCCGTGCCCGAGCGGGTTGGCTGTCGGGCCGGAGCCGGAGTGCGGTCCGTCGGCGGCTGCGCTGTCCATCGCAGGCTCCTTCCCGCGCTGGCCCGTCCGGTCGGCCGGACCGTCCTGATCCCGGGTCGTCCTGACGCCCCGGGCCGTCCCCGTCAATGAGGGTCGAGCCTATGGCGCGTGGGGGCGGGGCGCTCGGAGGCGGGCAATAGTCGTATCGGGTCGGGCCGTGCGGCTGGTGGGCCGATCGAACGCGGGGCCTTGGATCGTCCGTCCGTTCACCTCGCCGACCTGCGGTCTTCGCGTCGGGATACGGATTTCACCTCTGGGCGCGGAACGTGTAATCTCTTCCTCGTTCGCCCCTATAGCTCAGTCGGTAGAGCGTCTCCATGGTAAGGAGAAGGTCTGCGGTTCGATTCCGCATGGGGGCTCTGGTGAAAAGCAGTCGGCTTCGGTTGTGCTGCGGATCACTGTGGCGGTGTAGCTCAGTTGGTAGAGCAAGCGGCTCATAATCGCTGTGTCACCGGTTCAAGTCCGGTCACCGCTACCCCGCGTAGTCGGTCGGGAGATCGCACTCCCGGTCGGCTACTCTTGTTGTGTTCTTATTCGTTGTCCCAGGAAGGCACTCCCGTGGCTGCCACCGACGTCCGCCCGAAGATCACGCTGGCCTGCGTGGAGTGCAAGGAGCGGAACTACATCACCAAGAAGAACCGGCGTAACGACCCGGACCGTCTTGAGATGAAGAAGCACTGCCCCCGCTGCAACTCGCACACCGCGCACCGCGAGACCCGCTGACCCTCTCGCAGGGCATCGGGCCTGTGTGACACAGGTCTTGAGCTCCGGGCCGCATCCCTCAGGGGGTGCGGCCCGGAGTTTTTCGCGTATGCACCCATGCGCGCCCCGCCGGCGGCAACGGCCGCCGGATCCACCGTGCTTCCGAGGAGTTGCCCCATGGCACTCGACCCCTCCTTCATCGGGCGGACCTACCCGCCCACCGAGCCGTACGAGGTCGGCCGGGAGAAGATCCGCGAGTTCGCGATCGCGATCGGGGACACCAATCCGGCGTTCACCGATCCGGCGGTGGCGAAGGCGCTGGGCCACCCCGATGTGATCGCCCCGACGACCTTCCCGTTCGTGATCACCTACCAGGCGGCCTCCCAGGTGGTCGAGGACCCGGAGCTGGGCCTGGACTACAGCCGCGTGGTGCACGGGGACCAGAAGTTCTCCTACTCCCGCCCGGTGCTGGCCGGCGACCGGCTGACGGTCGCGGTCACCATCGACAACATCAAGTCGCTGGCGGGCAACGACGTGCTCACCGTGCGTGGCGAGGTGTCGGACGCGATCGGCGAGCACGTGGTGACGTCGGTCATGACGCTGGTGGCCCGGGCCGCCGACGAGACGGGGAAGTGAACACGATGGCGATCAGCTACGACGAGGTCGAGGTCGGCACCCAGCTGCCGGCGCAGTCCTTCCCGGTGACCCGCGACACCCTGGTGCGGTACGCGGGCGCCTCCGGCGACTTCAACCCGATCCACTGGAACGAGAAGTTCGCCGTGGAGGTCGGCCTGCCGGACGTCATCGCGCACGGAATGTTCACCATGGCCGCGGCCATTCGGGTGGTCACCGACTGGGTCGGCGACCCGGCCGCGGTGGTCGAGTACGGCGTCCGATTCACCCGCCCCGTCCCGGTGCCGAACGACGGCGTCGGTGCGGTGGTCGAGGTGTCGGCCAAGGTCGCCAAGCTGCTGGACGACCGCAAGGTGCAGGTCGACCTGCTGGCCACCACCGGCGGGCAGAAGGTGCTCGGGATGTCCAGGGCGGTCGTCCGGCTCGCCTGAAGGCACCTCGGCCCCAGGTGTGTCCGGCCGCGGCGGGGCCCGTCCGACGGGATTCCCGCCGTGCCCGTCGGCCTTGCGAAGATAGTGATTGGCCACTAACTTGACTCCTATGGCGAGGACGAGCATGCGGATGAGCGCCGAGGAGCGGCGCGAGAGCGTCGTTCGTGCCGCGGTGATCGAATTCGCCAGGAGCGGCTACCGGGGGACGTCCACCGAGGCGATCGCCCGCCGGGTGGGTGTCTCGCAGCCGTACCTGTTCCGGCTGTTCCCCGGCAAGCAGGCGATCTTCACGGCCGCCGCCGAGCGCTGCATCGAGGAGACCTGGAAGGTCTTCGACGAGGCCTCGGTCGGGCTGACCGGGCCGGCGGCCGCCGAAGCGATGTCCGAGGCGTACCTGGGCCTGGTCGCGGACAGCGAGCAGCTCATGATGCAGATGCAGCTCTACGTCTCGGTGTTCGCGGCCCGGACGACCGGCGAGGACGAGATCGGGGAGACCGCCCGGAGGCTCTGGGAGGAGCTGTTCGAGCGGGTCAGGGGCCGGATCGGCGGTGACGTGCAGGGCGCCGCGGAGTTCTTCGCGTACGGGATGCTGATCAACACGCTGGTGGCACTGGGGTACCCCCGGGACCACCGGATCTGGAGCGGCCTGGGCTTCGGAGAGCACGGAGAGCACGGCGAGGGCGGGGAGTAGCGGGCCGCACGGTGGAGTCCGTGCGGCCTTTTTTCGGGCCTCGAAAGTTAGTGATCAATAACTATCTAAGACCCCTGGGGGGAAGTCATGACGGAGAGAACGGAAGAACAGGGCCTGGGACGGCTCGGTGTCTGGACCCTGGTGATCACCAGCGTCGCGGGCTTCATGGCCAGCCTGGACAACCTGGTCGTCACCACCGCGCTGCCGTCCATCCGCGAGGACCTCGGCGGCGGGCTGTCCGACCTGGAGTGGACGGTCAGCGCCTACACCCTGTCCTTCGCCGTCCTGCTGATGTTCGGCGCCGCGCTCGGCGACCGGTTCGGCCGCCGCCGGATCTTCCTGGTCGGGCTCACGCTCTTCACCGTCGGCTCCGCCGCCGCCGCCCTCTCGCCGGGCATCGGCGCGCTGATCGCCGCCCGCGCCGTCCAGGGCGCCGGCGCCGCGGTCTCCATGCCGCTCACCCTCACCCTGCTCACCGCCGCGGTGCCGGCGGCCAGGCGGGGTCTGGCCTTCGGCATCTGGGCGGGCGTCAACGGCCTGGCCGTCGCCACCGGACCGCTGGTCGGCGGGACGCTCACCGAGCACTTCTCCTGGCAGTGGATCTTCTGGGTGAACGTCCCGGTCGGCCTCGTCCTGATCCCGCTCGCCGCCCTCAAGCTCCGCGAGAGCCGGGGCGCCAACCCGGCGCTGGACGTGGTCGGCACGATCCTGGTCAGCCTGGGCCTGTTCGGCGTCGTCCTCGGCCTGATCCGCGGCAACCCGAACGGCTGGACCAGCCCGCTGGTGCTCGGCTCCCTGATCGGCGGCGTCGCGCTGCTCACCGCCTTCGTGCTGTACGAGCAGCGCTGGGCCGAGCACCCGATGCTCCCGATGCGGCTGTTCCGCAGCCGGGCCTTCTCCGCCGTCAACGCCTCCGGCCTGCTGATGTTCCTCGGGATGTTCGGCTCGATCTTCCTGATCAGCCAGCACCTGCAGAGCGTGGGCGGCTACAGCCCGCAGGAGGCCGGCATCCGGATGCTCCCGTGGACCGGCATGCCGCTGATCGTCGCCCCGATCGCGGGCATCCTGGCCGACCGCTTCGGCGGCCGCCCCATCGTGGTCACCGGGCTGCTGCTGCAGGGCGCCGGCCTGGCGATGTACGCGGCGATCACCGGCGGCAGCACCGGCTACGACTACGCCGCCGAGATCCCCGCCGTGGTGATCTGCGGCATCGGCATGTCGCTGTACTTCGCCCCGACCGCCGCCCTGGTGATGGACAGCGTCCGGCCGGAGGAGCAGGGCATCGCCTCCGGCGCCAACAACGCGCTGCGCGAGGTCGGCGGCGCGCTCGGCGTGGCCGTCCTCTCGGCGGTGTTCTCGGCGCAGGGCGGGTACACGTCGGAGCAGTCCTTCATCGACGGGCTGGTGCCCGCGCTGTACGTCGGCGCCGGGGTGGTGGCGGTCGCGGCGGTCTGCGCGTTCTTCCTCCCGCGCCGGGTGAAGCCCGTGGTCGTCGCCGACGAGCCGGCGGCCGTGGAGCCGGAGCAGGCCGGTGCCGAGCGGGCCGAGGACACGGCGCCCGTCCACGCCGAGGCCTCGAAGGCCTGACCGGCCGATCCGGGTGCGGGGGCGGCCGGGCGGCCGCCCCCGCACCCGTACGCTGGTGGGCGTGCTGGTAGAAAACGACGCCCCCCTCGCCCCGCTGACCACGCTCCGGCTCGGCGGCCCGGCCCGCCGCCTGGTGACCGCCCACACCGACGACGAGGTGATCGCCGCCGTCCGCGCGGCCGACGAGGCCGGCGAGCCGCTGCTGGTCCTCGGCGGCGGCTCCAACCTGGTGATCGGCGACGCCGGCTTCCCCGGCACCGTGCTGCGGATCGCGACCACCGGCTTCGCCCTGGACGGCACCGTGCTGGAGCTGGCGGCCGGCGAGGTCTGGTCGGAGGCGGTCGCCCGCGCGGTGCGCGAGCACGGCCTGGCGGGCGTCGAGTTCCTGGCCGGCATCCCCGGCTCGGCCGGTGCCACCCCGGTGCAGAACGTCGGCGCGTACGGCCAGGAGGTCGCCCAGTCGATCACCGAGGTGGTCGCCTACGACCGCACGGCCGGCGAGGTGGTCACGCTCCCCAACGCCGAGTGCGCGTTCTCCTACCGGCACAGCCGTTTCAAGGCCGAGCCGGACCGCTACGTGGTGCTGCGGGTGCGGTTCGCCCTGGCCGACCACGCGGGGCTCTCCACTCCGGTCAAGTACGCCGAGGTGGCCAGGCACTTCGGCGTCGAGCAGGGCGAGCGGGTGCCGCTGGAGCGGGCGCACGACGCGGTGCTGGGGCTGCGCTCCGGCAAGGGCATGGTGCTGGACCCGGCGGACCACGACACCTGGTCGGCCGGCTCCTTCTTCACCAACCCGGTGCTCACCGCCGCCCAGTACGAGTCCTTCCGGACCCGCCCGGGCACCGAGAACGCCCCCGCCTACCCGGCGCCGGAGGGCTGCACCAAGACCTCGGCCGCCTGGCTGATCGACCGGGCCGGCTTCGGCAAGGGCTACGGCAGCGGCCCGGCGACGCTCTCCACCAAGCACACCCTGGCGCTCACCAACCGCGGCGCGGCCACCGCCGAGGACCTGCTGGCGCTGGCCCGGGAGATCCGGGACGGCGTCCGCGAGGCCTTCGGGGTCGAGCTGGTGAACGAGCCGGTGATGATCGGCGTCAAGCTCTAGGCCCGGTCCACAGGGCACGCCTCAGGTGCCGCTGACCAGCCAGGTGTCGATGTCCGCCAGCAGCTCCTTGCGGACGGCCTCCGGCGCGCGCGAGCCGCGGACGGACTGCCGCGCCAGCTCGGCGAGTTCGGCGTCGCCGAAGCCGAGGACGTCGCGGGCCAGGTCGTACTGGGCGGCCAGCCGGCTGCCGAACAGCAGCGGGTCGTCCGCGCCCAGGGCCAGCGGCACGCCGGCGTCGAACAGCCGCCGCAGCGGGACGTCCTCGGGTCGCTCGTAGACGCCGAGCGAGACGTTCGAGGACGGGCAGACCTCGCAGGTGATCTGGCGGTCCGCCAGCCGTTCCATCAGCCGGGGGTCCTCGGCGGCGCGGACGCCGTGGCCGATCCGGCCGGCGCCCAGGTCGTCCAGGCAGTCCCGGACGGATTCGGGCCCGGCCAGCTCGCCGCCGTGCGGGGCGGCCAGCAGCCCGCCCTTGCGGGCGATCTCGAAGGCCCGGTCGAAGTCCCGGGCGAGGCCGCGCCGCTCGTCGTTGGAGAGGCCGAAGCCGACCACGCCCTGGTCGGCGTACCGGACGGCGAGCCGGGCCAGCGTCCGGGCGTCCATCGGGGACTTCATCCGGTTCGCCGCGACCAGCACCCGGATGCCCACCCCGGTGGCCGTGGCGGCGTGCTCCACGGCGTCCAGGATCAGCTCCAGCGCGGGGATCAGCCCGCCCAGCCGGGGCGCGTACGAGGTCGGGTCGACCTGGATCTCCAGCCAGCGGGAGCCGTCCCGCCGCTCGTCCTGGGCGGTCTCCAGGACCAGCCGGCGGATGTCCTCCTCGTCCCGCAGCACCGAGCGGGCGGTGTCGTACAGGCGCTGGAAGCGGAACCAGCCGCGTTCGTCGGTGGCCCGCAGTCGCGGCGGCTCGCCGGAGCTGAGCGCCTCCGGCAGTCGGACGCCGTGCTTGTCGGCCAGCTCCAGCAGGGTGGCGGGCCGCATCGAGCCGGTGAAGTGCAGGTGCAGGTGGGCCTTCGGGAGGTCCCTGACGTCTCGCGGATTCAACAGGCGTTCCATTCGCCGATACTGCCGCATCGGACCCCCAAACGGGAACCGCCCTCCTTCCGTCCCCCGAAGGGGTGAAAGAGGGCGGTACCCGACGTGAAGCGCGGGTGTCAGCGGGCGTCAGCGGGCGCCGACGGGTGTCAGTCGCGGGCCTCGCCGAGCAGCTTCTGCAGCCGGCCGATGCCCTCGGCCAGGTCGGCGTCGCCGAGCGCGTAGGAGAACCGCAGGTAGCCGGGGGTGCCGAAGGCCTCGCCCGGGACGGCCGCGACCTCGGCCTCGTCCAGGATCAGCGACGCCAGCTCGCCGGAGCTCTCCGGGCGCCGGCCGCGGATCTCCTTGCCCAGCAGGCCCTTGACGGACGGGTACACGTAGAACGCGCCCTCCGGCTCGGGGCAGTACACGCCCTCGATCTCGTTGAGCATCCGCACGATGGTCTTGCGGCGGCGGTCGAAGGCGGTGCGCATCTCGTGCACCGCGGCCAGGTCGCCGCTGACGGCGGCGATCGCGGCGCGCTGGGCGACGTTGGAGACGTTCGAGGTGGCGTGCGACTGCAGGTTGGTCGCGGCCTTGATGACGTCCTTGGGGCCGATCACCCAGCCCACCCGCCAGCCGGTCATCGCGTAGGTCTTGGCGACGCCGTTGACCACGACGCACTTGTCGGCCAGCTCGGGCAGCAGGGCCGGCAGCGAGGTGAAGGAGGCGTCGCCGTACACCAGGTGCTCGTAGATCTCGTCGGTGAGCACCCAGAGGCCGTGCTCCAGCGCCCAGCGGCCGATCGCCTCGGCCTCGGCCTCGGTGTACACCGCGCCGGTCGGGTTGGACGGCGAGACGAAGAGCACCACCTTGGTGTTCTCGGTGCGGGCGGCCTCCAGCTGCTCGACCGAGACCTTGTAACCGGTGGTCTCGTCGGTCACGACCTCCACCGGGACGCCGCCGGCGAGCTGGACCGACTCCGGGTAGGTGGTCCAGTACGGGGCCGGGACGATGACCTCGTCGCCCGGGTCCAGGATCGCGGCGAACGCCTCGTAGATCGCCTGCTTGCCGCCGTTGGTGACCAGCACCTGGGAGGCGTCCACCTCGTAGCCGGAGTCGCGCAGCGTCTTGGCGGCGATCGCGGACTTCAGCTCGGGCAGGCCACCCGCCGGGGTGTAGCGGTGGTTCTTCGGGTCGCGGCAGGCCTCGACGGCCGCCTCGACGATGTAGTCCGGGGTGGGGAAGTCGGGCTCGCCGGCTCCGAAGCCGATCACCGGACGGCCGGCCGCCTTGAGGGCCTTGGCCTTGGCGTCCACGGCGAGGGTCGCGGACTCGGCGATCGCGCCGACCCGGGCGGAGACCCGGCGGTCGGCGGGGCGGATGGAACGGTCGGGCTGCGGGGTGGAAGCGCTCATGCCTGCATCGTCGCAGAACCGGGACGGACCGGGCATCGCGGTTTCACCATCCGTACCGGACCGTCCACATGGCGGCGCCCGCCGATCCGCCGGTGATCATGCGGGCATGCCGGACATATGCCGGACAACCGGTGCTCCCGGAAGAAGAGGTTCGACCAAACACCCCTCGACCACGTATGCTCACTGCTCGACGGCCCGCCGAAAAAGAACCGGAGCTTCACCAGCTGTGCAGACAGCCGGGGGAGATGCGGTAGGTTGGTCGCTACGGAGTCGCGAGACCCCGTAGGGCAATAGCTCAATTGGTAGAGCACCGGTCTCCAAAACCGGCGGTTGGGGGTTCAAGTCCCTCTTGCCCTGCTGCTTGATCCGTTTTCAGCCCGTTCGCTCCACAGAGCGAGCGGGCTTGATGCGGAGAGGGCGCCGAATCAGCACCGCTTGTAGCCGGCCGTTCGTGCCCCATCGGGCGCGAGCCGCTCGGCCGGACCCGGATTCAGGTGAGGACGAGTGACGGAGACCACGGGCTCCACCGCAACGCCTGAGAGCGGCAACCCCGAGGGGGCCGACGGCGCTGCCGACACCACGCCCGCCGAGGGCGAGGAGAAGTCGCTCTCGCGCCGCGAGCGCAAGCGCGCCGCCCGCGCCGGTGACAAGAAGTCCGGCAAGCGCGGCAAGATGGGCCCGTTCGCCCGAATCGGCCTGTTCTACCGCCAGATCATCGCCGAACTGCGCAAGGTCGTCTGGCCCACCCGCAGCGAGCTCACCCAGTACACGACCGTCGTCGTCGTGTTCGTGGTGGTCGTGATGGGCTTCGTGGCCGGCCTCGACTACGGCCTCTCCAAGCTGAGCCTCCTGGTCTTCGGCTGACCTGGCCGTCCCACCTCCGTAGCAGTCTCCCGACCCGGGCCGAATCATCGGCCCGGGTCGTGCTGTCTGCGCCGGACGTACGAGGCCGCTACCGTGGACTCGGTACTGTTGAAGTCTCCGAGTCCTCTCCTGGCGCCCGCGCGAGCGGCAGCCCGCCGGAGCCGGCCCCGGAGCGCGCCACCTTCACCATCTCCAGGAAAGAAGCAGCCACCGTGTCTGAGTCCCCCCTGTACGACGCCGACGAGACCGTCCGCGAGGCGGATGTCGCCGCCGAGCTGGACGCGGCCGAGCTGGCTGACGAAGCCGAGTCCGCCGAGCAGATCGTTGACGCCGTGGACGGCGACGAGGACGAGGTCGACGCGCACGACGAGGCCGAGGCCGGCGAGCCCGCCGAGGAGGCGGCGCTGCACGTGGAGGACGACGTGGAGCCCGCCGCCGAGGAGACCGAGGCCGACGCCGACGCCGAGGAGGCCGAGGCTGAGGAGGCCGTCGAGGTCGACCCGGTCGCCAAGTTCCGCGAGGACCTGCGCTTCATGCCGGGCGAGTGGTACGTGATCCACACCTACGCCGGCTACGAGAACCGGGTGAAGCAGAACCTGGAGCAGCGCGCCGTCTCGCTGAACGTCGAGGAGTACATCTTCCAGGCCGAGGTGCCGCAGGAGGAGGTCGTCCAGATCAAGAACGGCGACCGCAAGACCATCCGCCAGAACAAGCTCCCCGGCTACGTCCTGGTGCGCATGGACCTCACCCCCGAGTCCTGGGGCGTCGTGCGCAACACCCCCGGTGTCACCGGCTTCGTCGGCAACGCCTACGACCCGTACCCGCTGACCCTGGACGAGGTCGTCAAGATGCTCGCCCCGGACGTCGAGCGCCAGGCGGCCAAGGATGCCGGCAAGCCCTCGCCGATCAAGCCGAGCGAGATCCAGGTGCTGGACTTCGAGGTCGGCGACTCGGTCACCGTCACCGACGGTCCGTTCGCGACGCTGCAGGCGACCATCAACGAGATCAACCCCGACTCGAAGAAGGTCAAGGGCCTGGTCGAGATCTTCGGCCGGGAGACCCCGGTCGAGCTCTCCTTCGACCAGATCCAGAAGAACTAGTCCCACGGTCTTCGGATCCGGGGCGGGGCCGAGGGCCCTGCCCCGGATCCGTTTTGGTCCAGCGGCGCTAAGGCGTTAGCCTGGTTCGATGTGTGTGTTGGCGGCCGGGTGTCGCCCCGGTTCCGCACACACCAGCACTCACCTCTCGGAAGGACCCGGAGAGACATGCCTCCCAAGAAGAAGAAGGTCACGGGGCTTATCAAGCTCCAGATCAACGCCGGTGCGGCCAACCCGGCGCCGCCGGTCGGCCCCGCGCTGGGCCAGCACGGCGTCAACATCATGGAGTTCTGCAAGGCCTACAACGCTGCGACCGAGTCGCAGCGCGGCATGATCGTGCCGGTGGAGATCACGGTCTACGACGACCGTTCCTTCACCTTCATCACGAAGACGCCGCCGGCCGCGCGCCTCATCCTGAAGGCCGCCGGTGTGGACAAGGGCTCCAGCGAGCCGCACAAGACCAAGGTCGCCAAGCTCACCAGCGCCCAGGTCCGCGACATCGCCACCACCAAGATGCCCGACCTGAACGCCAACGACCTGGACGCGGCGGAGAAGATCATCGCCGGCACCGCCCGGTCGATGGGCATCACCGTCGAGGGCTGACCAGCTCTTTTCGTCCCTGTGGTAGGGCCTGCGCAGGCCCGTGATACCACGACTCCCATCACCATTCAGGAGCAGCAGTGAAGCGCAGCAAGGCTCTGAAGGCCGCGGACGCTCAGGTCGACCGCGACCGCCTCTACGCCCCCCTCGAGGCCATCCGCCTCGCCAAGGCCACCAGCACCACCAAGTTCGACGGCACCGTCGAGGTCGCCATGCGTCTGGGCGTCGACCCGCGCAAGGCCGACCAGATGGTCCGCAGCACCGTGATCCTCCCGCACGGCACCGGTAAGACCGCTCGGGTCCTGGTCTTCGCGACCGGTGACCGTGCCGAGGCCGCGCGTGCTGCGGGCGCCGACATCGTCGGCTCCGACGAGCTGATCGACGAGGTCGCCAAGGGCCGTCTGGACTTCGACGCCGTCGTCGCCACCCCGGACCTCATGGGCAAGGTCGGCCGCCTCGGCCGCGTGCTCGGTCCCCGTGGTCTGATGCCGAACCCGAAGACCGGCACCGTGACCCCGGATGTCGCCAAGGCTGTCAACGACATCAAGGGCGGCAAGATCGAGTTCCGCGTCGACAAGCACTCGAACCTGCACTTCATCATCGGTAAGGCCTCCTTCACCGACGAGCAGCTGGTCGAGAACTACGCCGCCGCGCTGGACGAGGTGCTCCGCGCCAAGCCGTCCGCCGCCAAGGGCCGCTACATCAAGAAGACCGCCATCAGCACCACGATCGGCCCCGGCATCCCCGTGGACCCGAACCGCACCCGCAACCTCTTCGTCGAAGAGGACCCGGCCGCGGTCTGAGCCGATCGGCTCTGAAGCAGTCCGTACTGCGGGCCCGTACCCCCTTCACCGGGGGTGCGGGCCCGCAGTCGTTTCCGGATCGGGACGGGGGTGGATGGGAACGGTTGCCCGAAGCGTCGTACGCTCTGCCGGTCAGATCATGTGCAGAACGTGTGACCGTCGGAGCGTGCCGTGCCGCCCACCCTTCGCCCCGCCGTCGCGGTGGCCACCCTGCTGCTGATCGGTGCCACCACCGGGTGCAGCCTGCTGGCCGCCCCGGGAACCCGCACCCCCGACGGCGATCCCGCGCCCGTACCGCCCCGCCAGGTGGTGCTCGCCGCCGCCCAGGCGCTGGACGACGCCGGCGGCGCCCGGATCGACGTGGTCGAGGAGGGCCCGGCCGGCCGCCGCACCGCGAGCGGCACCCTGACCTGGGGCACCCGGGACGAGGGCGCCCTGACCGTCACCGACGAGCAGGGCACCGGGCAGCTGACTCTGAGGGACGGTGCACTCGACCTCAGCTACCAGGGCGCCCCGCCCAAGCACGCGGACCGGGACGGCGCCGAGTCGCTCGATCCGCGGGCGACCACCGGCCCGGGCGGCTACGCGGGTGGCTGGATGACCGCCCTGGTCACCAACCCGGGCAGCCGCGCGTACGAGATCGCGCAGACCGGGAAGCTCGGCTCGCTCGGCGGCGAACAGCTGGCCGGGACGACCGTGGCGCACTACCAGGGCACCACGCCGGTGGCCGAATACTTCGGCGCGGACCAGGAGTTGACCCCCGCGCGACTCGCTGCGGTGGTCGACTGGTACCGCCGGCGGGGGGTGACGGCGATCGGTTACGACGTCTGGGTCGGGCCCGGCGAGCGGCTGCTGAGACTGCGTGAGACGGCCCGGGGGAGCGACGGCACCACGGTGACCACGACGGATGTCTCGACCCCCGGAGAAGGCGACGCGCCCCCTGTCGAAGCCGGGTGACGGGAGGGGGCTGTCCGGCGCGTGGGACATCTGGCGATCCGTTAGAGTCCGCGTGAGAAGAAGCCGAAAATCGGTTCTTCATCGGATCGTTCGGATCTCACGGGGGACTCCATGCGCGCTGCGCGCCTCGCCTCGACCGTCGTCACCGCGGCCGTGCTGCTCGGTGCCGCCACCGCCTGCGGCAGCAAGGGCGGCGACGCCAAGAGCGGCGACGCGGCGCCGGCCGGAGACCCCAAGGCCGCGCTGGCCGCCTCCGCCCTGGTGATGCAGAAGGCCGGCAACGGCAAGGTCACCATGGTCTCCCCGGACGGCTCGACCCACACCGCGGGCAGCGGCGACGCCGACTGGAAGGACCCGAACCGGACGGCCGTCGACCTGACGGGCGAGGTGGAGACCAAGAAGATCCGGTTCCGGGTGATCGGCACCGACGGCTACCTCGGCGGCGGCGACACCGAGGCCGCCGCCATGGGCGGCAAGCACTGGATCAAGCTGCCCGCCTCGAACGAACTCGGCGACGGCGTCCTGCTGATGAGCCAGCTGCTCAACCCGGTCGCCCAGCTCGGGCTCGCCGCGCAGAGCGGCAAGCCCGCCAAGGTCGGCCAGGAGAGCCTCGACGGCGTCCAGGTCACCCACCTGCGGGTGGTCGAGGAGGCCTCCGCCATGGTGGCCGGCATGCCGGCGCTCACGGCCGACCAGCGCACGGCCGTCCAGAAGTCCCTGGAAGAGGACGGCAGGACCCTCACCATCGACTTCTGGCTCAACGGCCGGCAGGAACTCGTCCAGTACCAGGAGTACGGCGACAAGAACGGCGAGCACGACGCCGTCACCGTCAAGTACGCGGACCTCGGCAAGGCCGCGAAGATCGACGCCCCCGCCGCCACCGACCTCGGCAGCGAGACCGATCTCCTCAAACTGCTCGGCTGATCCGCCGAGCCCGCGCACCGGAGCCGACACGGCTCCCTCCGTACCGAACGGCTGACCCCCGGGGCGCAGAACGGCAAGTCCACCGTCCTCCACTCGGACTACGGCACGCCGGTCACCGCTGCGGTGCCGGAGGCGGCCGACACGGTGGAACTGGCCGAGCTGGCGAAGCTGGGCAAGGGGGGCGCCACCGGCTGATCCGGGGCAGGGTGGCAAGGTGGCCGGAACGAAAGCCGCCGACGCGGCGCCCGGGCGAGAGGGGACCAGACGATGGCGGGACGACGGCGGTTGGCGGCGCTGGCCGCGGTCGTCCTGCTGGCGAGCGGGCTGGCCGGATGCGGCGGGGGTGGCGGCACGCCGGCCGTGCCCTCCGGCAGCCCGACCCCGACCAGTTCCTCGTCGACCGAGGCGGCCAAGCCCAGCGACCGCTCGCCGCACGGCGTCCTGGTCTCCGCCCAGCTGGCCATGCAGACCGCCCGCCGGGCCAAGGTCAGCTACCGGCTGGGAGCGGACGCCGGGGCCGGGCCGCTGTTCTGGCAGCCCAAGACGGCGCTCCAGATCAAGCGCTCCACCCCGGCCGACGCCGAGCAGCTGATCGTCGTGGACACCGTCGCCTACCAGGGCGGTGACGCCGCCACCGCGGCTCGCCAGGGCGGCCGGCACTGGGAGCGCTTCTCCGTCCCGCCGGACCCGGACGGCCACCGGGAGGTCCCGTACGCGGGGCTGATCGACCTGCTGAACCCGGTCGAGGCGCTGGCCGCCGCCACCGCCGACGGGGTGGACCCGCGGTTCGTGGGTGAGGAGAAGTTCGACGACTCGACGGTCGAGCACTACCGGATCACCACCACCGCCGAGCGCTACGCCGCCGCCCAGACCCAGCTGACCCAGGCCCGCCGGGACGGCCTGCGGGCCGCGCTGGCCCCCGGCGGCTCGATCTCGCTCACCGTGGACCTCTGGCTCAACGACAAGGACCAGCTGGTCCGGCTCCAGCGCACCGGCAGCGGTGACAGCGGCCGGGCGGACGACTCGATCCTCTACTCCGACTTCGCCGGCGCCCTGCTCTCGGTGCAGGCCCCGGCCGAGGCGGACACCGTGGACACCGGGCCCCGGACGGTCTCCCCACTGGCCCGCTGAGCCCCGTCCGGCGCGGCCGGCCCGGCGGGGATCGGCCGTTCAGAGGCGATTTGCCCCGGACGGCCGAGTCCGGTTACTGTTACCGAAGCCAAAGACCGCTGGTTGTCACCGTTCTCGCGAGGGATTCGGTGGCCGAAGGATCTGCGCTTCGTCGCAGGCAGCCCGCGCAGGTGTGTCTGGAGCTTCGACTTCCGGGTCCGCGTTCGCGCGAACATCCGTTGAGGTCGTTTCGAGCCCCGTGCGCCCTGCGCACCGGGGCTCATCTGCTTTTCCGCAGGCTTTCCTTCCGTCCGGTTGGTTCGAGGCGTGAATGGTCGACTTTCGCGGTCGGCCGGATTTCGACATCACGGAAGGAGGCGTAAGCCTATGGCAAGGCCCGACAAGGCTGCTGCCGTCGCCGAGATCACGGACAAGTTCCGTGGCTCCTCCGCGGCGCTGCTGACCGAGTACCGCGGTCTCTCGGTGAAGCAGGTCAAGACCCTGCGTCGCTCGCTCGGCGAGAACGCCGAGTACGCCGTGGTGAAGAACACGCTGACCAAGATCGCGGCCAACGAGGCCGGGATTTCGGAGCTCGACGACCTGTTCAACGGTCCGACGGCTGTCGCCTTCGTCACCGGTGACCCGGTGGAGTCGGCGAAGGCTCTGCGTGACTTCGCCAAGGAGAACCCCGCTCTCATCATCAAGGGCGGTGTCCTTGACGGTAAGGCGCTGTCCGCCGATGAGATCAAGAAGCTCGCGGACCTCGAGTCCCGCGAGGTGCTGCTCGCCAAGCTGGCGGGTGCCCTGAAGGCCAAGCAGTCCCAGGCTGCCGCGCTCTTCCAGGCCCTGCCGTCGAAGCTCGTCCGCACTGTGGACGCGCTGCGCGACAAGGTCGAGCAGGGCGGTGCCGGTACGCCGGCTCCCGCCGCCGAGGACGCCGCCGCCGAGTAATCGGCAGGCTCACGCCTCGCTGCGGGCCCGTGCCCGCCCCACCCGTACATACGGCATCACCTGCCGATTTAGTGGAAGGACGCCATCATGGCGAAGCTGTCCCAGGACGAGCTGCTCGCGCAGTTCGAGGACCTCACCCTCATCGAGCTCGCTGGCTTCGTGAAGGCCTTCGAGGAGAAGTTCGACGTCACCGCCGCCGCCCCGGTCGCCGTTGCCGCCGCCGGTGGCCCGGCCGCCGTTGAGGCCGTCGAGGAGCAGGACGAGTTCGACGTCATCCTCGATGGTGCCGGCGACAAGAAGATCCAGGTCATCAAGGAGGTGCGCACCCTGACCTCCCTCGGCCTGAAGGAGGCCAAGGACCTCGTTGACACCGCTGGTGCCAAGGTCCTGGAGAAGGTTGCCAAGGACGTTGCCGAGAAGGCCAAGGCCGCCCTCGAGGGCGCCGGCGCCAAGGTCACCGTCAAGTGACTTCTCGCCCCCTCTGAGGGGGCCTGAAGCCGGGCCGATCACCCTTGTGGGTGGTCGGCCCGGCTTTTTCGCGTTTCCGGCCCTGAGCGGCCCTGGGACGGCCCCGGGGCCGGTCCGCGGCCGGGATGTGCCGGTGTGGCCGAGAGCCCACTCGGCAGCGTCGGTGCGGACGGGTATGGTGATCACCGTCATCGACTGTGGCCCCCACCACGGCTTCTGTAACGCCGGGGGGCGTCCGGCCGATGGACGGGTCGAGGTCCGCACCGC
The DNA here is from genome assembly GCF_044741445.1 of Kitasatospora sp. NPDC088160. Classification (NCBI taxonomy): domain Bacteria; kingdom Bacillati; phylum Actinomycetota; class Actinomycetes; order Kitasatosporales; family Streptomycetaceae; genus Kitasatospora; species Kitasatospora sp. NPDC088160. The sequence goes on along the minus strand of NZ_JBIUSS010000008.1, from coordinate 236,835 downwards.
CTGCGGGCCCTTGACGAACCCGGCGAGGCGCGCGATTCTCAAGGCGCGAGTCCGCCCGGTTGGTTTGCCCCTGGATGCATAACCAGTGGCTCAGGCGGGAAATGACTCCACGTGAGTTATGGGGCCCGGGCAGTGCCCGGGCCGGTGCAGTACCCGGTGGGCGTTCGCGTCCGCCGGCTACCGGGAGGAGTCTCCGATTCGGTTTCCGAATCAGAGCTGGACAGCAGTGTGCCCTTTGGCTACACTGTCCCTTTGCGCTGCCTGTTAGCTGCTCCGTGACTCGTCGCCCGGAGTCTGCGTTGCCCTGAAGGGGTCTGGCATCGCCTCCGCAAAGCGGCTCTGACCTGGGATCTCGATCCCGGCGGAGGCCAGTGGCGAGGGAGGCGGGACCAAGCCCGTGAAGGCCCGGCTGGTACGCGCGTAGTGAGCTCCGAGCCCTCGGAAGGACCCCCCTCTTGGCCGCGCCGCGCAACGCCTCGAACAATTCCGCCGCATCCACCGCCCCGCTCCGCGTCTCCTTCGCGAAGATCAAGGAGCCCCTCGAGGTCCCCAACCTCCTGGCCCTGCAGACCGAGAGCTTTGACTGGCTGCTCGGCAATGCGGCCTGGAAGTCCCGGGTCGAGGCGGCGTTGGAGAACGGTCAGGACGTCCCCACCAAGTCCGGTCTGGAGGAGATCTTCGAGGAGATCTCCCCGATCGAGGACTTCAGTGGGTCGATGTCGCTGACCTTCCGCGACCACCGTTTCGAGCCGCCGAAGAACTCGATTGACGAGTGCAAGGACCGCGACTTCACGTTCGCGGCTCCGCTCTTCGTCACGGCCGAGTTCACCAACAACGAGACCGGTGAGATCAAGTCTCAGACGGTCTTCATGGGCGACTTCCCGCTCATGACCCACAAGGGCACGTTCGTGATCAACGGCACCGAGCGTGTCGTCGTGTCGCAGCTGGTCCGCTCCCCGGGCGTGTACTTCGACTCCACCCTGGACAAGGTGTCCGACAAGGACATCTACTCCTGCAAGGTCATCCCCTCGCGTGGTGCCTGGCTGGAGATGGAGATCGACAAGCGCGACATGGTCGGCGTCCGCATCGACCGTAAGCGCAAGCAGTCCGTCACCGTGCTGCTCAAGGCGCTCGGCTGGACCAACGAGATGATTCTCGAGGAGTTCGGCGAGTACGAGTCCATGCGCAACACCCTGGAGAAGGACCACACCCAGGGCCAGGACGACGCGCTGCTGGACATCTACCGCAAGCTGCGTCCTGGCGAGCCGCCGACGCGCGAGGCCGCGCAGACGCTTCTGGAGAACCTGTACTTCAACCCGAAGCGCTACGACCTCGCCAAGGTGGGCCGCTACAAGGTCAACCGGAAGCTGGGCAACGCCGAGTCGCTGGACTCCGGCGTGCTCACCGAGCCCGACATCATCGGTGCGATCAAGTACCTGGTGAAGCTGCACGCCGGTGAGACCGAGTGGAACGACCAGACCGGTCGCGACATCGTGGTCGAGGTCGACGACATCGACCACTTCGGCAACCGTCGCCTGCGTAACGTCGGCGAGCTCATCCAGAACCAGGTCCGTACGGGTCTCGCCCGTATGGAGCGCGTCGTGCGCGAGCGCATGACCACCCAGGACGTCGAGGCGATCACGCCGCAGACCCTGATCAACATCCGGCCGGTCGTCGCCTCCATCAAGGAGTTCTTCGGCACCAGCCAGCTGTCGCAGTTCATGGACCAGACGAACCCGCTGTCGGGCCTGACCCACAAGCGCCGTCTGTCCGCCCTCGGCCCCGGTGGTCTCTCCCGTGAGCGCGCCGGCTTCGAGGTCCGTGACGTGCACCCCTCGCACTACGGGCGCATGTGTCCGATCGAGACCCCCGAAGGCCCGAACATCGGTCTGATCGGGTCGCTGGCCTCGTACGGCCGGGTCAACGCCTTCGGCTTCATCGAGACCCCGTACCGCAAGGTCATCGAGGGTGTCGTCACGGAGCAGGTCGACTACCTCACGGCCGACGAGGAGGACCGCTACGTCATCGCGCAGGCCAACGCCCCGCTGACGACGGAGCTGACCTTCGCCGAGCCGCGTGTCCTGGTCCGCCGCCGTGGCGGCGAGATCGACTACATCCCGGGCACCGAGATCGACTACATGGACGTCTCGCCGCGCCAGATGGTGTCGGTCGCGACCGCCATGATCCCGTTCCTCGAGCACGACGACGCCAACCGCGCGCTCATGGGCTCGAACATGATGCGCCAGGCGGTGCCGCTGCTGAAGAGCGAGGCTCCGCTGGTCGGTACCGGCATGGAGTACCGCTGCGCCGTCGACGCCGCGGACGTCATCACCGCCGAGAAGGCCGGTGTCGTCCAGGAGGTCTCGGCCGACTACGTCACCGTCGCCAACGACGACGGCACGTACACCACGTACCGCGCCGCCAAGTTCACCCGCTCCAACCAGGGCACCGCCTTCAACCAGAAGGTGCTCGTGGACGAGGGCGCCCGGGTCGAGTCCGGCCAGGTGCTGGCCGACGGCCCGTGCACCGACGAGGGCGAGATGGCCCTCGGCAAGAACCTGCTCGTGGCGTTCATGTCGTGGGAGGGTCACAACTACGAGGACGCGATCATCCTGTCGCAGCGCCTCGTGCAGGACGACGTCCTCTCCTCGATCCACATCGAGGAGCACGAGGTCGACGCCCGTGACACCAAGCTCGGCCCCGAGGAGATCACCCGGGACATCCCGAACGTCTCCGAGGAGGTCCTCGCCGACCTCGACGAGCGCGGCATCATCCGCATCGGCGCCGACGTCGTCACCGGCGACATCCTGGTCGGCAAGGTCACGCCCAAGGGCGAGACCGAGCTGACCCCGGAGGAGCGCCTGCTCCGCGCGATCTTCGGTGAGAAGGCCCGTGAGGTCCGCGACACCTCGCTGAAGGTGCCGCACGGTGAGTCCGGCAAGGTCATCGGCGTCCGCGTCTTCGACCGCGAAGAGGGCGACGAGCTGCCCCCGGGCGTGAACCAGCTGGTCCGCGTCTACGTGGCCCAGAAGCGCAAGATCACCAACGGTGACAAGCTCGCCGGCCGTCACGGCAACAAGGGCGTCATCTCGAAGATCCTGCCGGTCGAGGACATGCCGTTCCTGGAGGACGGCACCCCGGTCGACATCATCCTCAACCCGCTGGGCGTCCCGTCCCGAATGAACCCGGGACAGGTCCTGGAGATCCACCTCGGGTGGCTCGCCAAGCAGGGCTGGGACGTCTCCGGCCTCGCCGACGAGTGGGCCCAGCGCCTCCAGGCGATCGGCGCCGACACCGTCCAGGGCGGCACCAACCTCGCCACCCCGGTCTTCGACGGCGCCCGCGAGGACGAGATCACCGGCCTGCTGGACAACACCACCCTCACCCGTGACGGTGAGCGCCTGGTGAACTCCACCGGCAAGGCCCGGCTGTTCGACGGCCGCTCCGGCGAGCCGTTCCCGATGCCGGTCTCGGTCGGCTACATGTACATCCTCAAGCTGCACCACCTGGTCGACGACAAGCTGCACGCCCGTTCGACCGGTCCGTACTCGATGATCACCCAGCAGCCGCTCGGTGGTAAGGCGCAGTTCGGTGGTCAGCGCTTCGGTGAGATGGAGGTGTGGGCCCTTGAGGCGTACGGCGCTGCTTACGCGCTGCAGGAGCTGCTCACCATCAAGTCCGACGACGTCCTCGGCCGCGTGAAGGTCTACGAGGCCATCGTCAAGGGCGAGAACATCCCCGAGCCCGGCATTCCCGAGTCCTTCAAGGTCCTCATCAAGGAAATGCAGTCGCTCTGCCTCAACGTGGAGGTGCTGTCCTCGGACGGCCAGTCCATCGAGATGCGGGACTCCGACGAGGACGTGTTCCGCGCCGCCGAGGAGCTCGGCATTGACCTGTCCCGGCGCGAGCCGAGCAGCGTCGAAGAGGTCTGACGGAGGTTGGGCCGGCTGCCCGAGCAGCCGGCCCGCCCCCAGGCCCCCCTCAGACCACATGAACGACTCTCGACTTACGAAAGAGGGCTTGACGACCAGTGCTTGACGTCAACTTCTTCGACGAGCTCCGCATCGGCCTGGCCACCGCCGACGACATCCGCCAGTGGTCGCACGGCGAGGTCAAGAAGCCGGAGACCATCAACTACCGCACCCTGAAGCCCGAAAAGGACGGACTCTTCTGCGAGAAGATCTTCGGCCCCACCCGGGACTGGGAGTGCTACTGCGGTAAGTACAAGCGCGTCCGCTTCAAGGGCATCATCTGTGAGCGCTGCGGCGTCGAGGTGACCCGCGCCAAGGTGCGCCGTGAGCGGATGGGCCACATCGAGCTGGCCGCCCCGGTCACCCACATCTGGTACTTCAAGGGCGTGCCGTCCCGCCTGGGCTACCTGCTCGACCTGGCGCCGAAGGACCTCGAGAAGGTCATCTACTTCGCCGCCTACATGATCACCTGGGTCGACGACGAGCGCCGCCAGCGCGACCTGCCGTCCCTGGAGGCGCACGTCTCGGTCGAGCGCCAGCAGATCGAGAACCGCCGCGACTCCGACCTCGAGGCCCGTGCCAAGAAGGCCGAGACCGACCTGGCCGAGCTGGAGGCCGAGGGCGCCAAGGCCGACGTGCGCCGCAAGGTGCGCGAGGGCGCCGAGCGCGAGATGAAGCAGCTGCGCGACCGCGCGCAGCGCGAGCTCGACCGCCTCGACGAGGTGTGGGCCCGCTTCAAGAACCTCAAGGTCCAGGACCTCGAGGGCGACGAGCTGCTCTACCGCGAGCTGCGCGACCGCTTCGGCACCTACTTCTCCGGCTCGATGGGCGCGGCGGCCCTCAAGGACCGCCTCGAGACCTTCGACCTGGCGGAGGAGTCCGAGCGCCTGCGCGAGATCATCCGCACCGGCAAGGGCCAGAAGAAGACCCGTGCGCTGAAGCGCCTCAAGGTCGTCTCCGCGTTCCTGCAGACCACCAACAAGCCCAACGGCATGGTGCTGGACTGCGTCCCGGTCATCCCGCCGGACCTGCGTCCGATGGTGCAGCTGGACGGTGGCCGCTTCGCGACCTCCGACCTGAACGACCTGTACCGCCGCGTGATCAACCGCAACAACCGCCTGAAGCGGCTTCTCGACCTCGGCGCGCCCGAGATCATCGTGAACAACGAGAAGCGCATGCTCCAGGAGGCCGTCGACGCCCTGTTCGACAACGGCCGTCGCGGCCGTCCGGTCACCGGCCCGGGCAACCGCCCGCTGAAGTCCCTCAGCGACATGCTGAAGGGCAAGCAGGGTCGTTTCCGCCAGAACCTGCTCGGCAAGCGCGTCGACTACTCGGCCCGTTCGGTCATCGTCGTCGGCCCGCAGCTCAAGCTGCACCAGTGCGGTCTGCCCAAGGCCATGGCGCTGGAGCTCTTCAAGCCGTTCGTGATGAAGCGCCTGGTCGACCTGAACCACGCGCAGAACATCAAGTCGGCCAAGCGCATGGTCGAGCGTGCCCGCCCGGTCGTGTGGGACGTGCTCGAAGAGGTCATCGCCGAGCACCCCGTCCTGCTGAACCGTGCGCCCACCCTGCACCGCCTCGGCATCCAGGCCTTCGAGCCCCAGCTGGTCGAGGGCAAGGCCATCCAGATCCACCCGCTCGTCTGCACCGCGTTCAACGCGGACTTCGACGGTGACCAGATGGCCGTCCACCTGCCGCTCTCCGCGGAGGCGCAGGCCGAGGCCCGCATCCTGATGCTGTCCTCGAACAACATCCTGAAGCCGGCCGACGGTCGCCCCGTCACCATGCCGACCCAGGACATGGTGCTCGGTCTGTTCTTCCTGACCTCGGACCGGGAGACGGTGAAGGGCGGTGGCCGTTCCTTCTCCTCGACCGCCGAGGCCGTCATGGCCTTCGACGCCCGCGAGCTGGACGTCCAGGCCCCGATCGAGCTGCGCCTGCCGGCCGGCACCGTCCCGCCGCGCGGCTGGACCCCGCCGGTGGACGAGGAGGGCCAGACGGCCTGGTTCGACGGCGAGCCGTTCCGCCTGACCACCACCCTGGGCCGCGCGCTCTTCAACGAGCTGCTGCCCGAGGACTACCCGTTCGTCGACTACGAGGTGGGCAAGAAGCAGCTCTCCGCGATCGTCAACGACCTGGCGGAGCGCTACCCCAAGGTCGTCGTCGCGGCGACCCTGGACAACCTGAAGGCGGCCGGTTTCCACTGGTCGACCCGCTCGGGTGTCACCGTCTCGATCTCCGACGTCGTCGTCCCGCCGAACAAGCCCCAGATCCTCGAGGGCTACGAGGCGAAGGCGGAGAAGGTCCAGCGTCAGTACGAGCGCGGCCTGATCACCAACGACGAGCGCAAGCAGGAGCTCATCGGCATCTGGACCCAGGCGACCAACGAGGTCGCCGAGGCCATGAACGAGAACTTCCCGAAGACGAACCCCATCTTCATGATGGTCGACTCGGGTGCTCGTGGAAACATGATGCAGATGCGCCAGATCGCCGGTATGCGTGGTCTGGTGTCGAACGCCAAGAACGAGACCATCCCGCGACCCATCAAGGCGTCGTTCCGTGAGGGTCTCACCGTGCTGGAGTACTTCATCTCCACCCACGGTGCCCGTAAGGGTCTGGCGGACACCGCCCTCCGTACCGCCGACTCCGGCTACCTCACCCGTCGTCTGGTCGACGTCTCCCAGGACGTCATCATTCGCGAGGAGGACTGCGGTACCGAGCGCGGCCTGAAGCTGGCGATCGGCACCGTCGGTGCGGACGGCGTGCTGCGCAAGGCCGACGACGTCGAGACCAGCGTGTACGCCCGCATGCTCGCCGAGGACATCACGGTGGACGGCAAGCTCCTTGCCACCGCCAACACCGACCTCGGTGACGTGCTGATCGACGAGCTGATCCGCCACGGCATCGGCGAGGTCAAGACCCGCTCGATCCTGACCTGCGAGTCGGCCGTCGGCACCTGCGCCTTCTGCTACGGGCGTTCGCTGGCCACCGGCAAGCTGGTCGACATCGGTGAGGCGGTCGGCATCATCGCTGCCCAGTCCATCGGTGAGCCCGGTACCCAGCTGACGATGCGTACCTTCCACACCGGTGGTGTGGCCGGTGACGACATCACCCAGGGTCTGCCGCGTGTCGTCGAGCTCTTCGAGGCCCGTACCCCCAAGGGTGTGGCCCCGATCTCGGAGGCCACCGGCCGGGCGCGGATCGAGGACACCGAGAAGACCCGCAAGCTCGTCATCACCCCGGACGACGGCAGCGACGAGATCGCCTACCCCGTCTCCAAGCGTGTGAAGCTGCTGGTCAGCGAGGGCGAGGCGGTCGAGGTCGGCCAGAAGCTGACCATGGGTGCCACCAACCCGCACGACGTCCTGCGCATCATGGGCCAGCGTGCCGTCCAGATCCACCTGGTCGCCGAGGTCCAGAAGGTCTACAACTCGCAGGGTGTGTCGATCCACGACAAGCACATCGAGATCATCATCCGGCAGATGCTCCGCCGCGTGACGATCATCGAGTCGGGCGACGCCGAGCTCCTCCCGGGCGAGCTCGTCGAGCGCGGCCGCTTCGAGACCGAGAACCGTCGCGTGGTCGCCGAGGGCGGTCACCCCGCCTCCGGCCGTCCGCAGCTGATGGGTATCACCAAGGCCTCGCTGGCCACCGAGTCCTGGCTGTCGGCCGCCTCCTTCCAGGAGACGACCCGGGTCCTCACCGACGCGGCGATCCACGCCAAGTCGGACCCGCTGCTGGGCCTCAAGGAGAACGTCATCCTCGGTAAGCTCATCCCGGCCGGTACGGGTCTGCCCCGCTACCGCAACATCCGGGTCGAGCCGACCGAGGAGGCCAAGGCCGCGATGTACTCGGCCGTCGGCTACGACGACTACGACCTGTCGCCCTTCGGCGCCGGCTCCGGCCAGGCGGTCCCGCTGGACGACTACGACTACGGCCCGTACACCGGCTGAGTCCGACGTTCGGCTGTCAGGGCGGTCACCCCTCGCGGGGTGGCCGCCCTGCGGCGTTCCCGCTGCGGGGGCCAGGGGCCAGGGGCCAGGGCCCGGGGCCCGGGGGCCGGGGGCCCTGCGGGGCACGGATTAGGTTCCCCGGCAGAAGTCGCGTAGAGTCGTGTTTACCGACGCGGGGTGGAGCAGCTCGGTAGCTCGCTGGGCTCATAACCCAGAGGTCGCAGGTTCAAATCCTGTCCCCGCTACTCAGTAGCAACGAAGGGCCCGGAGGCATCAAGCCTCCGGGCCCTTCGTCGTTCCCGGGAGCGGCCCCTCCCTCGTGCGGGGGAGGGGCCGGAACCGCTCTGGTGAGGGAGGCGGGGGAGGGGACGGCCGGGGGAGGCTTCGCGTGTCGGGACGGCGGGGCTTTCGAAGGGGGCCGGGCATGAAGCGGGTACTGGGCGCGATGGCGATCGCGGGGGCGGTGCTGGTCGGGATGTCCGCCTGCCTGCCCTTCGGGGACGACCAGGAGCACCGGACCGTGGACTACGGGGTGTCGGAGCCGGTCGGGGAACTGGTGGTCGAGGCGCACACCGGCGGGATCGTGGTGACCGGCGGCGGCGACGCGGTGCACGTGACCGAGGAGCAGAACTACCGGGGCGAGGCGCCGCGGACCACGCACGAGGTGAAGGACGGCGTGCTGCGGCTGACGTACGACTGCCGGGGCTGCGGCGTCGGGTACACCGTGCAGGTGCCGGCCGGGACGAAGGTGCGGGTGACCCAGGAGACCGGCGGGGTACGGCTGGTCGGGCTGGCCGCCGAGGTGGAGGCCTCGGTGGACACCGGCGGGGTCGAGGCCACCCGGCTGACCTCGCAGACCGTCCGGTTGAGCACCCGGACCGGCGGGGTGCGGGCCGACTTCGCGGCGGCACCCGTGAAGGTGGAGGCGAAGGCGGAGACCGGCGGGGTGCGGGTCAGGGTGCCGGCCGGGGAGGCGTACGCGGTGGACGCGCACGCCGGGGCCGGCGGAGTGGAACTCGGGATCCCCTCGCAGCCGGGGGCGGCGCGCAGCATCACGGCGCGCACGGGCGCCGGCGGAGTGTCGGTCGACGGTGTCTGACCGGGCCGTTCCGGAGGTCCTGCCGGTAGGGCATGATCTTCTCCGCGGGGGCGGCGCCCCCGGACCCGGGGGAGGGGCGGCGGTGGTGCGAGCGGCGCGCTGGCAGAGCTGGTCGGCCGGGCTGAGTCCGTACGTGCTGGACTCGCTGCTGGCCGTGGCATCGGCCGGGATCTCGGTCTGGGCGGTCGGCAACGACGACACGGCCTGGCCGTGGTGGGTCTACCTGGTGGCGGTGTCCACCTCGCTGTCGCTGCCCTGGCGGCGCCGGGCGCCGCTGGCCGCGCTGGCGGCGGGCAGCGTGGCCCTCATGACGCTGTCCGTGGTGGCGCACTCGGCGAGTCCGCAGGTGCCGCTGGCCGGGGTGATCGGCATCTACACGGTGGCGGAGCGCTCCCCGGACCGGCAGCGCTGGACGGTGCTGGCGGTGGTGGTGGTCGCCAACGTGATCGGCACCCACTCGCCCAACGGCATGCTGTTCAGCCTGCTCACCTCGGTCGGCTCGTTCGTCTTCGGCTCGCTGGTGCGCGCCCAGCGGCGGCTGGCCCGGCTGGAGGCCGAGCGGGCCCGCGAGGCGGGGGAACGGGCGGCGAGTGAGGCGGGCCGCGCGGTGGTGGAGGAGCGGGCCCGGATCGCCCGGGAGATGCACGACATCCTGGCGCACGCCGTCTCACTGATGATCATCCAGGCCGAGGCCGGGCCGCTGGTGGTGCACGCCAACCCGGACCGGGCGATCCGCGCCTTCGACACCATCGCCGACGCGGGCCGCGACGCGATGGTCCAACTGCGTCGCGTCCTCGGAGTGCTGAAGGAGGAGGGGGCCAGCCCTGAGCTGGCCCCGCAGCCCCGGCTGGCCGAACTCGCCGACGTGGCAGAGCGGGTGCGCCGGGCCGGACCGGCGGTGGAGCTCGAACTGGCCGACGGGCTGGGCGCGGTGCCCGCCGACCTCCAGGCGGCGGCGTACCGGATCGTGCAGGAGGCGCTGACCAACACGGTCAAGCACTCCGGCGCCGACCGGGTGGCGGTCCGGGTGCGGCGGTCCGGGGACACCCTGGAGGTCATGGTGTCCGACAACGGGCGCGGGCTGCCGGTGACCGTCGGCGGCGCGGTGAACGGCTGGTCCGGCGGCCGCGGGCTGGTCGGCATCCGGGAGCGGGCGGCGGCCTGCGGCGGGCGGGCCGAGGCCGGGCCCGGACCGGAGGGCAAGGGCTTCCTGGTGAGTGCCCGGCTGCCGTTGGGGGTGGCGGGCGTGGTGGAGAAGGCGGGCGGATGAATCCGATTCGGGTGGTCGTCGCGGACGACCAGGAGCTGGTGCGGGCAGGGTTCGGGATGATCCTGGACGCGCAGCCCGACATCGAGGTGGTGGCCGAGGCGCGCGACGGCGCCGAGGCGGTCGAGGCGGTCCGCGCCCACGGCCCGGACGTCCTGCTGCTGGACGTCCGGATGCCGGTCATGGACGGGCTGGAGGCGGCCCGCCGGGTGTGCGCCGAGTTCCCGTCCACCAAGGTGATCATGCTGACCACCTTCGACGCCGACGACTACGTCTTCGACGCGCTGTACGCGGGCGCCAGCGGCTTCCTGCTCAAGGACGTCCGGCGGGACGACCTGGCGCACGGGGTGCGGATGGTGGCCTCCGGGGAGGCGCTGCTCGCGCCCTCGGTGACCAGGCGGCTGATCGGCGAGTTCGCCGCCCGCCGCCCGGGCTCGCCCGAGCGGGCGGTGCGGCCGCCGTCCAAGCTGCTCGAGCAGCTCACCCTGCGCGAGCAGGAGACCCTGCGGCTGCTGGCGCGCGGGCTCTCCAACGCGGAGATCGCGGCCGAGCTGGTGGTCAGCGAGCACACGGTGAAGACGCACGTCAGCAATGTGCTGAGCAAGCTGGGGCTGCGGGACCGGGTGCACGCGGTGGTGTTCGCGTACGAGGCCGGCGCGGTGGTGGCGGGGGAGGCGTAGGGCCCCCCTCCGGATCACGCCGGGCGCGCGGGCCCCTGGTCGGGGCCCCTGGTCGGGGCTCCCTCGTGCGGGGGAGACGGCGGGTTCGCCGGTGCGGGCGATCCGCGACGAGGGGTGCGGCGGACAGCATCTGTGGTGTCGGAACGGACCACGGGCCACCAGCTACCTGCCGGGGCCGCGGATCACCACAGGAGACCGTCGGATGAACACCCCGCAGCAGAACCGCCGCACCGCCTACGCCGTCGTCGGCGCCCCCGCCCTGATGGCCCTCTACGGGGGGATCCGGCTGGTCCCGGGCTCCCGGGAGCCCGGCCTCGGCTGGACGGTCGGCCACACCGCGATGTTCGCCGGGCTGCTGCTGTTCGCCCCGGTCCTGCTCGCCCTGCGCGGGCTCCTCGCCCCGCGCGGGACCACGGCCGGGCGGCTCGCGGCCGGTGCCGCGCTCGGGACGGCGTTCGTCGGCCTGGCGGCCTCGCTGGTGCAGATCGGGATCGATCTGTACGTCGGCCTGGCGGCGGCGGACAAGGCCGGGCAGTCGCGGCTGTTCGACCGCGTCCAGGGCGTCCCCGGGGTACTGCCGGCCGTCTACCGGATCGGCCCGCTGCTGTTCTACGTCGGCCTGCTGGCTCTGCTGGTCGCCGCCGCGGTGGGCGCGGCCCGGACGCTGCCCTGGTGGAGCCCGGTGCTGATGCTGGTCGGCACCGCCGCCTCGGGGGTCGACCTGGCGCTGATCCCGGTGGCCTCGGTCTGTTACCTGGCGGCGCTGGCCCCGCTGGCCCGCCGCTCCGCCGCTCCCCGCCCGGTACTGGTCTGACCGGTGTTGGTCCGACCGGGCGGTACGGACGGACGGCCGCTCCCGCAGGGGAGGGGCGGGCGCCCGTCAGCTCATCCGGAACACCGGTCCGCGCGGGGTGAACGGCAGCCCGGCGCCCCGGGGGACGAGGAAGGCGTGCTCGCGGCGCACCCGCAGCACGTCGCACGCGCCGTCGGTGATGACCAGCACGGGCGCCCCGCGCGGGAAGTCCTCGGCCCGCTCCAGCAGGTCGACGCCCGGCTGCAGCTCGGTGCCGCCGCGCCCGCGCACCCGGACCCGGCCGGCGATCTCGCCGACCGGGACGTACCCGGCGTCGTGCGGTGCGGCGTCGCAGTGCACCACCCGGGCCGCGGGCACGTCCCGGGCGGCCGCGTACGAGGCGATCGCGCCGAGTGCCTTGCCGAGCAGTACCCGGTTCATCGAGCCGGAGGTGTCCAGAACGACGCCGAAGGTGCAGCGCGGCACCTCCTCGGGCGGGTGGTAGCGGCCGGCCCGGGGGATGTCCGGGGTGGCGGACTGCCGGCGGGCCGGCCGGGAGTAGCTGCGGACCGGCTCCGGGCGGGGCACGAACTCGTCGAACCAGCGGGCCAGCCGGGCGTCCCAGGGCAGCGGCGGGTGGGCGAGGGCGCGGATCTCCTCGACCAGCCCGGCGGGCAGCAGCCCGCGTTCGCGCTGGTGCAGCTCGAAGCCCTGCTGGAGGCCGCGGCGGTAGAAGTCGTCGAGGTCCACGTAGTCGCGCGGGCCGCGGTCCAGCGGTGCGCCGAGGATGTCCGGGCGGTTCTTGCCGGCCAGGGTGGCGAGCCGGCGGATCCGGCGCTCGTCGCGGACGATCCGGTCGTACACCTCCTCGGCCGACAGCCCCTTCAGCTGCGGGTCGTGCAGCAGGCCTTCCGGCATGTCGCCGACGCCCATCTCCAGCAGCCACCCGTTGATGACGTAGTCGGCGGCGACGTTGAAGAGGAACGGATCCCGGCCGCCGCGGCGCTCGCCGTGCCGCAGGGCGGCGTGCAGCATCTCGTGGCCGAGGATGAACCGCCACTCCTCGTCGGTCTGCTGGCGCAGCGGGTTGATGTAGACCTCGCCGGCCTCGGCGTTGACGGCGGCGATGGTGATGCCGTGGGCGCGGGCCAGTTCGGCGTCGGCGACGACGGTGAGGCCGGCCGCGATGCCGCCGAGCAGCGGGTAGGAGGAGACGAACCAGCCGAGCGCCCTGGTCCACGGCCGTACGGGCAGGCGCTCGCCGGTCTCCTGGTCGAAACGGCCGCCGGCCCGGTCCATCGCGGCGGACATGGTGCGGGTGAGGGCGGCGGCGAAGGCCATCGACCAGTCCTTCGGGGTGTGGCCGTAGTTCTGCCACTCGACCAGCAGCTGGTCGTGGTCGGCGGTGCCGGCCGTCCCGGCGGTGACGGCCGGCGGCAGGCCGTCGCGGCGCCAGCGGGCGGTCAGCTCCTCCTCGTCGCCGCCCGGGTACTCCTGCGGGAGGGCGACCGGGGGGCGGCCGACCGGGAAGGTCGCGAGGAAACGGTTCACCACCGCGCAGCGGGCCGCCTCCTCGTAGACGTCGGGCTGGACCCGGATACCCCGGGCGGCCGGGACGTGGCCGAAGCCCAGGTGCAGCAGGCAGTGCGCCAGCACCCAGGCCCACTCCTCCGGTTCGGCCCGGCGGCGCGGGTTGACGTGCACGGTGCCGTCGGAGTCGACCACCGCCCAGCCGCCGGGCGGGGCCAGCCCGCAGTCGTCCCGGCGGCAGAAATCGGCGGGCACGGCGTCGAAGGCCGGATTCTGGCGCAGCAGCCGGACTCCCTCGGCGAAGACCTCCGCGCCCGGGTCCGGCTTCTTCGCACCCTTCTGGACGGAAGGACTCACCGGCGGGCCTCGACCAGCCGGGGCATGTCCCGGGCCGCCTCGATCAGGAACCAGGAGGGCAGCACCGGATTGCCGTCCGCGCCGTCGGCGATCACCGTCTGGGCGACCTCCACCGAGATCTCGGCCAGCTGCACCAGCAGCGACTTGGCCCGGAAGGCGGTCTGCCGCTGCGCCCCCGAGGCGTGCTCCTTGCTGGCCGGCAGCTCCTTGACCAGGCGGCCGCGGAAGGCGTCGGCCAGGTAGTAGAGCAGGTCGCGGTCCTCCAGCCGGTGCGGCCAGCGGGCGTCGCCCTTGAGGATCGCCTCCAGGCCGTACGCGTTGCGGACGATCTTGGCGTAGCCGCAGAAGGCGATCGCGTGCTGCGGGGTGAGCAGCCCGTACGCGAGCACCTTGAGGGTCTCCTCGTCCAAGGTGGGGCCGAAGGAGTGCAGCGCGTCGGAGAGCATGTGCCAGGCGCGCGGGGTGGAGAACGGCTCCTCGGTCTTCGGCGGGGCGGACCACAGGTGGTCGGGCCGGTCGGTGACGTAGTCGATGACCCAGGGGTGGATGCCGGCGCCGGCCGCCCAGCGCAGCCAGTCCGCGGCGCTGGCCCGCAGGTGCACGTGGACCATGCGGTTGACCAGCGCGGACGCCATCGGCCGGGCGAGCGCGCCGTCGGTGGCGCGGTTCCCGGCGCCGATCACGATCGAGCCGGGCGGCAGCTCGTACGAGCCGATCCGGCGGTCCAGGATCAGCGAGTAGAACGCCTTCTGGACGTCCGGGGTCGCTGCGTTGAGCTCGTCCAGGAACAGGCAGTACGGCTCGTCGCGGGCGATCTGCTCGGGCGGGCAGAACCGGGAACGGCCCTCCGGGGTCAGCTGAGGGACACCGATCAGGTCCTCCGGGGCGAGCTGGGTGCCGACCAGGCTCACGCACTCCAGGCCGAGCGACTCGGCGAACTCCCGCACCAGCGAGGACTTCCCGATCCCGGGCGCGCCCCAGAGGAACACCGGCCGGACGGTGGCCAGCCCGAGCAGCAACTCGGGAATCTGGACGGGCGAGACGCTGACTGCTCCCTGCACGGGGCTCCTTGGCAAGTGGTGGGGTGACCGGCCCAGTGTGCGGCGGTAGTTGGCGCGGCGCACCCGGATTTTCGCTGGCGCCCCGAACCGGGCCGCCCGTACCGTCCGGGGCATGAACGCGAAACGCCCCCTGATCGCCGTCCTCACCGGCGCGGGCATCTCGACCGACTCGGGCATCCCCGACTACCGCGGCCCGCAGGGGCTCTGGCAGCGGGACCCGTCGGCCCAGGACCTGGTCACCATCGGCCCGTACCGTGCCGATCCCGAGGTGCGGCGGCGGGCGTGGCGGCTGAGGCTGGAGACGGGTGTGCTGGGGGCCGAGCCGAACGCCGGGCACCGGGCGCTGGTCGATCTGGAGCGCTCGGGGCTGCCGCTGCGGGTGCTCACCCAGAACGTGGACGGGCTGCACCAGCGGGCCGGGCTGGCCCCGCGCAAGGTGCTCGAACTGCACGGCACCGCACTGGAGGTGCAGTGTCTGGGCTGCGCGGCGACGGGGCCGATGGCGGAGGCGCTGCGGCGGGTCGAGGCGGGCGAGCCGGACCCGGCCTGCCGGGCGTGCGGGGGGATCCTGAAGCCGCGCACGGTGATGTTCGGCGAGAACCTGGACCAGGAGGTGCTCGGGCAGGCCGACTCGATCGCCCGCGCCTGCGACGTGTTCATCGCGGTCGGTACCAGCCTTCAGGTGTTCCCGGTGGCGGCGCTGCCGTACAACGCGGTGCGGACCGGGTCGAAGCTGATCATCCTGAACGCCGAGCCGACGCCGTACGACGAGGCCGCCGACGAGGTGATCCGCGAGCCGATCTCCCAGGCACTGCCGGCCCTGGTGCGCAGGCTGGTGGGGGAGGGGCTCTGAAGAAGGGGCTTAAAAACGGGTGAACCGCATGCGTACGATGATCCTTCCGGCTCCCCCCTCATGGCCTGGAGTGATCGAGCGATGACGACGACGGCGAAGTTCGACCCCTGGGCGGCGGCGTTCGTGGCCCACCCGTACGACGCGTACGCCGAGTTGCGCGAGCACGCGCCGGTGACGTACTTCGAGCCGACCGGGCAGTGGCTCGTCTCGCGGCACGAGGACGTCAGCGCGCTCCTGCGCGACCGGCGGCTCGGGCGCACCTACACCCACCGCTTCAGCCACCAGGAGTTCGGGCGGCCCGAACCCGACCCGGCGCACGAGCCCTTCCACACCCTCAACGACTTCGGGCTGCTCGACCTGGAGGCCCCCGACCACACCCGGATCCGCCGGCTGGTCTCCAAGGCCTTCACCCCGCGCATGGTCGAGGGCCTGCGGCCGACCGTCCAGCGGCTCGCCGGGGAACTCGTCGACGGCCTGCTCGCGGCCGGCGGCGGCGACCTGATCGCCGCCGTCGCCGAGCCACTGCCGGTCGCCGTGATCGCCGAGATGCTCGGCGTGCCGGAGGGCGACCGGCACCTGCTGCGGCCCTGGTCCGCCGACATCACCGGCATGTACGAGCTCAACCCGAGCGAGGAGGCCGCCCGCAAGGCCGTCACCGCGAGCACCGAGTTCTCCGACTACCTGCGCGCCCTCATCCGCGAACGCCGCACCGCCCCCGGCACCGACCTGATCAGCGCGCTGATCCAGGCCCAGGAGGGCTCCGACGCGCTCAGCGAGCAGGAGATGATCTCCACCTGCGTGCTGCTGCTCAACGCCGGCCACGAGGCGACCGTCAACACCACCGGCAACGGCTGGTGGGCGCTGTTCCGCAACCCCGGCGAACTCGCCCGGCTGCGCGGCGCGACCGACGCGCTCCTGCCCACCGCCATCGAGGAGCTGATGCGCTGGGACACCCCGCTGCAGCTGTTCGAACGGTGGGTCCTGGAGGACATCGAGCTGCGCGGCGTCACCATCCCGCGCGGCTCCGAGGTCGCCCTCCTCTTCGGCTCCGCCAACCGCGACCCCGAGCGCTTCACCGACCCCGACCGCCTCGACCTCGGCCGCACCGACAACCCCCACATCACCTTCGGCGCCGGCATCCACTTCTGCCTCGGCGCCCCGCTCGCCAGACTGGAACTCGCCGAGTCCTACGGCGCCCTCCTGCGCCGCGCCCCCGGCCTGCGCCTGGCCCGCGAACCCGAGTGGAACCCGGGCTACGTGATCCGGGGCCTCAGGGAACTGGTGGTCGAGGTCTAGATCGAGGTCTGGGACAGGTCGGGTTCGGGGTCGGTTCGAGGAACGGGGGAGAGCTGTGGGCAAGGCGACGGGGTCACTGCTGGGGCTGGCGATCGGGGATGCGATCGGCCGGGTGACCGAGTTCAAGACGGTCGAGATGATTGCCGACGACCACCCTGACTGGCGGCAACTTCCGCTGCCCCCAAGGGCGCTGGTCACCGACGACACCCAGATGACCCTCGCCCTCGGCCGTGGTCTGCGCATTGCCCTGGAGCGCGGGCCGCTGACCCCGCTACGGCTGGAGCGGCCCGTTCGCGAGGAGTTCGTCGACTGGTGGCGCTCCCCGCAGAACAACCGTGCTCCCGGCATGACCTGCCTGCGCGCCTGCGAGCGGCTGAGCCGCCCCGCGTACCGCTGGCAGCAGGCGAGCGACGTCGGCTCCAAGGGCTGCGGCGCCAACATGCGGGTCGCTCCGGTCGGGCTGATCCGCGAACTCGACGCCCGCCAGCTCGCGGGCGCCGCGCAGTTGCAGTCCGCGCTCACCCACGGGCACCCGACCGCACTCGCCGCCAGTGACCTCACCGCGTACGCCATCCGCAAGCTCGCCGAGGACGTTCCGCCGGCCGGCCTGCCCGCGGTGCTGCGGGCGTACGCGCTGGCGAGCCGCGAGCGGTACGACGAGTTCTGGCTCGGCGACCTCGCCGCGCGCTGGCACGGCCACTCGCCGCAGGACGTCATCGCCCGCGGCTGGGACGACTGCCTGGCCGTGCTCGACCGGCTGGACGCCGCGCTCGCCGCGCCCGACGTCGAAGCGGACCCGTGTCTGGCCACCGGTGAGGGCTGGGTCGCCGAGGAGGCCTTCGCCACCGGCCTGCTCTGCTTTCTGCTGCTGCCGGACGACCCGGTGGCCGCCGTCCGCCGGGCCGCCTACTCCAGCGGCGACTCGGACTCCCTGGCCTGTCTGACCGGCGCCTTCGCCGGGGCCCGTCACGGGGAGTCGGTCTGGCCGCAGGAGTGGGTGGAGCGGATCGAGTACCGGGACGAGCTGCTCGAGCTCGGGGCGCTCTGGGACTGAGCTCCACGA
The DNA here is from genome assembly GCF_044741445.1 of Kitasatospora sp. NPDC088160. Lineage (NCBI taxonomy): Bacteria > Bacillati > Actinomycetota > Actinomycetes > Kitasatosporales > Streptomycetaceae > Kitasatospora > Kitasatospora sp. NPDC088160. Next base: position 218,912 of record NZ_JBIUSS010000008.1, on the reverse strand, counting down.
CCTGCGCTCTGGGACTGAGCTCCACGACCTGCGCTCTGGGCCCGGGCGGAACCGGGTTCGGGGGTGGTGCGTCGAAGGGCCATGACGAAGCGCAGCACCGCAGGGCATGGCCGTTCCCGCCGTCGGGTGGGGCTGCTTCTCTCCGCCGGGTTGGCCGTCGGCCCGGCGCTGGCCGGGTGCGGGAGTGCGGCGGGCGGGGGGCCCGTGGTGGTGCGGGCCTCGACGTCGGGGAGCCGGGCGGCGGCGGATCCGGGGCAGGTGGCGGCGGTGGCGGTCGGGACCAGCGCCTTCGGGCTGGACCTGCTGCACGCGCTGACCGCGACACCGGACGGGGCGGGGCGCAACGTCGTGGTCTCGCCGGCCGGGCTGGCGAGCGTGCTCGGGATGCTGCTGCCGGGGGCGCGCGGCGCCACCGCCGAGGAGTTGGCCAAGGCCCTGCACACCGGGCTCGACCCGCGGCAGTACGCCCTCGCCGTCGGCGCGCCGGACCGCGGGAGCCGGGCCGGCGGCGACCAGGTCGTCCTGCGCCGGTCCGACGACCTGTGGACGCAGCAGGGCCTGGCCGTCGCCCCGGAGTACCTGGACACGCTCGCCGCCGCCTTCGACACCGGCGTGCACCCCGTCGACTTCGCCAAGGACCCGGCCGACGCCCGCAGGAGCATCAACGCGGCGGTGGAGAAGGCCACCGAGGGGCGGATCAAGGAGCTCTTCGGCCCGCGGCAGATCACCGCCGACACCCGGCTGGCACTCACCGACGCGCTCTACCTGAAGGCGGCGTGGGCCTCCGGGTTCAAGCCCGCGAACACCTCCGAGCGCCCCTTCCACCGGCTGGACGGCTCCACCCCGTCGGTGAGCACGATGAGCCGCACCGGCACCCTCCGGTACGCCGAGGGCTCCGGCGGCATCGTCGGCGAACCCTGGCAGGCCGTCGAACTCCCTTACGCGGGAGGCAGGTTGGCGATGGACCTGATCGTCCCCGCGCAGGGCGGGTACACGGCCTTCAGCAAGGGCCTGGACCAGGCCCAGCTCGACCGGATCCTCGGCGGGCTCGACGAGCGGTCCGTCGACCTGACCCTGCCGCGGTTCCACTTCGACACGGCCAACGACCTCGTCCCCGCCCTGCGCTCACTCGGCGTCAAGGCGGCCTTCGACGCGCCCGACTTCACCGGCATCACCGCCAAGGAGCCGCTCGGCCTGGGCGCGGTGGTGCAGAAGGCCACCGTCGAGGTGAACGAGGACGGTACGGTCGCGGCGGCCGGCAGCGGCGCCGGGGTGGCGGCGATGGCGGCGCCGGCCGCGCCGGAGTCCGTCCAGCTGCACATCGACCGGCCGTTCCTGTTCCTGATCCGCGACACCGCCGACGGGCGGCCGCTGTTCCTCGGCCAGGTCACCGACCCGCAGGCGTCCTGAGCCGACCCGCAGGCGCCCTGAACCGACCCGCAGACGAAGCGGGCGAAGCGGGCGAAGCAGCCGGAGGAGGACCGGGCGTCACCAGGCCGGGTAGCGCCCGCCGAGCGCCGGGTGGGCCGGGTCGCGGCTGCCGAACAGCACCAGCAGGTCGTCCGCGACCCGCAGCAGTTCGGCCCGGCCCTCGACCGCCCCCGCCCACTCGGCGGGCAGCGCCGAGGCGCCGTACGCGGCGCCGACCAGGTTGCCGCAGACCGCGCCGGTGGAGTCGCTGTCCCCGGAGTGGTTCACCGACAGCAGCAGCGCGCTGCGCACCGGGTCGGGTTCGAGGGTGGTCGCCAGCAGCGAGTACACCGCGATGGCCAGGCACTCCTCGGCGATCCAGCCGAGCCCGACCCGCTCCACGGACTCCGCCGTCGGCTGTGACTCCTGGGCCACCCGGACGGCCCGGGCCAGCGCCTGCACCGTCTCCTTGGACCCCGGCAGCTCGCGGATCTGCTCCACGGTCTCGCCGACCGCCGCCCACGGCTCGGTCCCGTTGGCGAGCCGCTCGACCAGCGCCGCGAAGGCGCCCGCCGCGAGGTAGCCGGTCGGGTGCCCGTGGGTGATCTGGGCGCACTGCACGGCCAGCCCGAAGGACAGCTCGACGCCGAGCCGTGCCAGCCCGAACGGCGCCGAGCGCATCACCGTGCCGCAGCCCTTGGAGCCCGGGTTGATCGGCCCCGGCTGCCCGATCACGGACGGCGACTCGAACTCCGGGTGCTCGGACACCCCGCTCATGCAGGCGTTGCCGGGCGCCCGCGACGCGTACAGGAAGGGCCTGGTCAGCAGCCAGCCGTCGTACGGGCGGGGCTGCGGCGCGGTGTCCGGCGAGCCCTGGCGCTGGGTCAGCAGCCAGCGCCGGTAAGCGGCGTGGACGGCCTCCGGCACCGAGCCGCCGCCGCCCGTCCAGCCGCGGACGAACGCGCGGATCAGGCCCTCGGCGGTGAACAGGGTCATCTGGGTGTCGTCGGTGACTTCGACCGGCCCGGCGCCGGCCGGCAGCCCGGTCACGCCGTCCGGCCCGTACCGCTGCTGGATCTGGTGGAGCTGCTGGAACTCCACCGGCCAGCCCAGCGCGTCGCCGACGGCCCCGCCGAGCAGCGCCCCGCGCACCCGGTCGCGGTATCCCGATTCGGCCGCCGACTCCGTCACGTCGATCCCCCTTGGTTCATGGCGGGATCCGTTCTATCAGGTCTACCGGCGGATCTGCCCGGCGCGCCCGTGCAGCGCGGCGCGGTCGGCGGCGGCGCGCCCGGCCGCCCAGCCCACGCCGTCGCTCACCCGGACCCGCTGCGAGACCAGCTTGGGGAACAGCCGGCCGACCTCGTCGTCCACCGCCTCGGAGCGGGCCGCGAGCGCGGGCAGCAGCCGCTCGTCGGGCAGCAGCTGCTCCTCGGTGCCGTCCTCGCGCAGGTGCCGGCCGGCCGCGGCGGCGCTGGTCGCGCGCTCGGTGGCGGCGGTCAGCCGCTCGCGGATCCGCGCCGCGTACGCGACCAGGAAGGAGTGCCGGAACGCCTTGCTGCGCGAGTCCCGGCGGGAGCCGGCCTTGTTGAGCGCGTGGGTGGCCTGCACCAGCAGCGAGGTGTAGAGCAGCTCGACGCCGTCCAGGTCGCCGTCGAAGCCGACGACGGTGCAGAAGCCGAACTCCTTGGCCCACACCGCCCGGCAGCGGTTGGCCGCCGCGACGGCGTCCAGCAGCATCGTCTTGGGGCTCTCGTACGGGTTGTCCACGCCGATCCGCAGCGCCGCCGGGGTGTTCCGGTCGTCGCCGGTGGCGGCCAGCAGCGCGTCGTCGATGCTGTGCTGGGCCATCAGCTGCTGGGCCTTGGCGGTGAGCGCCTCGGCCTCCTCCGGGTACTCGGTGGACTCGGCCTTGGCCAGCAGCGCCCGGATCCGGGCCAGCATCCGCGGTTCGCCGGCCTGCGGGCCGGCGGCGCGTTCGGCCTGCGGCCGCCGGCCGGGCGCGGGGCCGACCGGGGAGATCGGCGGCAGCCGGCCCCAGGTCCGCAGCAGCTCCAGGGCGGTGGTGGCGAGCGCGAAGCGGTCCAGCCGGTGCCGGTCGGCGAAGGCGCCGAGGTACTGCTCGTCACCCGGCCACCACACCTCGGCCTCCAGCTCGCGCAGCTGTTCGTGCCAGCGCCGGTCGAGGGCGGCCGCGGGGTGCCGACGGCCCTCGGCGGCGATCAGGTCCACCGCGAGGGCCAGGTGGACGGGCTTCAGCCCGCGCCGGACCACCCGGGCCAGGTCGGCCGGACGCCACCCGGCGGACCAGCAGCGGCCGACGGCGGTGTCCGCGTACCCCAGCAGGGCCCGGCTGACCGCCGGCCACTGCCCGGCCGAGGCGGCGAGCAGCGACGCCCCGGTGTCCAGGGCGAGGTCCAGCGTCTCGTCCGGGGCCGTCAGCACCGATCGCACCGCCTGCTCCAGCAGTGGGCCGGCGCCCCCGTCCCCGTCCTGCTGCGCGCGCTTGCCCACGGTGTGTCCCTGCTCTCCTCGACGGTCCGGCCCTCCCGCCCATGATGCCGGAGCGCCCGGCCCCTTCGACGGGACCGGGCGCTCCGGGTGACGCAGGCGACTCAGCGCTCGACGGCCTTGGCCAGGATCTCCGGGGCGCGCTCCAGCAGCCGCCCGGCCGCGAAGCGGATGCCGAGGGCGGCGATCAGGGCGCCGTAGAGCGGGCCGACCAGCAGGACCGGCCAGGTCGGGCCGGCGGAGAGCAGCGCCCAGCTGAGGTAGCCGCTCACCGGCAGGGAGAGCAACGCCACACCGAACAGCGAGCCGAACTGGTTGACCAGCACCAGGCCGCCCTGCCCGGGGGCGGCGTTGCGCATCGGGTTGCTGTCGGCCGGCATGGTGTACGGCGCGAGCACGCTGAGCGTCGCGCCGAGCGCGACGCCGCAGCCGAGCAGGGCGAGCGCGAGGCCGAGTGCGGACGGCAGGCCGGCCCAGTCGCCGGTGGCGGCGGCCAGCACGGGCCCGAGCACCAGCGTCACCGGAACGGCGTACGACAGCACTGCGTAGGCCCGGCCGCGCAGCTCGTCCCGGGCGTCGGCCGGGGTGAGCAGGGTGGCGGCGACCATCCAGAACGCCGAGCCGTCCATGCCGAACAGGTTGAGCATCTGCAGCCCGAGGAACATCCCGGTCATCGCCAGCAGGTAGACGCTCGACCAGCCCTGGACCATCGACAGCACGCAGATCACCAGCGTCATGCCGATGCTGGTGAACACCGCGGCCTTGGCCCGCGGCTCCCGCCAGGCGTACCGGAGGTGGCGCTGCATCACCGCGCCGACCCGGCCCTCGGGCAGGAGGCTCCAGCCGCGTGAGCTCTGCACGCCGCGGGCCACCTCCAGGGTGGAGGAGTCGGCGGTGACCATCAGCTCCTGGAGGCTGCCGCGCCACCAGCGCAGCAGCAGGGCGAGCAGCGCCGCGGCCGCGGCGAGCTGGAACAGCGCCAGCCCGTACCGCCCCTCGCCGGCGGTGCGGGCCGCGTCCGCCGCGCCGACCGGCGGCAGCCAGCGCAGCACGGAGGCGATCGGCGCCAGCGGGCTGAGGTCGAGGTGGTCCCCGGGCCGGCCGAAGACGCTCTGCGAGCCGACGTTGGCGGCCTGCACGAGCAGGGCGAACAGCAGTCCGCCGAAGATCGCGAAGTCCTTGCCGCGCCGGCTGGAGAGCATCCGGGCGTTGCCGGCGGCGACCGCCCGGGAGAGCGTGACCAGGCAGAGCACGGCCAGCGGGACGCCGACCAGCGCGGCCGCGGCCGAGGCACCGCCGTTGGCGCCGGACAGCGCCGCGCCGGTCACCAGCACCAGGCTGACCAGCGGGCCGGGCCCGATCAGCGCGGCCAGCAGTGAGCCGCGCAGCAGCGGGCCGGGCCGCAGCGGGAGCATGGTGAGCCGGGTCGGGTCGGCGCTCTCGTCGCTGGAGAAGAGGAACAGCGGCAGCGCCGCCCAGCCGAGGGTGAGCACGCCGAGCAGCATCACCCCGGCGTCCCCGGAGCCGTCGAAGCGCCCGTTCATCATGGCGAGGGCGAAGGCGATGCCGGCCGCGAAGGCCAGACCGAGGACGCCGCCGATGACGTACACGGCGGTCCGGCCGGGGCTGCGGCGCAGGCCGTTGCGCAGCAGCCGCAGCTTGAGCGCCACCAGGGCGCGGACCACCGTCCGCCCGTCGGGCACCGGGGTGCGGGCGGCTGCGGGGGCGGTGCTCACTGCCCACCCCCGAGCTGCCCGCCCCCGAGCTGCGCGCCGGCCTGCCCACCGGCCTGTCCGCCGAGCCAGCCGAGCGCCTGGCCGTCGTCCTCGCGGACGCCGATCAGGCCGAGGAAGGCCTCGTGGAGGCTGCGCCCGCCGCGCACGGTGTCCAGCGGGCCGTGGGCGATCACCCGGCCGGCGTTGACCACGGCGACCCAGTCGCAGAGCTGTTCGACCAGTTCCATCACGTGGCTGGAGAAGACCACCGTGGATCCGGCCGCCGCGTACCGCTTGAGCACGCCGCGGATGGTCTGCGCGGAGACCGGGTCGACGCCCTCGAAGGGCTCGTCGAGGAACAGCACGTCGGGGTTGTGCAGCAGCGCGGCGGCCAGACCGATCTTCTTGCGCATGCCGGTGGAGTAGTCGGCGACCAGCTTGTCGGCGTCGCGGGCGAGGTCCAGGACGGCCAGCAGTTCCTCCGCGCGGCGGTCCACCTCGGCGCCGGGCAGGCCGCGCAGCCGCCCGTTGTACTGCAGCAGTTCGCGGCCGCTGAGCCGCTCGAACATCCGCAGCCCCTCGGGCAGGATGCCGATCCGGGCCTTGACCGCGACCGGGTCGGCCCAGACGTCGCCGCCGTGGATGAGGACGGTGCCCTGGTCGGGCCGGAGCAGGCCGGTGGCCATGGACAGCGTGGTGGTCTTGCCGGCGCCGTTCGGGCCGACCAGGCCGATGAAGGAGCCGGCCGGCAGCTCCAGGCTGAGTCCGGCGACGGCGGCCTGGCCGCCGAAGTGCTTCCACAGTCCCTGGATGCTGACGGCGGAGGGGGGAACGGGTGCGGGGCGGTCGGACGGCGGCGGCGCTGACGCCTGCATGGCGGCCTTCTCTGTTCGCTGGCGGATGGGTGTCTCGGACTCAGCCTGTCACTGCGGAAACGGACTGTCTCCCGAGTTGAGGATCCCCTGAGTGAGTGGGCCGAACGGGTGAGGCGCGCCGCCCGGACGGCGCGTTACGGCGGGTGCCGGGCTGGAATTGGCAACTACTCAGCTGCGCCGTTCGTCCTGCACTATGAGGGGCAGTGAGGGACAGCGAGGGGCGCGGGGCCGCGCCGGGTGCCGGGAGGTGCGGATGGCCGTTCAACCGTGGGGAGCCTCGGGCCCCGGCGAGCCGGATCGCCGCGGGGACCGGCAGCCCCAGCCCGTCCCGCAGTCCGTCCCGCAGCCCGGGTTCCACACGGGGATGCGCGCCGGGCACGCGGACCGGGACCGGACGATCGACGTGCTGAAGGCCGCGTTCGCCGAGGGCCGGCTCTCCGCCGAGGAGTACGAGCAGCGCCACGAGCAGGCCTCCGTCGCGCAGACCTACGGCCAGCTGGCCGGGCTGGTGTCCGACCTGCCCTCCGGCCCGATGCCGGCGCCGATGGCCTTCGCCGCCCCGCCCGTCCCGGCGACCTTCCTCCCGCCGCCTCCGCCGCCGGTTCGCTCCACCAACGGGCTGGCGGTCACCTCACTGGTCTTCGGCCTGACCGGCCTCTCGCTGCCCGCAGTGGTCGTCGGGCACATCGCGAAGGCCCAGCAGAGCAGCCACGACCGGGCCGGCGACTGGGTTTCCACCCTCGGCCTGCTCTTCGGCTACGCGGGCTGCGCGCTCTGGACGCTGCTGCTCCTGGTGATGCTGCAGGTGCCGGTCTGAGCGGGCCGCCCCGGGCGCGTCCCGCCCCGGTGGCGGCGGTCGGCGGGCTGTGGTAGAGCGGGCGGAGGGCGGCCCGACACCGGGTGGTCGCGTCCGGGACACTCCCGGGACATCCGGCCGAAGGTCGCGACCTGCGGCGTTGCATTTGTTTTGACCGCGCCCGATGCGCTAGGTACGCTCTGACCTTGTGCCTGGGGTGTCCCCGGGTCCTTGTGCGTGCATGCACACCGGTCGCCGCGCCGAGCCGGAGCGCCTTCCAGCGCCCCGCGCGTTGAGCGCCGTCGCTGTACATCAGCTCATGGGATTCCGTGTCGGAATAAGCCCAACACACCCGACCGCGTGGGTCGACCACGGGGCCGTGTGCGGGGGATCACCGCAGGTTAGTTTTACCAAGCCTTGGCACACAGAAAACGGAGAAACGGTGCCTACGATCCAGCAGCTGGTCCGAAAGGGCCGGCAGGACAAGGTCGAGAAGAACAAGACTCCCGCGCTGAAGGGTTCCCCGCAGCGTCGTGGGGTCTGCACGCGTGTGTACACGACCACCCCGAAGAAGCCGAACTCGGCTCTCCGCAAGGTCGCCCGTGTGCGCCTCACCAGCGGGATCGAGGTCACCGCTTACATCCCGGGCGAGGGCCACAATCTGCAGGAGCACTCCATCGTGCTGGTGCGCGGTGGTCGTGTGAAGGACCTTCCTGGTGTCCGCTACAAGATCATCCGCGGTTCGCTTGACACCCAGGGTGTCAAGAACCGCAAGCAGGCTCGCAGCCGCTACGGCGCCAAGAAGGAGAAGTAAGAATGCCTCGTAAGGGCCCCGCCCCGAAGCGCCCGGTCATCATCGACCCGGTTTACGGCTCCCCGGTCGTCACCCAGCTGGTCAACAAGATCCTGCTGCACGGCAAGCGCTCCACCGCCGAGCGGATCGTCTACGGCGCCCTCGAGGGCGTCCGTGAGAAGACCGGCTCGGACCCGGTCGTGGCGCTGAAGCGTGCGCTGGAGAACGTCAAGCCGGCCCTCGAGGTCAAGTCCCGCCGTGTCGGTGGCGCGACCTACCAGGTTCCGGTCGAGGTCCGTCCGGGCCGCGCCAGCACCCTGGCGCTGCGCTGGATGGTCGGTTACTCCCGCGCCCGTCGCGAGAAGACCATGACCGAGCGCCTGATGAACGAGATCCTCGACGCCAGCAACGGTCTGGGCGCTTCCGTGAAGCGTCGCGAGGACACCCACAAGATGGCCGAGTCCAACAAGGCCTTCGCGCACTACCGCTGGTAGTCCCTACCCCGTCACTAGACAGAGAGAGAACGAGCCACCATGGCTGCAACCTCCCTTGACCTCGCCAGGGTCCGCAACATCGGGATCATGGCGCACATCGACGCGGGCAAGACCACCACCACCGAGCGGATCCTGTTCTACACCGGCGTCTCGTACAAGATCGGTGAGGTCCACGATGGCGCTGCCACCATGGACTGGATGGAGCAGGAGCAGGAGCGCGGCATCACGATCACGTCGGCCGCGACGACCTGTCACTGGACGGTCGACGACGTCGACAACACCATCAACATCATCGACACCCCGGGTCACGTCGACTTCACCGTCGAGGTGGAGCGCTCGCTGCGCGTCCTCGACGGTGCCGTGACGGTGTTCGACGGTGTTGCCGGTGTCGAGCCCCAGTCCGAGACCGTGTGGCGGCAGGCTGACCGCTACGGCGTCCCGCGCATCTGCTTCATCAACAAGCTGGACCGCACGGGCGCGAACTTCTTCTTCTGCGTCAAGACCATCGTGGACCGCCTCGGCGCGACCCCGCTGGTCATGCAGCTCCCGATCGGTGCCGAGGCGGACTTCAAGGGCGTTGTCGACCTTGTCCGCATGAAGGCGCTGGTCTGGTCCGCCGAGGCCGCCAAGGGCGAGATGTACGACATCGTCGACATCCCGGCCGAGCTGCAGGAGCAGGCGAACGAGTACCGCGAGATGCTCCTGGACGAGGTGTCGAACGTCAGCGATGACGTGATGATGCTCGCCATGGAGGGCGAGGACGTCCCCGAGGAGCTGCTGTACGAGGCGATCCGCAAGGGCACCCTGGAGTCGGCCTTCACGCCGATCTTCTGCGGTACCGCGTTCAAGAACAAGGGCGTTCAGCCCCTGCTCGACGCGGTCGTCAAGTACCTCCCGTCGCCGCTGGACATCGAGTCGGTTGAGGGCACCAAGCCCAACGACCCGGAGACCAAGATCACCCGCAAGGCCTCGGACGACGAGCCCCTGGCCGCGCTGGCGTTCAAGATCATGTCCGACCCGCACCTGGGCAAGCTCACCTTCGTCCGGATCTACTCCGGCCGCCTGGAGTCCGGCACCTCGGTGCTGAACGCCGTGAAGGGCAAGAAGGAGCGCATCGGCAAGATCTACCGCATGCACGCGAACAAGCGTGAGGAGATCGAGTCGGTGGGCGCCGGCGACATCGTCGCCGTCATGGGCCTGAAGCAGACCACCACCGGTGAGACGCTGTCCGACGAGAAGGCCCCGGTCATCCTGGAGTCCATGGACTTCCCGGCCCCGGTCATCCGCGTCGCGATCGAGCCCAAGTCCAAGGGTGACCAGGAGAAGCTGGGTGTTGCCATCCAGCGTCTCGCCGAGGAGGACCCGTCCTTCCAGGTCAACACGGACGAGGAGACCGGCCAGACCATCATCGCGGGTATGGGCGAGCTGCACCTCGAGGTGCTGGTCGACCGTATGAAGCGTGAGTTCAAGGTCGAGGCCAACGTCGGCAAGCCGCAGGTCGCGTACCGCGAGACGATCCGTCAGGCCGTCGAGCGCATCGACTACACCCACAAGAAGCAGACCGGTGGTTCCGGTCAGTTCGCCAAGGTGCAGATCGCGATCGAGCCGCTCGAGCAGGCCGAGGGCTACGAGTTCGTCAACCAGGTCACCGGTGGCCGCGTGCCGCGGGAGTACATCCCGTCGGTCGACGCCGGTTGCCAGGAGGCCATGGAGTTCGGCATCCTCGCCGGCTACCCGCTGCAGGGTGTCCGCGTGAAGCTGCTCGACGGCCAGGCGCACGACGTCGACTCGTCCGAGCTCGCGTTCAAGATCGCCGGTTCGATGGCGTTCAAGGAAGGCGCGCGGAAGGCCAAGCCGGTCCTCCTCGAGCCGATGATGGCCGTCGAGGTCACCACGCCCGAGGACTACATGGGCGACGTGATCGGCGACATCAACTCTCGCCGTGGCCAGATCCGGTCCATGGACGAGCGTCACGGTGCCCGCGTCGTCACGGCGCTGGTGCCGCTCTCCGAGATGTTCGGCTACGTCGGTGATCTGCGCAGCAAGACCTCTGGTCGCGCGAGCTACTCGATGCAGTTCGACTCGTACGCCGAGGTTCCGAAGGCCGTGGCGGAGGAGATCATCGCCAAGGCCAAGGGCGAGTAAGGACCGGCGCCAGCCGGCTCCCTACGAGGCCGCGGCTGTCCCGATATTCGGGACGATTGCGAACCCTTAGGCTATTAGGGGGCGTCCCGGGAGGATCCGGTCGGATCCTCCCGGGGGGCCTCCGGCCCCCACCCCGCGGGACGGTGCGAGGTGCTTCCGGCACCTCGGGCCAAACCCGATCAAAGACCAACTGACGTCAGCACGGCGTACAGAACTGTCCTCAGGAGGACTGCAGTGGCGAAGGCGAAGTTCGAGCGGACGAAGCCCCACGTCAACATCGGCACCATTGGTCACATTGACCACGGTAAGACGACCCTTACCGCGGCCATCACCAAGGTGCTGCACGACGCGTACCCGGAGATCAACCCCTTCACGCCGTTCGACCAGATCGACAAGGCGCCGGAGGAGCGGCAGCGCGGTATCACCATCTCGATCGCGCACGTCGAGTACCAGACCGAGGCGCGTCACTACGCCCACGTCGACTGCCCGGGTCACGCGGACTACATCAAGAACATGATCACCGGTGCGGCCCAGATGGACGGTGCGATCCTCGTCGTCGCCGCCACCGACGGCCCGATGCCGCAGACCAAGGAGCACGTCCTCCTGGCCCGCCAGGTCGGCGTCCCCTACATCGTCGTCGCCCTGAACAAGGCCGACATGGTGGACGACGAGGAGATCCTGGAGCTCGTCGAGCTCGAGGTCCGCGAGCTCCTCTCGGAGTACGAGTTCCCGGGCGACGACCTGCCGGTCGTCCGCGTCTCCGCGCTGAAGGCGCTGGAGGGCGACAAGGAGTGGGGCGAGAAGCTCCTCGGCCTGATGCACGCCGTCGACGAGAGCATCCCGACCCCGGCCCGCGCCGTGGACCAGCCGTTCCTGATGCCGATCGAGGACGTCTTCACGATCACCGGTCGTGGCACCGTCGTCACCGGTCGTATCGAGCGTGGCATCCTCAAGGTCAACGAGACTGTCGACATCATCGGCATCAAGGAGACCAAGACCACCACCACGGTCACCGGCATCGAGATGTTCCGCAAGCTGCTCGACGAGGGCCAGGCCGGTGAGAACGTCGGTCTGCTGCTCCGTGGCATCAAGCGCGAGGACGTCGAGCGCGGCCAGGTCATCATCAAGCCGGGTTCGGTCACGCCGCACACCGACTTCGAGGCCCAGTCCTACATCCTGTCGAAGGACGAGGGTGGCCGCCACACCCCGTTCTTCAACAACTACCGCCCGCAGTTCTACTTCCGTACCACGGACGTGACCGGCGTCGTGACCCTCCCCGAGGGCACCGAGATGGTCATGCCGGGCGACAACACCGCCATGACGGTCGCGCTGATCCAGCCGATCGCCATGGAGGAGGGCCTGAAGTTCGCCATCCGTGAGGGTGGCCGCACCGTGGGCGCCGGCCAGGTCACCAAGATCATCAAGTAATTGATGTTCTGACCTGTCTGTCCCGTACAGGCGAACCGAAGGGCTCCGCACACCCAGGTGTGCGGAGCCCTTCGGCCTTCATCAGGCCTTCACCGGCTCTCACGGGCTGCTCATGGCCGGCTGTTATTGTCGGGCGACCGTCCAGCCCGCCGTCGCGGAAAGTGGGATCCAACGCATGCCAACGGCACCACTGTTGTCGGTCGTGATGCCGATCTACAACGAGCAGGAGGCGCTCCCGCTGACCGTCGAGCGGCTGCGGCCGATCCTGGACGGGCTCGGGGTCGACTACGAGGTCGTGGGCGTCGACGACGGCAGCACGGACGCCACCCCCGTCGTCCTGCAGAAGGTCCGGCAGGACTGGCCGGAGTTCCGCATCGTCCGCTTCGCCCGCAACTCGGGGCACCAGGCCGCGCTCACCGCCGGCATCCACCGGGCGCGCGGCGACTACGTGGTGAGCATCGACGCGGACCTCCAGGACCCGCCGGAGAAGATCCCGGAGATGCTCGACCTGGCCCGCGAGCAGGGCTTCGACGTCGTCTACGGCGTGCGCGGGGACCGCGCCACCGACACCGCCTTCAAGCGCCGGACGGCCGGCGCCTACTACTGGCTGATGCGCAAGCTGGTCGGCAAGCGGATGCCCAACCAGGCCGGCGACTTCCGCCTGCTCAGCCGCGCGGCCGTGGAGGCCCTCAAGCAGCTGCCCGAGCACCAGCCCGTCTACCGGCTGCTGGTGCCGTGGCTCGGCTTCCCCAGCGGCGAGGTGGTGTACGTCCGGGAGGAGCGGGTGGCCGGCGGCACCCACTACCCGCTGTCCAAGATGGTCCGGCTCGCGCTGGACAGCGTGACCAACTTCTCCGCCGCCCCGCTGCGGCTGGCCACCTGGCTGGGCCTGGTGAGCTTCGTGGTCTGCCTGGCCCTCGCGGTCTACACCACCCTCTCGTACGCGCTCGGTGCGACCGTGCCCGGCTGGTCCTCGCTGTTCATCGGCATGCTCTTCATCGGCGCCGTACAGCTGATCTGCGTCGGACTGCTGGGGGAGTACGTCGGCCGGATCTACTCGGCGGTGCAGGCCCGCCCGACCTACTTCGTCGGCTACGACTCGGCGGACGACGAACTGGCGCAGGACGCCGCGGCGCAGGACGACGCGCGGGGCCCGGGCCGGTGACCGTCACCGAGGGACCGGCGGAGCCCGTCGAGCCGGCCCCGTCGACCCGCCGCCAGCTGCCGTCCTTCCTGGTCATCGGCGTGCTCAGCACCGTCTTCTACCTGGCGCTGTTCGTCGCCGCGCGGTGGTTCACCGACCCGCAGGCGGCGAACCTGATCGCGCTGGCCGTCAGCGCGGTGGCCAACACCGCGGCCAACCGCCGTTTCACCTTCGGGGTCACCGGCTCGCAGGGCATGGTCCGGCACCAGCTCCAGGGCGCGGTGGCCTTCCTGATCGGGCTCGGCCTGAGCGCGGGCGTGCTCGCCCTGCTGGACCAGGTGGCGCCGAACGCCTCCCGGCCGGTGGAGGTCGCCGGACTGGTCGCCGCCAACGGCCTGGCCACGGTGGCCCGGTTCGTGCTGCTGAAGATCTGGGTCTTCCGGGGCTGAACCGGGGCTGAACGGCGGCCGTTCCCACTGGTTCGCGGACCGCCCACCCGGGCCCCTCAGCCCGTCGTGCCGACGGGCCCCTCGGTATGCTGTGGCTCGTAGCCTGCCCGCTGACGGTAGTGGAAGTCCGCACCCGGCCGGGGAGACGGGCGGCAGGGACTTGACCGAAGGGGCACGGCACCGTGTCGACCGTACATTCCTCGCCTGAGCGCGAGCTTCAACGTCCGACCGCACCGCCGGGGCCGCCGCCCGAGTCGACCACCGGTGGACGGTCCAGGCGCAACCCGCTCGTCCTGGCCGGGGGACTGGCCCTGTCCTGGCTGGTGCCGACCGGGCTGGTCGCGCTGGACCTGGGCGTCCTGCTGCTGCCGCTGCTGCTGTTCTCCATAGCCGCCGTGCTCCGGGTCGGCGGCGTGCTGCTCGACCGGCTGTTCGTCGCCGGGCTGGTGCTCGCCGGTTCGGTGCTGACGTTCGGCCTGCTCTTCTCGCTCTGGCCGTGGGGCCTCTCGCCGGTCGCCACCAGCGGCCTGATGTTCAGCGTGGTGACGGTCGCCGCCTGGGCCGCCCGCCGCGGCCCGCGCCTGCCGTTGCGCTTCCGCTGGTCCGACCTGCTGGTCCTGGGCACCGGTTACGGCGTCTGGCACTACCTGTTCCACCCGATCGCGGGAACGTCGGCGGCCGAGCGGGTCGCGTACTTCGCCACGTCGGAGGACCGGCTCGCGCACTTCTCCTTCTTCTCCGGCATCCAGAACGTCGGCGGCTTCAACTTCCTCCACCAGGACGCGGCCCGGTCCTTCCTGATACCGCCGTCCGAGGTGACGTACCCGCAGGGCTCCCACTTCCTGCTGGCCTGGACGGACACCCTCGTCCACTCCGCCGCCGACTCCGGCGACATGCTCTACACCATGAACCGGTACTTCCTGTACCTGCTGGTGGGCTACGCGCTGTTCTGCGCCGCGCTGGTCTGGGCGGCCCGGTGGATCGGCGGGCCGCGGCTGCGCGGCTGGCGCTGCGCGGCGGTGTGCGCGACCGTCGGCGCGATCATGTTCGCGAGCAACTACATGGACCTGATGGTCCACGGCTTCGACTCGACCTTCATCGGGCTGCTGCTGATAGCACTCGCGCTGGCCGTGCTGATCCGGCCGGCGATGGGCACCACCGAGTTCGTGCTGGCCGCGTCGGCCGGTCTGATCACCGTCACCTACGCGTACAACATCTACGGCGCCTTCGTCGGCGTGGCACTGCTGGGCGCACTGGCGGCGCACCGGCGCAAGTTCGCCGGGCGCTGGTGGTGGACCGCCGGCGCGCTGGCGTGCGCGCTGGGCGTGGCCGCGCTGCCGAGCGTCCTGTCCGTGCTGGGCAACCTCGACGTGGCCAGTGCCTCGAACATGAACGGCCCGAGCGTCGGGGCCGACCGCTCCATACTCATCGGCGGCGGGCTGCTCGGCCTGCTGGCCGCGGTCATGCCGCGCAACCGCCGGACCGCCGTCGGCCAGGCGCACCTCGCGGTCCTGCTCGGCACCGGCGGGCTGCTCAGCGCCTTCGCCGCCTACCAGCTGCACACCATCGGCAAGTACTCGTACTACTTCCACAAGATGACGGCCGTGGGCGTCGTGGTCAGCCTGATATCCCTCGGCGCCGTCGGGGTCATGCTGCAGAGCCCGTACCGGGGGACGGGCCGCACGCTGCCGAGCCGCCTCGGCGAGCTGGCGATGTCCGGCCTCGCCGTCGCCGCCGCGCTCAGCCTCTTCGCCAACGTGCAGTGGGGCTTCCTGACCACCAAGGACAACCCGTCCGCCTGGTCCGCCAACCCGCTGGTGGCCTGGGGACGCGGCGAGTTCAAGGGGGACATGGGCCCCAAGGGCGCGCAGGCGCTCGACATCTCGAGCAAGGGCCCGGTGATCGCGCTCTTCGCCAACGACGACTACAAGAACCTCAAGGCCACCTGGCTCGCCTCGCTGCTGAACCGGCGCGGGGGCGACATGACGGCGCTGTACGACATCCACTGGGTGTCCATCGGCGGTCCCCAGGTGAAGGAGGAGGACTACCAGAAGTCTCTGGGCCGCCTCAAGGGAGCCATCGACAAGCTCCCGGCCGCGCCCGTCCCGCCGACCGTCCTGACCGCCGACCCCTCCGTGGGCGACCGGATCAAGCGGGACCTGGCGGCGCAGGGTGTCACGGTGACGGTGCTGAGCGATCCTCAGAACCTTTGGACGGAGCCGTGGTCCCGTACCTTCCCGGGGGTCTGAGGGTGGGGGCCACCGTCATCGGACGTTCACGGCTACCCGCTACTATTCACAGCAATCGCACGGCCGGGCCGGCCTCGTGCGGAGACGTGTGGCAAGGTCGGCCGGTTAATTCGGTGATCATGTGATGAAGAACCCGATCGCCAAGCTGCTCGGGGTGCTACCCCCGGGGGCCCGGCTCGTGGTCGGTGGGACGGTCGTGCTCGGCGCCTCGGCGTACGTCTACATGGCGCTCGTGGGCTACAGCCTGGGCACGGCCGGTGCAGCCAGGGTGACGATGCTCTGGACGATCGTGATGTCCGTCGGGTGGGGTCTGTTCCAGCCCGTCGAACTGGAGCTGACGCGGCTGGTCGCCGCCCGCAAGGTGTCCGGGGCGGGGGCACTGCCCGCGGTACGGCGGATGCTGCTGCTCGCCCTGGCGATCCTGGCCGTGGCCTGCGCGGTGCTGGCCGCCGCCGCCGGCCCGATCGCCGACCAGCTGTTCGGCGGTGACCGGACCCTCGTGGTGGCCCTCGCCGGCGGCATGGCGGGCCTCGCGGTGAGCTCGGTCTCCCGCGGTGCGCTGGCCGGCCTCGGGCTGTTCGGCCCCTACGGCACCCAGCTGGCCGTCGACGGTGCCCTGCGCATCGGGCTGGCCGCGCTGACCGCCGTCCTCGGGCTGCACTCGGCGCTGGCCTTCGGCCTGATCCTGGTGGTCGCCCCGGTCGCCGCCTCGCTGATCGGCCTGCGCGGCATCCTCGCCGACCGCGCCCCCGGGCCGGAGGTGTCCTGGCGCCAGCTCACCAGCGGGCTCGGCCTGCTGATCGGCTCCGTGATGCTCAGCCAGCTGGTGGTGAACGCGACCGTCGTCTGCGTGCGCCTGCTCGCTCCGAAGCACTCCGAGGCGTCCGACGCCCTGGTCTTCGCCCTCGGCCAGGCCGTGGTGATGGCCCGCGTGCCGCTCTTCGCCTACAGCGCCCTCCAGGCCTCCATGGTCTCCGCGCTCTCGGGTGCCACCGCGGCCGGCGACCACGCCGAGTTCCGCAAGGTGCTGACCCGCACCACGGCGATCGTCGCCGCCATGTGCATCGGCGGCGGGCTGCCGGTCATCGCGCTCGGCGCCTGGCTCAACCCGCTGCTCTTCAACGCCAAGGACCTGCTCAACCCGCTGGACTTCACCTGGCTCGTCCTCGGCACCCTCTGCTACGTCCTCGCGACGGTCTTCGGCCAGGCGCTGATGTCGAGCGCCCAGCACCGCCGACAGCTGGTGGGCTGGACGGCCGGTTCCGTAGCATTGGTTGCGGTCGCCCTCTCCCCGGGTGACGTCGGTCTCCGTGCCGAGCTCGCGTACCTGGCCGGCGCGCTGGTCAGCGCCGTCCTGATGCTGTGGGCGCTGTACCGCGCGTTCCCCTCCCGCCCCGCCGCCTCCGGGCACTCCGGGCTGGACAGCAGGAGCGCGGCCGAGCCGCTGCGGACCTCGTGACGGCGGGGGACCGGACTGTGATTGGCCGACGACGCCCGTGATCACCACCGACAGACAGACCGAGGCACGCGACGCCGTGCCGTTCGCCAAGCATGGAGCCCCTGTGTCCGACTATGACAACGTCTGGCTGGTGATCCCGGCCTACAACGAAGGCCAGGTGATCGCCGAGGTCGTGGAGGGGGCACGCAAGACCTTCCCCAACATCGTGGTGATCGACGACGGCTGCACCGACGACACGGCGAAGCACGTCATGACGACCGGCGCCCACCTGGTGCGGCACCCGGTCAACCTGGGCCAGGGCGCAGCGCTGCAGACCGGCCTGAAGTACGCGCTGGGGCAGGAGGGCGCCGAGTACTTCGCCACCTTCGACGCGGACGGCCAGCACCAGACCGCCGACGTGGAGAAGATGGTGGCGCTGCTGCGCCAGGACGAGGCCGACATCGTGCTCGGCTCCCGCTTCATCGAGCAGACCGGCCAGGTGCCGTGGATCAAGCGGGTCGTGCTCCGCACCGCCGCCGCGGTCAGCCCGACCGCCCGCAAGCTCAAGCTCACCGACGCGCACAACGGTCTGCGCGTGATGAACCGGGAGGCGGCCAGCCGCATCCGGATCACCATGAACGGCATGGCCCACGCTTCGGAGATCGTCTCCTTCCTCGCCGGCTCGGACCTCCGGGTTGCAGAGGTGCCGGTGGACATCCTCTACACCGACTACTCGCGCGCCAAGGGCCAGTCCCTGATCAACGGCGTGAACATCCTCTTCGACATCTCGCTGCGGGAGCGTAACCGCCGATGAATCACCTCTGGATCCAGCTGATCCTCGTCCTGGCCGCCGTGGGCATGGCCCTCCTGTTCGTCCGGCGCTGGGACGCCGCGAACACCCGGGCGTGGAAGCGCATCGCCTTCTCGCTCTTCGTCATCGCCAACGTCATCGCGATCCTGTGGCCGGCCGGCGTGACCAAGCTGGCCACCGCACTGGGCGTCGGCCGTGGCACGGACCTGGTGCTCTACCTGATGGTCATCGCCATGGGCTTCCTGACGCTCAACACCTACCTGCGCTTCCGGTCGCTGGAGAAGAAGCTCACCGACCTGGCCCGTACGGTCGCCATCACCGAGGGCGTCCGTCACAACAACGACCGCCTCGACGCTCCGGTCGGCTCCGACCACTGATCGCGCTCCACGCGACAGGGCACAGGGTTTGAGGGCCGGTACCCCCGACGGGGTGCCGGCCCTCAGCCGTGCGTGCGGGTGAGCGCGCCGCCGGAGAGGCCGGCGAACGGTCCCCTTCGACCGTCGGCCACCGGGTCGAACGGTGACGCCCGTTCGTCCGTTGTCAAAGAGGGGGCGCCGATGTGTGCCGTCTTCTTGGGCTCCGGAAAATCCGGACATTACCGAGTTCATTCATCCCCCGGCCGCCCGGTGGACGTATTTCTGTGTGCCAGAATTTCCGATCGGCGGCCTCTGCGCACCCGCTTTCCGCCCCCCGGCGCCGGTGTGGGCCGACCGGCTGACGCACGGGCCCGGCAAAGCTGGTTGACTTGGGGCGCCCCGCTGGCCGCGGCCGGGCGGCACCGAAGCGTGATCCAGGACCAGGAGGTGCGGCGCCGTCATGAGCGTCGATTTCGTCATCCCGTACTACGGCGATCCGGAGTACCTGTTCGCCACCATCGACAGCATCCGGGCCCAGCACCAGCAGGACTGGCGGCTGACCGTCGTGGACGACCAGTACCCGGGCTTCCGGGCGCCCCAGTACATCGAGAGCCTGAACGACGAGCGGATCCGGTACATCCGCAACGCGGAGCGGCTGGGCCCCAACGGCAACACCTACAAGGCCTCCACCCTGGCCGAGCGCGAGTTCGTCTCGATGATGGGCGCCGACGACCTGCTGGAGCCCGACTACCTGGACGTCGTCCTGGAGCGCCTGCGGGCCGACCCGAACGCGATCGCGGTCCAGCCGGGCGTGCGGGTGATGGACAGCGACGGGACCCTGGTGCCCTCGCTCGGCATCGGCGACAAGGTCAAGCGCCGGATCAGCGCGCCGGCCCGCAAGGCCGGGGTGATCAGCGGCGAGGCCGCGGTGAAGAGCCTGCTGTCCGGCAACTGGCTGTACACGCCGTCGCTCACCTACCGCCAGTCCGCGCTGTCGAAGATCCCGTACCGCCCGGACATCGACGCCATCCACGACCTGGCGTTCATGGTCGACATGCTGATGGAGGGCGGCAACCTGCTGGTCGACGAGCGCGAGGTGTTCCGCTACCGGCGCCACCAGGCCAGCGACTCCTCGAACCGGGTCAAGGACGGCAAGCGCTTCGACGAGGAGCTGCGGTACTACTCGCTGATCTCCAAGGAGCTGCGCGCCAAGGGCTGGACCAACGCCGCGCGCTCGGCCGACCTGCACCTCTCGTCCCGCCTGCACGCCCTGATGGTCGCCGCCGGCCGGCTCGGCGCGGGTGACTTCTCCCACGCCGGCGCCATGGTCGGCCGCGCGGTCCGCAGCAGCTGACCGGAGCGTGTCCGAGGGCGGTGCCGACAGCCGGCCGGAGGCCCCCGGGTCACGGCGCCCCGAGCCGCCCGGCCGAATTCGACGGGGCGGGAGTAAGCGCTTCGGCCGGCCGCTGGGCTCTAGGTGGGTGAGGGGGTGCTCATGGGGAGCACCGACGACCGACCGGGCGGATCCTGCTGAACCACCACGCCCAAGCCCCGATACGGCCGGCACGGGGTCCTTGCCCGAGGCTTCGGCTTCTGGTAAGCGCCCTATGATGGCCGCTGATCGCCGGTCCACTGAGCCATCCTTCGCCACTCATCGGACGTGGCCACTGCACGGAAGTGACTGACATGACTGATCTGGCCACCAGCCCGGTCGGCGGCTCCAGCAAGGAGTCGCTCGAACCGGAGGGCGCGATCGCGCCCCGCCCCGGACGGCTCGACGGCCTGCTGGAGCGCCCCTGGGCGGTCCGCTCGGCCGAGGCCCTGGTCTCGATCGTGGCGGCGTTCGGCTTCGCGCTGCTCTGCACCCGCATCGACGTCAACCCGCTGAACCGGGTGGGCCAGGTCAGCGGTCTGGCCATGCTCCAGAAGTACGCCGCCATCGTGGGCCTGCCCATCCTGGCGGTGCTGCTGTACGCCGCCTACCGGGGCAGCCTGGCCCGGTACCAGCTGGCCCAGCGACTGGTCTGCGCGGCCGTCGCCGGACTGGCCACCGGTGCGGTCGCGGGCGGGATCGCGGTGGCGCTGAACGGTACCCAGTGGGGCCTCGGCGGTCAGGAGGGCGACCCGGGCAACCTCATGGGCATGGCCAACGACATGCTGCGGGGCAAGGGCCTGCCCGGCGTCTACCCGCCCGGCTTCCCGGCGCTGCTGGCGGTCTGGTCGAAGCTGTTCTACGGCGGCGTCGGCGGCGTCGGCTACGCCATGAAGGACGTCCAGCTGATCTGCAGCGCACTGGTCGGCCCGATGGCGTACCTCTCCTGGCGGCTGATGCTGCGGCCGGTCTGGGCGCTGCTGATCGCCGTCCCGTCGGCGATCCTCTTCCTCGACCCGATCCGGCCGTACAGCCACGTCACGATGCTGGTCATGGTGCCGATGCTGGCCGCCGCCCTGCGGGAGCTCCGCCGGTCGCACGAGCTGTCCACCCGGTCCACGGTGCTGCGCGGCCTCGGCTTCGGCGTCTCGTTCGGCCTGATGTTCCTCTGGTACTCGGGCTGGTTCATCTGGGCCGCGCCCGGCGTCCTCGTCCTGACGCTGTTCGTCGTCCCGTGGCGCCAGGGCGCCGCCCGGATCAAGCGGGCGCTGCTGTTCCTCGGCGTGACGCTGGTGAGCGCCGGCGTGGTCGGCTCGCCGCTGCTGTACGAGCTGGTGCGGCTGGGCGCCCAGGCCAAGGACCGGTACGCGTACCTCTCGGTGTACATCGACCCGGCGTACATCATGAGCTGGGCCTCGGACCGCAACGGCGACCTGAACTACCACGACTTCCCGTGGCGCGGTGAGCTCGCCGGGCAGAGCGCCTACACCCTGCTGCTGCTCGCCGGGGTCGCGCTGGCGCTGGGCCTCGGGCTGCGCAGCATCGCCGTCCGGACCGTGACGGCCACCCTGATCAGCGCCTGGCTGCTGCGCTTCTGGTTCGCCTCCCAGATGGCCCAGACGAAGTCCATCCAGCTGTACCCGCGGACGACCTGGATCATCCTCTACGCGTTGATGATCCTCGCGGTGCTCGGCCTGATGTTCCTCGTCCAGCGGGGCACCGGTTGGCTGCGCACGGTGCAGCGGGTCGGCACCGACGGGCGGCCGGCGCCGCTGACCCTGCGGCCCGCGGTCACCGGCCGGCTGGTCGCCGGCGCGGTCTGCGCGGTGGCGCTGTTCGCCACCATGGCGGCCTCCTGGTCGGCGGACCGCTACATGCCGACCACCAGGCCCGAGTTCGTGCCGGTCGCCGGGGCCAAGGGCATCGACATGGGCGCGGACGCCTGGCGCGCGCACATCCTGGTGAACCGCGACGGCAAGTGCCCGAAGTACGACCCGGCCGGGCCGACCGACTGCGCGCCGGTGAACAAGGAGCTCAAGGAGTACAACAACGAGCCCGACAAGGGTCAGCTGTGGTGCGCCAACGTGACCGGTGACGAGTGGGCGCTGACCTGCGGGAGCAAGCGACCCTGGTGACGCGGGTCCGCGGCGGTGAGCGCCGCGGTTGGGGACGGTCACCCGATCGGGGCCGGTGAGGGCGACCTCACCGGCCCCGATTGGCATCCGGGCTGCTCCATGTGGCAGTATGTCCAAGTTGCTCGGTTGAGTTGCCGATGCTGCGCGCCTCCCGCCGGGAGGACTGGAAGCGAGTCCCAGGTATTCGTCGTTCCCGTGATGGCCGTTAAGCGTGAAGTCGACGCCACGGCAGCTGCGGGGCGAAAGTACGGGAATCTTCCGGGAAGCGTATGCGGGGCCTCGACCCGGCCCCCCACCCCGAAATCTTGAAACCGACGAGTTGTTCGCCGGTTTTTTGCAAGCGCGAGTGCGACACGCCCGAGCGCGGGGGTCGGAGGGTGGTCGTGCAGTGACTAAGGACAAAGGACTACTGAGTAGCCATGGCGGGACAGAAGATCCGCATCCGGCTCAAGGCCTACGACCACGAGGTCATCGATTCCTCGGCGAAGAAGATCGTCGAGACGGTGATCCGTACTGGTGCGCAGGTCGCAGGCCCGGTGCCGCTGCCCACTGAGAAGAACGTGTACTGCGTCATCCGCTCGCCGCACAAGTACAAGGACTCGCGCGAGCACTTCGAGATGCGTACTCACAAGCGTCTGATCGACATCCTCGACCCCACGCCGAAGACGGTTGACTCGCTCATGCGTCTCGACCTGCCGGCTGGCGTCGACATCGAGATCAAGCTCTGAGAGGCGCACCGAAGATGGCTAAGCAGATTAAGGGCATCCTGGGCGAGAAGCTCGGCATGACCCAGGTCTGGGACGAGAACAACCGGATCGTTCCGGTGACCGTCGTCAAGGCTGGGCCCAATGTCGTGACCCAGGTCCACACCGCTGACAGTCCGGCCGGCTACGACGCCGTCCAGATCGGCTTCGGCGAGATCGACCCCCGCAAGGTGAACAAGCCCCTCGCGGGCCACTTCGCCAAGGCCGGTGTCACCCCGCGCCGCCACCTGGTCGAGCTCCGTACCACGGACGCGTCCGAGTACACCCTCGGCCAGGAGATCACCGCGGAGCTGTTCGAGGCGGGTGTCAAGGTCGACGTGACCGGCACCTCCAAGGGCAAGGGCTTCGCCGGTGTCATGAAGCGCCACAACTTCCGGGGCCTCGGCGCCGGTCACGGTGTGCAGCGCAAGCACCGCTCGCCCGGCTCGATCGGTGGCTGCGCCACCCCGGGTCGCGTGTTCAAGGGCGTGAGGATGGCCGGCCGGATGGGCCACGAGCGTGTGACCACCCAGAACCTGACCATCCATGCCGTTGACGCGGAGAAGGGGCTGCTCCTGATCAAGGGCGCAATCCCGGGCCCGAACGGCGGCCTCGTCCTCGTCCGCACTGCGGCGAAGGGGCTGTGAGGATATGAGCACCATTGACATCCTGTCGCCCTCGGGCGACAAGACCGGCAGCCTCGAGCTGCCGGCCGAGATCTTCGACGCGAAGGTCAGCGTTCCGCTGATGCACCAGGTCGTCGTGGCGCAGCTCGCTGCGGCCCGTCAGGGCACCCACAAGACCAAGACTCGCGCCGAGGTCCGCGGTGGCGGCAAGAAGCCGTACCGCCAGAAGGGCACCGGCCGCGCCCGTCAGGGCTCGACCCGCGCCCCGCAGTTCGCCGGCGGTGGCGTCGTGCACGGTCCCGTGCCGCGCGACTACTCGCAGCGGACCCCGAAGAAGATGATCGCCGCCGCCCTGCGCGGTGCGCTCACCGACCGGGCCCGCCACAACCGCATCCACGTCGTCACCGACGTGATCGCGGCCGAGGCGCCGTCGACCAAGGCCGCCAAGGGTCTGTTCGGCAAGATCACCGAGCGCAAGAACATCCTCCTCGTCGTCGAGCGTGCCGACGAGCTGGGTCTGAAGAGCGCCCGCAACCTGCCGCACGTGCACATCCTGGACGCCGGTCAGCTGAACACCTACGACGTGCTCGTCTCCGACGATGTGGTCTTCACCCAGGCCGCCTTCGAGCGTTTCGTGGCGGGTCCCGCCGCGTCCGCCAAGGCCGTGGCTGCTGAGGGCGAGCTCGAAGGGAGCGCCGCCTGATGGCTGCAGAGATCACGAGCAAGACGTTCACGGACCCCCGTGACGTCCTGGTGAAGCCGGTCATCTCGGAGAAGAGCTACTCGCTCCTCGACGAGAACAAGTACACGTTCGTCGTGTCGCCCGGTGCCAACAAGACCCAGATCAAGCAGGCCGTCGAGGCGGTCTTCTCGGTCAAGGTCGAGTCCGTCAACACGCTCAACCGTCAGGGCAAGCGCAAGCGCTCCAAGACGGGCTTTGGCAAGCGCAAGGACACCAAGCGCGCCATCGTGACGCTGGCTGAGGGCAACCGCATCGACATCTTCGGTGGTCCGGTCTCCTAACGGAGATCGTGATCGTCGATAAGGACGAGGACGAGAGAGCCAAATGGGCATCCGCAAGTACAAGCCGACTACGCCGGGCCGTCGTGGCTCCAGCGTGGCCGACTTCGTAGAGATCACGCGGTCCACGCCGGAGAAGTCGCTGGTTCGCCCCCTGCACAGCAAGGGCGGCCGTAACAACGCCGGTCGGATCACCGTTCGCCACCAGGGTGGCGGTCACAAGCGCGCCTACCGCGTGATCGACTTCCGTCGTCACGACAAGGACGGCGTGCCGGCCAAGGTCGCGCACATCGAGTACGACCCGAACCGCACCGCGCGCATCGCGCTCCTGCACTACGCGGACGGCGAGAAGCGCTACATCATCGCGCCGCGCGGTATCGCGCAGGGTGACCGGATCGAGAACGGCGCTGGCGCCGACATCAAGCCGGGCAACAACCTGCCGCTTCGCAACATCCCGGTCGGTACCACCATCCACGCGGTGGAGCTGCGTCCCGGTGGCGGCGCCAAGATGGCCCGCTCCGCCGGTGCCGGCATCCAGCTGCTGGCGCGTGAGGGCAAGATGGCGCACCTGCGCATGCCCTCCGGTGAGATCCGCCTGGTGGACGCGCGCTGCCGCGCCACCGTCGGTGAGGTCGGCAACGCCGAGCAGTCGAACATCAACTGGGGCAAGGCCGGCCGCATGCGCTGGAAGGGCGTCCGCCCGACCGTGCGTGGTGTCGCCATGAACCCGATCGACCACCCGCACGGTGGTGGTGAGGGTAAGACCTCTGGTGGCCGCCACCCGGTCTCGCCGTGGGGCCAGAAGGAGGGTCGCACTCGTAGCCCGAAGAAGGCTTCGAACGCCCTCATCGTGCGCCGCCGCAAGACCAACAAGAAGCGCTAGGAGCAGGTCAGATGCCGCGCAGTCTCAAGAAGGGCCCCTTCATCGACGGCCACCTTCTCAAGAAGGTGGACGCGCAGAACGAGGCGGGTACCCAGAACGTCATCAAGACCTGGTCCCGTCGCTCCGTGATCTTCCCGGCCATGCTCGGCCACACGATCGCGGTGCACGATGGCCGTAAGCACGTCCCGGTGTTCGTCACCGAGTCGATGGTCGGCCACAAGCTCGGCGAGTTCGCGCCGACGCGTACCTTCCGCGGTCACGTCAAGGACGACCGCAAGTCGAAGCGTCGCTAGTCGCCAGCGAGATTACCGACTCAATGACTTACACCAGCAAGGGGACAACCATGGAAGCCAGGGCCCAGGCGCGGTACATCCGCGTCACGCCCATGAAGGCCCGCCGCGTGGTGGACCTCATCCGTGGCCTGCCGGCCACGGAGGCCCAGGCCGTCCTGCGTTTCGCTCCGCAGGCCGCCACCGTGCCCGTCGGCAAGGTGCTCGACAGCGCCATTGCCAACGCCGCGCACAACTACAACCACTCCAACGTGGACGACCTCGTCATCAGCGAGGCGTATGTTGACGAGGGCCCGACCCTGAAGCGGTTCCGTCCGCGTGCGCAGGGTCGTGCCTTCCGGATCCGCAAGCGGACCAGCCACATCACCGTGGTCGTCAGCAGCAAGGAAGGGACCCGGTAATGGGCCAGAAGGTTAACCCGCACGGGTTCCGCCTTGGCATCAGCACGGACTTCAAGTCCCGCTGGTACGCCGACAAGCTGTACAAGGACTACGTCAAGGAAGACGTCGCCATTCGTCGCATGATGACGAAGGGCATGGAGCGCGCCGGCATCTCCAAGGTCGAGATCGAGCGCACCCGCGACCGCGTCCGCGTTGACATCCACACCGCTCGCCCCGGCATCGTCATCGGCCGCCGTGGCACCGAGGCCGACCGCATCCGCGGCGACCTCGAGAAGCTGACCGGCAAGCAGGTCCAGCTGAACATCCTCGAGGTCAAGAACCCCGAGCTGGACGCCCAGCTCGTGGCTCAGGGCGTCGCGGAGCAGCTGTCCTCCCGCGTCTCCTTCCGTCGTGCCATGCGCAAGTCGATGCAGGGCACCATGAAGTCCGGCGCCAAGGGCATCAAGGTCCAGTGCTCCGGTCGTCTCGGCGGCGCCGAGATGAGCCGTTCGGAGTTCTACCGCGAGGGCCGTGTGCCGCTGCACACCCTGCGCGCGAACGTCGACTACGGCTTCTTCGAGGCCAAGACGACCTTCGGCCGCATCGGTGTGAAGGTCTGGATCTACAAGGGCGACGTCAAGAACATCGCCGAGGTCCGCGCTGAGAACGCCGCTGCCCGCTCGGGCAACCGCCCGGCCCGTCCCGAGGGTGGTCGTCCCGCCCGCGGTGGCGAGCGCCGTGGTGGCGAGCGCGGTGGCCGTGGCCGTCGCCCCGCCGCTGCCGAGGCCTCCGCGGCCCCGGCCGCCGAGGCTCCGGCTGCCGAGAACACCGGAACGGAGGCCTGACTCCAATGCTGATCCCCCGTCGGGTCAAGCACCGCAAGCAGCACCACCCCAAGCGCCGTGGCGCTGCCAAGGGTGGCACCGAGCTCGCCTTCGGCGAGTACGGCATCCAGGCCGTCACCCCGGCCTACGTGACGAACCGGCAGATCGAGTCCGCTCGTATCGCCGTCACCCGTCACATCAAGCGTGGCGGCAAGGTCTGGATCAACATCTACCCGGACCGTCCGCTCACCAAGAAGCCGGCCGAGACCCGCATGGGTTCCGGTAAGGGTTCGCCCGAGTGGTGGATCGCGAACGTGCACCCGGGTCGGGTCATGTTCGAGCTGTCGTACCCCAACGAGAAGGTGGCTCGTGAGGCGCTGACCCGCGCTGCTCACAAGCTCCCGATGAAGTGCCGGATCATCCGGCGCGAGGCAGGTGAGAGCTGATGTCGGCCGGCACCAAGGCTGCTGACCTCCGCGAGCTGGACAACGAGGGTCTCGTTGCCAAGCTCCGTGAGGCCAAGGAGGAGCTGTTCAACCTCCGCTTCCAGGCGGCGACCGGGCAGCTCGACAACCACGGACGGCTCAAGCTCGTCCGTAAGGACATCGCGCGGATCTACACCCTGATGCGCGAGCGCGAGCTGGGCATCGAGACGGTGGAGAACGCCTGATGACTGAGAACACCAACGAGACGCGCGGTTTCCGCAAGACCCGTGAGGGTCTCGTCGTCAGCGACAAGATGGACAAGACCGTCGTCGTCGCCGTCGAGGACCGCGTCAAGCACGCTCTGTACGGCAAGGTCATCCGCCGTACGAACAAGCTGAAGGCGCACGACGAGGCGAACGCCTGCGGCATCGGCGACCGGGTCCTCCTGGCGGAGACCCGCCCGCTGTCCGCGACGAAGCGCTGGCGCGTCGTCGAGATCCTCGAGAAGGCCAAGTAACGAAGTTGATGCGGTACGGCCGTATGTGCACCAGGCCCCTCGTGGGCGCTGGTGTGAGCAGCGGCCGGCCCGTCAGCTCTCGTTGACGATCAGGAGAAAGCTGTGATCCAGCAGGAGTCGCGACTGCGTGTCGCCGACAACACGGGCGCGAAGGAAATCCTTTGCATCCGCGTTCTCGGTGGCTCCGGTCGTCGCTACGCCGGCATCGGGGACGTCATCGTCGCGACCGTCAAGGACGCGATCCCCGGCGGTTCGGTGAAGAAGGGTGACGTCGTCAAGTGCGTCGTCGTCCGTACCGTGAAGTCGCGTCGTCGTCCGGATGGCTCGTACATCCGCTTCGACGAGAACGCCGCGGTCGTTCTGAAGAACACCGATGGTGACCCCCGTGGTACCCGCATCTTCGGCCCGGTGGGCCGCGAGCTGCGTGACAAGAAGTTCATGAAGATCATCTCGCTTGCGCCGGAGGTGCTCTAACTCATGGCGAACAGCATGAAGATCAAGAAGGGTGACCTGGTTCAGGTCATCACCGGCAAGGACCGCGGCAAGCAGGGCAAGGTCATCCAGGCCATGCCCGCCGAGAACAAGGTCCTGGTCGAGGGTGTGAACCGGGTCAAGAAGCACACCAAGCCGGGCCCGGGCACTCAGGGTGGCATCGTCACCGTCGAGGCCCCGGTGCACGTCTCCAACGTCCAGCTGGTCGTGGAGAAGGACGGCAAGAAGGTCGTCACCCGCGTTGGCTACCGCTTCGATGACGAGGGCAACAAGATCCGCGTTGCCAAGCGAACCGGTGAGGACATCTGATGTCTGAGACGACTGTTGAGAAGGTGACCCCCCGTCTCAAGGAGCGTTACAACTCCGAGATCAAGGGTCAGCTGCAGGAGCAGTTCTCGTACGAGAACGTCATGCTGACGCCCGGCCTGGTCAAGGTCGTCGTCAACATGGGTGTCGGCGAGGCCGCCCGTGACAGCAAGCTGATCGAGGGCGCGATCCGCGACCTCACCGCCATCACCGGTCAGAAGCCGGCGGTGACGAAGGCTCGCAAGTCCATCGCGCAGTTCAAGCTGCGTGAGGGCCAGCCGATCGGCACCCACGTCACCCTCCGTGGTGACCGCATGTGGGAGTTCCTGGACCGTCTGGTGTCGCTGGCCCTGCCGCGTATCCGTGACTTCCGTGGCCTCTCCCCGAAGCAGTTCGACGGCCGTGGCAACTACACCTTCGGTCTGACCGAGCAGGTCATGTTCCACGAGATCGACCAGGACAAGGTCGACCGTCAGCGCGGTATGGACATCACCGTCGTGACCACCGCCCAGACCGACGACGAGGGCCGGGCGCTCCTGCGCGCTCTGGGCTTCCCGTTCAAGGAGGCGTAACCACATGGCGAAGAAGTCCCTCATCGCGAAGTCCGAGCGCAAGCCGAAGTTCGGCGTCCGGGCCTACACCCGGTGCCAGCGCTGCGGCCGTCCGCACTCGGTGTACCGCAAGTTCGGCCTCTGCCGTGTCTGCCTTCGTGAGATGGCGCACCGCGGCGAGCTGCCGGGCGTGACCAAGAGCTCCTGGTAACCAGGACCTCGCGGTAACGCCATAGCGAAGCAGGTGTGCCCGACCCCACAGAGCCCCTTTTTTGGGGCTGCGTACGGAATCCCGTAGGGTAGTGAGGTCGGGCCCCCTGTCGCGGCAGCTCCGTAGCTGCCGTCGACCCTCTTCGGAGGGCTCGCACCCAGTCTTACGACGCCGCAGGTCCCCTGCGTCTGTGCCCCTGCCGCACTCCTCGGAGTGCGGCGGGGGGACCTGGCGCGGAGAAACCACGGCGAGAGAGGCCTGAGGCCATCATGACCATGACCGACCCCATCGCAGACATGCTCACGCGTCTGCGTAACGCTAACTCGGCGTACCACGACTCCGTGGCGATGCCGGCCAGCAAGATCAAGGCGCACGTCGCCGAGATCCTGCAGCAGGAGGGGTACATCTCCTCCTACAAGGTTGAGGAGCCCGTTGAGGGCGAGGTCGGCAAGAAGCTGACCATCGAGCTCAAGTTCGGTCCCAACCGTGAGCGCTCGATCGCTGGCATCAAGCGGATCAGCAAGCCGGGCCTGCGGGTCTACGCAAAGTCCACCAACCTGCCGAAGGTGCTCGGCGGCCTGGGCGTGGCGATCATCTCCACGTCCTCGGGTCTCCTCACCGACAAGCAGGCCGCCAAGAAGGGCGTAGGCGGAGAAGTTCTCGCCTACGTCTGGTAATTCGGGAAACGGAGGTACAGCAATGTCGCGCATTGGACGGCTGCCCATCCAGGTCCCCGCTGGCGTGGACGTCACCATCGATGGCCAGGCGGTCTCGGTGAAGGGCCCCAAGGGCTCCCTCACCCACGTTGTCGCCGCGCCGATCGAGATCGGTAAGGGCGAGGACGGCACGCTGCTCGTCACCCGCCCCAACGACGAGCGTCTGTCGAAGGCCCTGCACGGCCTTTCCCGCACGCTGGTGGCGAACATGATCACCGGCGTGACCGCGGGCTACCGCAAGTCGCTGGAGATCAGCGGTGTCGGCTACCGAGTTCTGGCGAAGGGCTCCGACATGGAGTTCCAGCTGGGCTACAGCCACCCGATCCTGGTCGAGGCCCCCGAGGGCATTTCCTTCGTCGTCGAGTCGGCCACCAAGTTCCACGTGGACGGCATCGACAAGCAGAAGGTCGGCGAGGTCGCCGCGAAGATCCGCAAGCTGCGCAAGCCCGACCCGTACAAGGCCAAGGGCGTCAAGTACGCGGGCGAGGTCATCCGCCGCAAGGTCGGAAAGAGTGGTAAGTAAGCGATGAGCGTCTCTGTCAAGATCGGCAAGGGCAACGCCTACAAGAGCGCCGCTCGTAAGCGCCGCGCGATCCGCGTTCGCAAGCGCGTCGTCGGCACCGAGGTGCGTCCGCGCCTCGTCGTGACGCGCTCGAACCGTCACATGGTCGCCCAGGTCATCGACGACGCCAAGGGTCACACCCTGGCGTCGGCGTCCACCCTCGACGTGTCCATCAAGGGCGCCGAGGGCGACAAGACCGAGCTGGCCAAGAAGGTCGGGAGCCTGGTCGCCGAGCGCGCCAAGGCTGCCGGCATCGAGTCGGTCGTCTTCGACCGCGCGGGCAACCGGTACGCCGGCCGCATCGCCGCCCTGGCGGACGCGGCTCGCGAGGCCGGGCTCGACTTCTAAGCCGCTCGTCGACTCAGTCGACGGACGTAATCGAGAGAGGTAATTCCAATGGCTGGACCCCAGCGCCGCGCTAGCGGCGCCGGCGGTGGCACCGGCGGTGGCGAGCGGCGCGACCGTAAGCGTGACGACCGGGGCAACGCCCCCGCCGTCGAGAAGACCGCTTACGTCGAGCGCGTTGTCGCGATCAACCGTGTCGCCAAGGTTGTCAAGGGTGGTCGTCGTTTCAGCTTCACCGCGCTGGTCGTGGTGGGCGACGGTGACGGCACCGTGGGTGTCGGTTACGGGAAGGCGAAGGAGGTTCCGGCCGCCATCGCCAAGGGTGTTGAGGAGGCCAAGAAGAACTTCTTCAAGGTCCCCCGTATCCAGGGCACCATCCCGCACCCGATCCAGGGTGAGAAGGCCGCCGGCGTCGTGCTCCTGAAGCCCGCCGCCCCCGGTACCGGTGTTATCGCCGGTGGTCCGGTGCGCGCCGTCCTGGAGTGCGCCGGCATTCACGACATCCTGTCGAAGTCGCTCGGCTCGGACAACGCGATCAACATCGTGCACGCCACCGTGGCTGCTCTGAAGGGCCTCGTGCGCCCCGAGGAGATCGCCGCTCGTCGTGGCCTGCCGCTGGAGGACGTGGCCCCCGCCGCTCTGCTGCGGGCGCGTGCTGCAGGGGTGAGCGCCTGATGGCTCGCCTGAAGATCACGCAGACCAAGTCGTACATCGGCAGCAAGCAGAATCACCGTGACACCCTGCGTTCGCTTGGTCTCAAGCGCATGCACGACGTCGTGGTGAAGGAGGACCGTCCCGAGATCCGCGGGATGGCCCACACGGTCCGTCACCTGGTGACGGTTGAGGAGGTGGACTGATCATGGGCGACAACCCGATCAAGATCCACAACCTGCGTCCCGCCCCGGGTGCCAAGACCGACAAGATCCGCGTGGGTCGTGGTGAGGGCTCCAAGGGTAAGACCGCCGGTCGTGGTACCAAGGGCACCAAGGCCCGCTACCAGGTTCCGCAGCGCTTCGAGGGTGGCCAGATGCCGCTCCACATGCGCCTGCCGAAGCTGAAGGGCTTCAAGAACCCGTTCAAGATCACGTTCCAGGTCGTCAACCTCGACAAGCTGGCCGAGCTCTACCCGCAGGGTGGAGAGGTCACCGTCGAGGACCTGGTCGCCAAGGGCGCGGTTCGCAAGAACTCCCTCGTCAAGGTGCTCGGCACCGGCGAGATCTCGGTTGCGCTGCAGGTGACGGTCGACGCCGTCTCCGGCTCCGCCGCCGAGAAGATCACCGCCGCCGGCGGTACCGTCACCGAGCTCGTCTGAGCCCGCTGACTTCCGTGCGAGCCCCGCACCTCCTTCGGGAGGCGCGGGGCTCGCGCGTTTTCCGGGCATCGCGTTTTCCGGGCATTCCGTTGACGTGCCCTCGTTCTTTTGTGTGGCAAACCCGGGCATCCCGTACCCCGTGAGTGGGGGAGGGGCGGTACGCGCTTCTTCCGAGTGGCTGCGCACTGTTAGAGTCCGTGGAGTTCCCTTGTAGGCTGCGCGTAGGCTCGCCTGTGCCGTCTGTACGGGAGCCCGTACCGCCAAAACTCCCATTCAGGACCGACCCTCCCGCCGACGACGCGCGGGAGGCGCAGGAGGCACCGTGCTCAGTGCGTTCGCGCGGGCGTTCCAGACGCCCGACCTGCGCAAGAAGCTGCTGTTCACGCTGGGCATCATGGTGCTGTTCCGCCTGGGCTCGCACATTCCGATCCCCGGCGTGAGCTTCACGGCCGTGAACGAGTGTGTGAAGGACACCAAGAACAACGGCCTCTTCGGGCTCGTCAACCTGTTCAGCGGTGGCGCGCTCCTCCAGCTGACGATCTTCGCGCTCGGCATCATGCCGTACATCACCGCGAGCATCATCCTCCAGCTCCTCACGGTCGTGATCCCGCGACTGGAAGCGCTGAAGAAGGAGGGCCAGGCCGGCCAGACGAAGATCACCCAGTACACCCGCTACCTGACCATCGCGCTCGCCGTGCTCCAGGGCACCGGCATCGTGGCGACGGCCTCCAGCGGCGCGCTGTTCTCCGGCTGCCCGGTGGGCAACCAGATCGTCCCGGACACGAGCGTGTTCCGGATCGCCGTCATGGTGATCACGATGACCGCCGGCACCACGGTGATCATGTGGCTGGGCGAGCTGATCACGGACCGCGGCATCGGCAACGGCATGTCGCTGCTGATCTTCACCTCGATCGCCGCGCAGTTCCCGTCCTCGATGTGGGCGATCAAGGGCTCCGGCACCATCGGTGGCGGCTGGGTCGAGTTCCTGTCCGTGGTCGCGGTCGGCATCATCGTTGTGATGCTGGTCATCTTCGTCGAGCAGGCCCAGCGCCGGATCCCGGTGCAGTACGCGAAGCGGATGATCGGCCGGCGGGCGTTCGGCGGCACGTCGACCTACATCCCGCTCAAGGTGAACCAGGCCGGTGTCATCCCGGTCATCTTCGCCTCGTCGCTGCTGTACATCCCGGCCCTGGTGGTCCAGCTGACCGGTAGCCAGTCGGGCTGGGCGGTGTGGGTCACCCAGCACTTCGTCAAGGGCGACCACCCGATCTACATGGCGACCTACTTCCTGCTGATCGTCTTCTTCGCCTTCTTCTACGTCGCGATCTCCTTCAACCCCGAAGAAGTTGCCGACAATATGAAGAAGTATGGTGGCTTCATCCCGGGCATCCGGGCCGGCCGACCGACGGCCGAGTACCTGAACTACGTGCTGACCCGAATCACGTGGCCGGGTTCGCTCTACCTGGGCCTGATCGCGTTGATCCCGATGATCGCCCTGGTCGCCTTCGGACAGCAGACCAACTTCCCGTTCGGCGGCACCAGCGTGCTCATCGTCGTCGGCGTCGGACTCGAAACTGTGAAGCAGATCGAGAGCCAGCTCCAGCAGCGCAATTACGAAGGGTTCCTCCGCTGATGCGTATCGTCCTCGTTGGTCCTCCCGGGGCCGGGAAGGGTACTCAGGCGCACCTGCTCGCCAAGACCCTGTCCATTCCCCACATCTCCACCGGCGACCTGTTCCGCGCCAACATCGGTCAGGGCACCCCGCTGGGGCTCGAGGCCAAGAGCTACATGGACGCGGGTCGCCTGGTGCCGGATGAGGTCACCATCGGGATGGCCAAGGACCGCATGCTCCAGGAGGACGCCGCGGGCGGCTTCCTGCTCGACGGCTTCCCCCGCAACCTCGGCCAGGCCAAGGCGCTCGACGACTTCCTCGCCGAGCAGGGGATCAAGCTGGACGGCGTGCTGGACCTGGAGGTCCCCGAGGACGAGGTGGTCCGTCGGATCGCCGGCCGCCGCCTGTGCCGCAACGACGGGGGCCACGTCTTCCACGTGGACTACAACCCGCCGAAGGCCGAGGGCGTCTGCGACGAGTGCGGCGGCGAGCTGTACCAGCGCTCGGACGACACCGAGGACAAGGTGCGCACCCGGCTGGAGGTCTACCACACGGAGACCGAGCCGATCATCGACTACTACGCCCAGCAGGGCCTGGTGGCGACCATCTCGGCCCTCGGCAAGGTGGACGAGGTCACCCGCCGCGCGATCGAGGCGCTGAAGCAGGACAACTGAGTTTCCCGGCGACGCCGTACGGCCGCGCTCCCCGATCCCGGGCGGCGCGGCCGTACGGCGTCGTACGGTGGTAGGCAGTGGCAAACAGAACGTGGAAGGCGTGACCAGATGGTGGAGATCAAGACCCCCGAGCAGATCGCGAAGATGCGAGCGGCCGGGCTGGTCGTCGCCGAGGCGCTCAAGGCCTGCCGGGAGGCGGTCGCCCCGGGGGTGACCACCCAGGAGCTCAACGACATCGCGGACAAGGTCATCACCGACCACGGTGCGACCTCCAACTTCCGCGCCGACCACGGCGGTCTGTGGTTCCCCGGGGTGATCTGCGCCTCGGTGAACAACGAGGTCGTGCACGGCATCCCCGGTGACCGGGTGCTCCAGGAGGGCGACGTCATCTCGATCGACTGCGGCGCCATCCTGGACGGCTGGCACGGCGACTCGGCGATCACCGTGGCGGTCGGCGAGGTCCGCCCCGAGGTCGAGATGCTGAGCCGGGTGACCGAGGGCTCGATGTGGGCCGGCATCGCCCAGATGAAGAAGAACAACCGCCTGGTCGACGTCTCCAAGGCGATCGAGGGCTTCATCCGCCGCCAGCCGCTGCCCCCCAAGGGCAAGTGGGGCATCACCGAGGGCTACGGCGGCCACGGCATCGGCACCGCGATGCACATGGAGCCGCACGTGCTGAACTACGTCGAGCGCGGCCGCGGCAAGGGCCCGAAGCTGATCCCCGGCACCGTGCTGGCGATCGAGCCGATGGTCTCGCTGGGCACCCCGCACACCGCCGTGCTGGAGGACGACTGGACGGTCGTCACCAACGACGGCACCTGGGCCTCGCACTGGGAGCACTCGGTGGCCGTCACCGAGCAGGGCCCGCTGGTCCTGACGGCCTTCGACGGCGGCAAGGCGGAGCTCGCGAAGCTGGGCATCACCGCCGCCCCGGACCCGCTCGGCTAGTCTCGCGACGGTCGGCTGAGCGGCCAACTTCCGCTGCTGACAAGGGATCAGGGCCCTGGGGGTTTGGACCTCCAGGGCTTTTGTCCTATTTTTATCGGCTGGCAGTGGCTTCAGCAGGGGCTTCAGCAGCTTCGATCGATCGGGAGAGTGCAGTGCTCAAGGGATTCCGCGACTTCATGATGCGCGGCAACGTCGTCGACATGGCGGTCGGTGTCGTCATCGGTGCCGCGTTCACCGGGGTGGTGACCGGCTTCGTGTCGGCCTTCCTCACCCCGCTGGTCGGCGTCGGGGTCGGCGCGGCCGGCGACTTCAGCTCGTACAAGGCGACGGTGGCCGGGGTCACGTTCCCGTACGGCCAGTTCCTCAACGTGCTGATCGCCTTCGTGATGACCGCGGCGGTGCTGTACTTCTGCGTCGTGCTGCCGGTCACCAAGGCGACAGCGCGGTACCTGCCGAAGAAGCCGAAGGCCCCCAAGCGGCCCTGCCCCGAGTGCCTGACCGAGATCCCCGCGGCCGCCCGCCGCTGCGCGGCCTGCACCGCCCACGTCGAGCCGCTGAAGGTCACCGCCGGGTTCTGACCCGCCGGAACGTCACGGTGGCTGCCTTCGGGGGACCTCGTTTTGGCCCACCGGACGCACTGGCGTAGGATGGACCGTCGGCTCACTCGTAGCGTGCTTCAGCACGCCCTCTTCCCTTCGGGGGCGGGGTGAACCCAGGTTCGCACGAGCGTGCCGCATACGGTAGCCGGTCCCGGAAGGTGGATCTCGCAGTTCATGGCTAAGAAGCAAGGCGCCATTGAGATCGAGGGCACCGTGATCGAGTCTCTTCCGAACGCGATGTTCAGGGTCGAGCTGCAGAACGGTCACAAGGTCCTCGCGCACATCAGTGGCAAGATGCGCATGCACTACATCCGCATCCTGCCGGACGACCGGGTCGTCGTGGAGCTCAGCCCCTACGACCTCACGCGCGGGCGGATCGTCTACCGCTACAAGTAAGAACGTCAGATCTAGACCCGGAGAACCTGAACATGAAGGTCAAGCCGAGCGTCAAGAAGATCTGCGACAAGTGCAAGGTGATCCGCCGCCACGGCCGGGTCATGGTGATCTGCGACAACCTGCGCCACAAGCAGCGCCAGGGCTGATCTCTCCCCAGCATTTCTCGTAGTACTTCGCGCGACGCGAAAACGTCATAAGCGGGCTACCCGATCCGTTCCCACGAAGGGACGGACTGCCACCCCCGGTCAGAGGCCGGGGCTCCATCGTCGAGAGGCGAAGGAGTAGGTAGCACGCAAGACCTCTGAAAAAGCACAGGAGCCTTGAATGGCACGCCTCGCCGGCGTTGATCTCCCCCGTGAGAAGCGGATCGAGATCGCCCTTACCTACGTGTACGGCATCGGCCGTACCCGCGCCCAGCAGACCCTGGTCGAGACCGGTGTCAACCCGGATGTCCGCGTTCGCGACATCTCCGAGGAAGACCTCGTGAAGCTGGGCCAGTACATCGACGCCAACTACACGGTCGAGGGTGACCTCCGCCGTGAGGTGGCCGCCGACATCCGCCGCAAGGTCGAGATCGGCTGCTACGAGGGTCTGCGTCACCGCCGCGGCCTGCCGGTCCGCGGTCAGCGCACCCACACCAACGCGCGTACCCGCAAGGGCCCGCGTCGCGCGATCGCCGGCAAGAAGAAGCCGGGCAAGAAGTAGTCCGTCCCGTAACCGGACATCCCTCCGGCCCGCGGGTCAGCGGACCGACCACCTCAGTAGGAGAACAGACTTATGCCCCCCAAGGGTCGTCAGGCTGCCGGCGCGAAGAAGATCCGCCGCAAGGAAAAGAAGAACGTCGCTCACGGCCACGCGCACATCAAGAGCACGTTCAACAACACCATCGTTTCGATCACCGACCCCGCGGGCAACGTGATCTCCTGGGCCTCCGCCGGTCACGTCGGCTTCAAGGGCTCGCGCAAGTCCACCCCGTTCGCCGCGCAGATGGCCGCCGAGGCCGCTGCCCGTCGCGCGCAGGAGCACGGCATGCGCAAGGTTGACGTCTTCGTCAAGGGTCCGGGCTCCGGCCGCGAGACCGCGATCCGCTCGCTCCAGGCCACCGGCCTGGAGGTCGGCTCGATCCAGGACGTCACCCCCACCCCGCACAACGGCTGCCGTCCGCCGAAGCGCCGCCGCGTCTGACGCAGCGCCTTCGGGCTCGCAGTACCTGCTTTGAACCTTCGTACGGGGTCCCACGCGGTGATTCGTCGCTGTTCGCGGGACCCCGTACGCTTGGTCCTGTCGGCATCAAATAGTGGGTGCCGAAGACAACTGGAGGAATACCCCCCATGCTTATCGCTCAGCGCCCCTCGCTGACCGAAGAGGTCGTCGACGAGTTCCGCTCGCGGTTCGTGATCGAGCCGCTGGAGCCGGGCTTCGGCTACACCCTCGGCAACTCCCTGCGCCGCACGCTCCTGTCGTCGATCCCGGGTGCCGCTGTCACCAGCATCCGCGTCGACGGCGTCCTGCACGAGTTCACCACCGTGCCGGGCGTCAAGGAGGACGTGACCGACCTCATCCTCAACATCAAGCAGCTGGTCGTCTCCTCGGAGCACGACGAGCCGGTCGTGATGTACCTGCGCAAGCAGGGCCCGGGTGTCGTCACCGCCGCCGACATCGCCCCGCCGGCGGGTGTCGAGGTGCACAACCCGGAGCTGGTCCTCGCCACGCTGAACGGCAAGGGCAAGCTGGAGATGGAGCTGACCGTCGAGCGCGGTCGCGGCTACGTCTCCGCCGTCCAGAACAAGGCCTCCGGCCAGGAGATCGGCCGCATCCCGGTCGACTCGATCTACAGCCCCGTGCTGAAGGTCACCTACAAGGTCGAGGCCACCCGTGTCGAGCAGCGGACCGACTTCGACAAGCTGATCGTCGACGTCGAGACCAAGCCCGCCATGCGTCCGCGTGACGCCATGGCCTCGGCCGGCAAGACCCTGGTGGAGCTGTTCGGTCTCGCCCGCGAGCTGAACATCGACGCCGAGGGCATCGACATGGGCCCGTCCCCGACGGACGCCGCCCTGGCCGCCGACCTGGCGCTGCCGATCGAGGAGCTGGAGCTCACCGTCCGCTCCTACAACTGCCTCAAGCGCGAGGGCATCCACACCGTGGGTGAGCTCGTCGCCCGCTCCGAGGCCGACCTGCTCGACATCCGCAACTTCGGTGCGAAGTCGATCGACGAGGTCAAGGCGAAGCTGGCCGGCATGGGCCTGGCCCTCAAGGACAGCCCGCCCGGGTTCGACCCGACCGCCGCCGCCGACGCCTTCGGCGCCGACGACCTGGACGACGCGGGTTACGCCGAGACCGAGCAGTACTAAGAGATTTGGCCGCGGGGGCGGTTCCACCGAACCGCCCCCGTCGTCGTGAAAGTCGTCCGGGCAACAGTGCCCGGACGCCCGCTGCGGTACCTGATACGGCCGTAGTCGGAGATTCAAGGAGTCATCCATGCCGCGTCCCACCAAGGGTGCCCGCCTCGGCGGCGGCCCGCACCACGAGCCGCTGCTGCTCGCCGGTCTGTGCCGGGAGCTGTTCCAGTACGGCCGCATCACCACGACCGAGGCCAAGGCCCGTCGGATGCGCCCGCTGGCGGAGAAGCTGATCACCAAGGCGAAGAAGGGCGACATCCACAACCGTCGCCTGGTGCGCAAGACGATCACCGACATCGCCGTGCTGCACACCCTCTTCACCGAGATCGCGCCGCGCTACGAGAACCGCCCGGGTGGTTACACCCGTATCACCAAGATCGGTCCCCGTCGTGGCGACAACGCCCCGATGGCCGTGATCGAGCTGGTCGAGGCGCTGACCGTCGCGCAGACCGCCGTCGGCGAGGCCGAGGGCGCCACCAAGCGCGCCGTCAAGGAGGCCGAGGCCAAGGTCGAGGCTCCGGCCGACGCCAAGGCCGACGAGGCCGTCGAGGCCGAGCAGGCCTGACACCGCTAGGTGTGGTCGCGGGCCCGCTCTCCCATCCGTGGGGGAGCGGGCCCGTTCCTTCTGTCTGGAGTGGATTGTGGTCAACGATTGCGCCGAGCAGCCGCCGGTGAAGGACGGCCCGGCCGACGGGTGCGTCCGGGTCCGGCTCGATCTCGCCTACCAGGGCGCCGAGTTCTCCGGCTGGGCCCGCCAGCGCGGCGGCCGCCGGACGGTCCAGGAGGAGATCGAGAGCGCGCTGCAGATCGTCACCCGCAGCCCCGAGCTGTTCCCGCTGACCGTGGCCGGGCGCACCGACGCCGGGGTGCACGCCCGCGGCCAGGTCGCGCACGTCGACCTGCCGGCCGAGCTGTGGGAGGCGCACCGCGAGAAGCTGCTGCGCCGGCTGGCCGGCCGGCTGCCCGGGGACATCCGGATCTACCGGATCGGCGAGGCGCCGGCCGGGTTCGACGCCCGCTTCTCCGCGATCTGGCGCCGCTACGCCTACCGGGTCGCCGACCACCCCGGCGGGGTCGACCCGCTGCTGCGCGGGCACGTGCTCTGGCACGACCGCCCGCTGGACGTCGACCGGATGAACGAGGCAGCGAAGCTGCTGCTCGGCGAGCACGACTTCGCCGCGTACTGCAAGAAGCGCGAGGGCGCCACCACCATCCGTACCCTGCTGGAGCTGCGCTGGGACCGCGTCCCGGTGGACTCCTACGCCGCCCAGGAGGGCTCGCTGGCGGTCGCCACCGTCCGCGCCGACGCGTTCTGCCACAACATGGTCCGGGCGCTGGTCGGGGCGATGCTGCTGGTCGGCGACGGGCACCGGCCGGTGGAGTTCCCCGGCGAGGTGCTGGCCGGCGGGGTCCGCAACTCGGCCGTCAACGTGATCCGGCCGTACGGGCTCACTCTCGAGGAAGTCGGCTACCCGGCGGACGACCAGCTCGCCGAGCGCAACCGCCAGGCCAGGCGGCTGCGCACACTGCCCGGTCAGCCGCCCGTCGGGTAATCCGTTTGGGCCGGGCGCGTCGGCTTGGGACAATCGTCCGCATGGGACACGTCGAGATTTCGCACCTTGAGTACTACCTGCCGGACGGGCGGGTGCTGTTCGACGACGCGTCCTTCCGGGTCGGCGAGGGCGCCGCGGTCGCCCTGGTCGGCGCCAACGGGGCCGGCAAGACCACCCTGCTGCGGATGATCGCGGGGGACCTCCAGCCGCACGGCGGCACGGTGACGATCAGCGGCGGGCTCGGCGTGATGCGCCAGTTCGTCGGCACCACCGGCCGCGAGGACGAGCGGGCCACCCCGGGCGCGCTGGCGCCGGACGCCTCGGTCCGCGACCTGCTGGTGTCCGTCGCCCCCGAGCGGATCGCCGTCGCCGCCCGCGCGGTGGACGCCGCCGAGCTGGCGATGATCGCCCAGGACGACGAGAAGACCCAGATGGCCTACGCCCAGGCGCTCTCCGACTGGGCCGACGTCGGCGGCTACGACTACGAGACCGACTGGGACGTCTGCACCATGGCGGCCCTCGGAATGCCCTTCGACAAGGCCCAGTGGCGCGGCCTGAACACCCTCTCGGGCGGTGAGCAGAAGCGGCTCGTCCTGGAGGCGCTGCTGCGCGGCCCCGAAGAGGTGCTGCTGCTCGACGAGCCCGACAACTACCTGGACGTCCCGGGCAAGCGCTGGCTGGAGGAGGCCCTCAAGGCCACCTCGAAGACCGTCCTGTTCATCTCGCACGACCGCGAGCTGCTCTCCGAGGCCGCCGACAAGATCATCGCCGTCGAGTCCGGCGCGGCCGGGAGCAGCGTCTGGGTGCACGGCGGCGGGTTCGACAGCTTCCACGAGGCCCGCAAGGACCGCTTCGCGCGCTTCGAGGAGCTGGGCCGGCGCTGGGACGAGGAACACGCCAAGCTCAAGAAGCTGGTCGTCACCCTGCGCCAGGCGGCCTCCGTCAGCCACGCGCTCGCCACCCGCTACGCCGCCGCCCAGACCCGGCTGAAGAAGTTCGAGGAGGCCGGCCGCCCGGAGGAGCCCCCGCGCGAGCAGAGCATCACCATGCGGCTCAAGGGCGGGCGTACCGGCGTGCGCTCCTTCACCGTGGAGCAGCTGGAGCTCACCGGTCTGATGAAGCCCTTCGACCTGGAGGTGTTCTACGGCGAGCGGGTCGCCGTGCTCGGCTCCAACGGCTCCGGCAAGTCGCACTTCCTGCGGCTGCTGGCGGGTGACGAGAGCGTCGCGCACACCGGCACCTGGAAGCTCGGCGCCAGGGTCGTCCCCGGCCACTTCCGGCAGACCCACGCCCACCCGGAGCTGTTCGGCCGGACGGTGCGCTCGATCGTCGAGGAGGAGCACGCGCTCAGCCGCAGCGCCGCGATGGGCGCGCTGCGCCGCTACGAGCTGGACCGGCAGGAGGAGCAGAAGTTCGAGTCGCTGTCCGGTGGGCAGCAGGCCCGGCTGATGATCCTCAAGCTCGAACTCTCCGGCGTGACGGCCCTGTTGCTCGACGAGCCGACCGACAACCTGGACCTGGACAGTGCCGAGGCGTTGCAGGCCGGGCTGGAGGCCTTCGACGGCACCGTGCTGTGCGTCACCCACGACCGCTGGTTCGCCAAGACCTTCGACCGCTACCTGGTGTTCGGCGCCGACGGCCGGGTCTACGAGTCGCCCGAGCCGGTCTGGGACGTCAGCCGGGTGGAGCGCGAACGCTGAGTGACGGCGGGGGTGGGGGAAGCCGATTTTTGACCCCCACCCGCGCGCCCGGTAACCTGGACGCTTGATGTGCGTATTGGCTCGCTCTATCTCACGTGAGAGGTCGGTACGCCGGAGACATCAGGTTCGACGACCAGCGGTCCCCCTTGAATTGCGTCCAAGGTTGGCCAGGCTGCTCTTCCGTCCCGGGTGCTCCTGTCAGGACTCACTCACTGAAAAGCGAAGGCTACGACCGTGCGTACGTACAGCCCCAAGCCCGGCGACGTCCAGCGTCAGTGGCACGTCATCGACGCGACCGACGTCGTGCTCGGCCGTCTGGCTTCCCAGGCCGCCAACCTCCTCCGGGGTAAGCACAAGGCGATCTACGCGCCGCACGTTGACACTGGTGACTTCGTCATCATCATCAACGCCGACAAGGTGCACCTGTCCGGTAACAAGAAGACCCAGAAGCTGGCCTACCGCCACTCTGGCTTCCCGGGCGGTCTGCGGTCGGTGCGCTACGACGACCTGCTGGCGAACAACCCGGAGAAGGCCGTCGAGAAGGCCATCAAGGGCATGATCCCCAAGAACAGCCTGGGCCGCCAGATGCTCTCGAAGCTGAAGGTCTACTCGGGCGACCAGCACCCGCACGCTGCCCAGCAGCCGGTGCCGTTCGAGATCACCCAGGTCGCGCAGTAATTCGGCCACCAAGCCCCCCAACACTGAAAAGAGCTGAGGAACACCGTGGCCGAGACCACTGAAACCCTTGAGGTCGACTTCGACGAGGCCGTTGAGGCCGTCGAGGGCGAGTACACCTCCGAGGAGAGCTACACCTCCGAGTCGCTGGCCGGCCGCTTCGGCGAGGCCATCCCGGGCGCCGGCCTCGGCCGTCGCAAGGAGGCGATCGCCCGCGTGCGCATCGTCCCCGGCACCGGCCAGTGGAAGATCAACGGTCGCACCCTGGAGAACTACTTCCCCAACAAGGTGCACCAGCAGACCGTGAACGAGCCCTTCAAGCTCCTCGAGCTTGACGGCCGTTACGACGTCGTCGCCCGCATCACCGGTGGCGGCGTCTCCGGCCAGGCCTACGCGCTGCGCCTCGGCGTGGCCCGTGCCCTGAACGAGGCCGACGTGGACAACAACCGCGGCGCGCTGAAGAAGGCCGGCTTCCTGACCCGTGACGCCCGCGCCGTCGAGCGCAAGAA
This sequence comes from Kitasatospora sp. NPDC088160, assembly GCF_044741445.1. NCBI lineage: Bacteria > Bacillati > Actinomycetota > Actinomycetes > Kitasatosporales > Streptomycetaceae > Kitasatospora > Kitasatospora sp. NPDC088160. The sequence goes on along the minus strand of NZ_JBIUSS010000008.1, from coordinate 175,520 downwards.
GGCCGGTCTCAAGAAGGCCCGCAAGGCGCCGCAGTACAGCAAGCGCTAATCGCGTCCCTGGGGGTGCGGTCCGCCCTGGCGGCGCACCCCCTGGTTGCGCGAACCGTCGCCCCGGAGTACCACGTGTACTCCGGGGCGACGTGTTCCCCGGCTATCGTGCGGCGGCCGGGTGCCATCGGTTGGGTTCCGAGCAGTGGTGATGGAGGACGGGACAGTGGGACGACTCTTCGGTACGGACGGCGTGCGCGGGGTGGCCAACGAGGGCCTGACGGCCGAGCTCGCGCTCGGGCTGTCGGTCGCGGCGGCCCATGTGCTCGGCGAGGCCGGCGCCTTCGAGGGCCACCGGCCGGTCGCGGTGGTCGGCCGGGACCCGCGAGCCTCGGGCGAGTTCCTGGAGGCCGCTGTCATCGCCGGCCTGGCGAGCGCCGGTGTCGACGTGCTCCGGGTCGGCGTGCTGCCGACCCCGGCCGTGGCCTATCTCACCGGCGCGCTCGGCGCCGACTTCGGCGTGATGCTCTCCGCCAGCCACAACGCGATGCCCGACAACGGCATCAAGTTCCTCGCCCGCGGCGGCCACAAGCTGGACGACCGCATCGAGGACGCGATCGAGGCCCACTACCGCACGCACACGCTCGGCAGCGAGGACTGGAACCGCCCGACCGGCGCCGCCGTCGGCCGGGTGCGCGAGTACACCGAGGGCTTCGACAAGTACGTCGCCCACCTGATCGGCGTGCTGCCCAACCGCCTCGACGGCATCAAGGTCGTCATCGACGGCGCCCACGGCGCCGCCGCCTACGTCGCCCCCGAGGCCTTCGCCCGGGCCGGCGCCGAGGTCGTCCACACCCTGGGGGCGGAGCCCACCGGCCTCAACATCAACGACGGCGTCGGCTCCACCCACCTGGACCGGCTGCGGGCCGCCATGACGGAGTACCGCGCCGACCTCGGCATCGCCCTCGACGGCGACGCCGACCGCTGCCTGGCCGCCGACGCGGACGGCAACGAGGTGGACGGCGACCAGATCATCGCCATCCTGGCCGTCGCCATGAAGGACGCCGGCACCCTGCGCCGCAACACCGCGGTGGCCACCGTGATGTCCAACCTCGGCTTCAAGCTGGCGATGGAGCGCGAGGGCGTCGACCTGGTGGAGACCGCCGTCGGCGACCGCTACGTGCTGGAGGCGATGAAGGAGCACGGCTTCGCGCTGGGCGGCGAGCAGTCCGGCCACGTCATCCTGCTCGACCACGCCACCACCGGCGACGGCACCCTGACCGGCCTCATGCTGGGCGCCCGGCTGGCCGCCACCAAGCAGCCGCTGGCCGACCTGGCCGCCGTGATGACCCGTCTGCCGCAGCAGCTGATCAACGTCAAGGGCGTCGACAAGAGCCGGGTCCACACCAGCGTCGAGCTGGCCGCCGCGGTCGCCGAGGCCGAGGCCGAACTGGGCTCCACCGGCCGGGTGCTGCTGCGCTCGTCCGGCACCGAGCCGCTGGTCCGGGTCATGGTCGAGGCCGCCGACCCGGTGCAGGCCGAGTCCGTCGCGCAGCGGCTGGCCGAGGCCGTGCGGACGCACCTGGGCTGAGCGAGCCCGGCATGACGGAAGGGGCCCCGCCGCCGGCGGGGCCCCTTCCGTCGCATCGGTGTCAGAGCTTGCGCAGCAGCGCCCGGCGGACCTTGTGGTCCGCCCCCTTCTGGAGGATCAGGGTGGCCCGGCCGCGGGTCGGCAGCACGTTCTCCAGCAGGTTCGGCTTGTTGATGGTGCGCCAGACCTGCCGGCCGTACTCCATCGCCTCCTCCTCCGGCACCTCGGTGAAGCGGCGGAAGTAGGAGTTCGGGTCCTGGAAGGCGGTCTGCCGGAGCTTGCGGAAGCGGTCCAGGTACCAGTGCTCGATGTCGTCGGTGCGGGCGTCGACGTAGATCGAGAAGTCGAAGTAGTCGGCCACCGCCAGCCGGGTGCGCCCGTCGCTGCCGGGCAGGGCCGGCTGGAGCACGTTCAGGCCCTCGACGATCAGGATGTCCGGGCGCTCCACGGTGAGCCGCTCGCCCTGCACGATGTCGTACACCAGGTGCGAGTACACCGGCGCGGTGACGCGCTCCTTGCCCGCCTTCACGTCCGCGACGAAGCGCATCAGCGCCCGGCGGTCGTACGACTCCGGGAAGCCCTTGCGGGCCATCAGGCCGCGGCGGCGCAGCTCGGCGTTGGGCAGCAGGAAGCCGTCCGTGGTCACCAGCTCGACCCGCGGGTGCTCGGGCCAGCGGGCGAGCAGGGCCTGGAGCAGGCGGGCCGTCGTCGACTTGCCGACCGCGACCGAGCCGGCCACCCCGATGATGAACGGGGTGCGGGTGCGTTCGGTGTCCGGCGTGTCCAGGAAGGTGCCCAGCGTGCCGCGCAGCTCGTGCGTGGCGTGGATGTACAGGTTCAGCAGCCGGGACAGCGGCAGGTAGACGTCGCGGACCTCGTCCAGGTCGAGGGCGGTACCGAGGCCGCGTAGCCGTTCCACCTCCTCGGCGGTCAGCGGCAGCGGCGTACGCTCGCGCAGTGCGCTCCACTCGGCCCGACTGAGGTCCACGTAGGGGGACGGCGACGGGCCGGGCGTGGCGGCGCCCCGCGTACAGAGTTCGGTCAGCACATGCTCCATTGTGAGCCGTGGCGGCGTTCACCGTGGTTGTGGTGTCGGTCACGCACTGTTCGCGGGAATCGGGAAAAGGGCCCCAGAACCGCCCTTATGCTGGCACGCATGTGCGGAATTGTTGGATACGTGGGCGCGCAGTCCGCCCTCGACGTAGTAATCGCAGGCCTGCAGCGACTGGAGTACCGGGGCTACGACTCGGCCGGTGTCGCGGTGCAGGCGCAGGACTCCGACGGGCAGTGGAGTCTGGTCACCGACAAGCGGGCCGGCAAGCTCGCCAACCTGGAGAAGTCGCTCGCCGAGACCCCTCTGCCCGGCGGCACCACCGGCATCGGCCACACCCGCTGGGCCACCCACGGCGGCCCGACGGACGCCAACGCCCACCCTCACCTGGACGACCACCTCCGGGTGGCCGTGGTGCACAACGGCATCATCGAGAACTTCGCCCAGCTGCGGGCCGAGATCGCCGAGCGCGGCCACACCCTCCGCTCCGAGACCGACACCGAGGTCGTCGCGCACCTGCTCGGCGAGGCCTACGACGGCGACCTCGCGGAGGCCATGCGAGTGGTCTGCCGCCGCCTCGACGGCGCCTTCACCCTCGTCGCCGTGCACGCCGACGCGCCGGACGTGGTGGTCGGCGCCCGCCGCAACTCGCCGCTGGTGGTCGGGCGCGGCGAGGGCGAGAACTTCCTCGCCTCCGACGTCGCCGCGTTCATCGCGCACACCCGCGAGGCCGTCGAGCTGGGTCAGGACCAGGTCGTCGAGCTGCGCCGGGACGGCGTCACGGTGACCAACTTCGACGGCACCCCGGCCGACGTGCGCGAGTACCACGTCGACTGGGACGCCTCGGCCGCCGAGAAGGGCGGCTACGACTACTTCATGCTCAAGGAGATCGCCGAGCAGCCGAAGGCCGTCGCCGACACCCTCCTCGGCCGGATCGGCACCGACGGCCGGCTCATCCTCGACGAGCTGCGCATCTCCGACGCGGACCTGCGCTCGGTCGACAAGGTCGTCATCGTCGCCTGCGGCACCGCCTTCCACGCCGGCATGATCGCCAAGTACGCGATCGAGCACTGGACCCGCATCCCCTGCGAGGTCGAGGTCGCCTCCGAGTTCCGCTACCGCGACCCGATCATGGGCCCGGGCACGCTGGTCATCGCCATCTCCCAGTCCGGCGAGACCATGGACACCCTGATGGCCCTGCGGCACGCCCGGGAGCAGGGCGCCAAGGTGCTGGCGATCTGCAACACCAACGGCTCCACCATCCCGCGCGAGTCGGACGCGGTGCTGTACACCCACGCCGGCCCCGAGGTCGCCGTCGCCTCCACCAAGGCGTTCCTGACCCAGCTGGTCGCCTGCTACCTGGTCGCCCTCTACCTGGGCCAGGTGCGCGGCACCAAGTGGGGCGACGAGATCTTCGCCGTCATCAAGGAGCTCGGCGACGCGCCCAAGCAGGTCGAGCAGGTCCTGGAGACCATGGAGCCGGTACGCGAGCTGGCCCGCTCGCTCGCCGACGCGCGCTCGGTGCTGTTCCTCGGCCGTCACGTCGGCTTCCCGGTGGCCCTGGAGGGCGCGCTCAAGCTCAAGGAGCTGGCGTACATGCACGCCGAGGGCTTCGCGGCGGGCGAGCTCAAGCACGGCCCGATCGCGCTGATCGAGGAGGGCCTGCCGGTCGTCGTGGTCGTCCCCTCGCCGCGCGGGCGGTCGATCCTGCACGACAAGATCGTCTCCAACATCCAGGAGATCCGGGCCCGTGGCGCCCGCACCATCGTGATCGCGGAGGAGGGCGACGAGGCGGTCGTCCCGTACGCGGACCACCTGATCCGCATCCCGGTCACCCCGACCCTGCTCCAGCCGCTGGTCTCCACCGTGCCGCTCCAGGTCTTCGCGTGCGAGCTGGCGACGGCCAAGGGCCACGAGGTCGACCAGCCTCGCAACCTGGCCAAGTCGGTCACCGTCGAGTAGTAGCGCTCGCGGCGTCCCTGCGGTGGCTGTGCCCTACCGCAGGGGCGCCGTGTCGAGCGTGAAGGAGAAGGGGGCGGGCAGGTCGATCGGCTTGCCGAACTCGACCTGCGTGCGGGTGATGTAGTCCTCGCCCTCGGGTTTGGTGAACAGCGTGACCATGCCCTCGCTGCGGTCGATCAGCAGGTAGCACGGGATGCCGGCGGCGGCGTAGCCGCGGCGCTTGGGTTCGCGGTCCTTGTGCGGGTTGGTCGAGGTGATCTCGAAGACCAGCAGGACTCCCGTGGCGGAGGCCCAGGAGTCGGCGTGCTCGAAATGGCCGACCGGGCTCAGGGTTCCGTCGGGGATGAACCGACCCTTGGGTGTGATCAGTCCCTTGTTGCCGGAGATGTCCAGCTCGATCTCGACCTTGCGCATGAACTGCCGGTTGAGTAGCGAGAACGCGGTTTCGTGGGCCCCGTCCGGTGGTGGCGTCACGACGATTTCCCCTTCGACGAGCTCTGCCTTGTAGCCGGGCGGGGTGTCCAACTCCAGGAACGCCTGGACGAGGTCGTCCCGGCCTCGCGGGCCCTCGACAGCTGGCATGGCGACCATGGCCCTTCTCCCTCCTGTGGGTCCGTGCCGAGCCACAAGGTAGGCGCGCGGACCGACACCGGTGGGGGATCGAAGTGGTTGTCACTCGAAAGTGTCCCGCAGCTCGGCCTGCCGTGGGGCGGTGGCGCGGGCTAGCGTCGGCGGTACGTCGACCGCTGAAGGAGCCCTCTCATGCGTCATGCCCATCGGGTGGAAGTCGTCCGGGCCGCCGAGGCCGCGCTGATGGCGCGGCTGCCGGAGGGGACGCTGATGCAGCGGGCGGCCGCCGGGCTGGCGGCGACCTGTGCCCGGCTGCTGGCGGGGCGTCGGGGGCGGGTGTACGGCAGTCGGGTGGTGGTGCTGGCCGGCAGCGGGGACAACGGGGGTGACGCCCTGTACGCCGGGGCGGCGCTGGCCCGGCGGGGCGCGCGGGTGACGGCGGTGCTGCTCGCGCCGGAGCGTGCGCACGCGGGCGGGCTGGCCGCGCTGCGGGCTTCCGGCGGGCGGGTGGTGCTGGATCAGGAAGTCGGCCTGGCCGACTTCTCGCGCGCCGACCTGGTGCTGGACGGCATCGTCGGCATCGGCGGCCGGGGCGGGCTGCGGGCCGGGGCCCGGCCGTACGCGCGGGCCGGGCGGCGCGGGGTCGTGGTGGCCGTGGACCTGCCCAGCGGGGTCGACGCCGACACCGGCGAGGTGCCGGGCGAGGCGCTGCGCGCGGACGTCACGGTCTGCTTCGGAACGTACAAGCCGGGCCTGCTGGTCGACCCGGGCGCCTCCTACGCGGGCGCCGTCCAGCTGGTCGGGATCGGACTGGAGCCGCCCGCGCCGGAGGTGACGGCCCTGCAGCACGCGGACGTGGCGGCGCTGCTGCCGCTGCCGGGCGCCGAGAGCGACAAGTACCGGCGGGGCGTGGTCGGGGTGGCGGCCGGTTCGGCGACGTACCCGGGCGCGGCGCTGCTGGCGGTCGCCGGGGCGCTGCACGGCGGCGCGGGCGCCGTCCGGTACGTCGGCACGGCGGCCGAGGAGGTGGTGCGGCGCTTCCCGGAGGTGCTGGTCACCGAGGGCGGGCCGGCCGGGGCCGGGCGGGTGCAGGCCTGGGTGGTCGGGCCGGGCGGCGGCGAGGGGGCGCGGCAGGCGCTGGCCGAGGCACTGTCGAGCGACGTCCCGGTCCTGGTGGACGCGGACGGGCTGACCGAGCTGGCCCGGCTCGGCCCGGACGCGCTGGCCGGCCGGACGGCCCCCACCCTGCTCACCCCGCACACCGGCGAGGCCGCCCGGCTGCTCGCGGGCGCAGACGGCACCGCGCCGCCGCCCGCCGACTCGCTGGCCGCCGCCCGGCTGGCCACCGCCCGCCGACTGGCGGCCGCCTACCGGGCGACGGTCCTGCTCAAGGGCTCCACCACGGTGATCGCCGACCCGGGCGGCGCCGTCCGGGTCAACCCGACCGGCACGTCCTGGCTGGCCACCGCAGGCAGCGGCGACGTCCTGGCCGGCCTGGCGGGCTCCCTGCTGGCGGCCGGCCTGTCGCCGCTGGACGCCGCGTCGGTGGGCGCCTACCTGCACGGCCTGGCGGGCCGCCACGCGGCGGGCGACCCGGGCGCGCCGGTGACGGCGCCCGCGGTGGCGCAGGCGCTGCCCGCGGTGTGGCGGGCGGTGCGGGAGGCGTAGCCGGGGGCGTCGGTCGAGGGCGGGCGGGCGGTGCGGGAGGCGTAGGCCCGGGGCGGGCGGTGCGGGCGGTGCGGAACCGATCGGTCCTCCGTGGGCGTCCGGAACAGGGTGACGAGCGGTGCGCCGCAGGTCGGCGCGGTGCCGGGGGTCCTGGCACCGGCCGCCGCACGGACGGGCCGTTCGGCGAGGACTCCGGGATGTCTGGGAGACTGACCCTGATGACAACTGCGAACACGACCGGCACGGCGACCCTGACCGACGGCGTACGGGCCGAGGCGACCATCGATCTGGCCGCCCTGCGCGGCAACCTCGCCGCGCTGCGCGAGCGCGTCGGCAGCTCGGCGGTGATGCTCGCGGTCAAAGCGGACGCCTACGGCCACGGCGCCGTCGAGTGCGCCCGCGAGGCGGTCGCGAACGGGGTCGGCTGGCTCGGCTGCGCGACGCCCGAGGAGGCGCTGGCACTGCGGGCCGCGGGCATCCGCCCGGAGCAGGCCCGCGTCCTGTGCTGGCTGTGGACGCCGGGCGGGCCGTGGCGGGAGGCGCTGCGCGCGGACATCGACATCTCGGTGAGCGGCCAGTGGGCGCTGGACGAGCTGCTGTCGGCCGTCCGGGAGACCGGCATCCCGGCCCGGGTGCACCTGAAGGCGGACACCGGTCTGGGCCGCAACGGCTGCCAGCCGCACGACTGGCCGCACCTGGTGGCCGCCGCCCGCCGCGCCGAGGCGGAGGGGCTGCTGACCGTGGTCGGCGTCTGGTCGCACTTCGCCGCCGCCGACGAGCCGGGCCACCCGTCGATCCAGGCCCAGCTGGACTCCTTCCACGCGGCGCTGGCCCGGGCCGAGGCCGCCGGGCTGCGCCCGGAGGTGCGGCACCTGGCGAACTCGCCGGCCACCCTGCTGCTCCCGCAGTCGCACTTCGACCTGGTCCGCACCGGCCTGGCCGCGTACGGGCTGTCGCCGGTGCCGGAGGTCGGGTCGCCGGCCGACTTCGGGCTGCGTCCGGTGATGGCGCTGACCGCGCGGCTGGCGCTGGTCAAGCACGTTCCGGGCGGGCACGGGGTCAGCTACGGCCACCACTACGTGACGCCGGGCCCGACCACGCTGGGCCTGGTCCCGGTCGGCTACGGCGACGGCATCCCGCGGCACGCCAGCGGCACCGGCCCGGTGCAGATCGGCGGCAAGTGGCGCACGATCGCCGGCCGGGTCGCGATGGACCAGTTCGTCGTGGACCTCGGCGGGGACACCCCCGCGATCGGCGACGAGGTGCTGCTGTTCGGCAACGGCGAGCAGGGCGAACCGACCGCCGAGGACTGGGGCCGGGCCTGCGGCACCATCTCGTACGAGATCGTGACCCGGATCGGCGCCCGGGTCCCGCGCCGCTACCTGGGCGGCTGCCGCACCGAGGGCCCGGGCGCATGACGGAGGGACCGGCCGAGAGCGGCCCGGTCGCGGCGGTGGCCAAGGCGGCCGGCGCGGCCTCCGGGGTGAGCCGGGCCGGTGTGATCGGGATCTCGGTCGGCGTGCTGGCGGCCGGGGCGGCCGCCGGGGTGGCGATCGAGCGGCTGACCGTCGGCCGGGCGACCCGCCGCCGGGCCCGGGCCGAGCTGGACGCCGAAGCCCCGTACGGCTCGCTGCGCGGGCGCCCGCGGACGGTGGCCGCGCCGGACGGCACCGAGCTGTACGTCGAGCTGGACGGCACCGGCCCCGAGCCGGACGGCGACACCTCCGGCCCCGAGCCGCTGACCGTGGTGTTCTGCCACGGCTACTGCCTCAACCAGGACAGCTGGCACTTCCAGCGGGCCGCGCTGCGCGAGGGACTGCGGCTGGTCTTCTGGGACCAGCGCAGCCACGGCCGCTCCGAGCGCTCCCGCTCCTACCTGGCCGGCGAGCCGGCCAGCATCGACCAGCTGGGCGGCGACCTCAAGGCGGTGATCGACGCCGTCGCGCCGACCGGGCCGCTGGTGCTGGTGGGCCACTCGATGGGCGGCATGACGGTGATGGCGCTGGCCGACCAGCACCCGGAGCTGTTCCGGGAGAGGGTCGCCGGGGTGGCGCTGATCGGCACGCTGGCGGGGGACTGGAACGAGGTCAGCCTCGGGCTGCCGTCGGCCGGCGCGAAGCTGTTCAAGAAGGTCGCGCCCGGGATGATGCGGCTGCTGGGCCGACAGGTCGAGCTGGTGGAGGCGAGCCGGCGGCTGGGCGCGGACGTCGCCGCCGTCTTCTACCGGAGGTTCTCCTTCGGGGGGCGGGACGTCGACCCGGGCGTGGTGCGGTTCGCCGAGCAACTGCTGGACGCCACCCCGATCGACGTGGTCGCCGAGTTCTACCCGGTGTTCGGCACGCACGAGAAGTACGCGGCGCTCGCCGCCCTGAGCGGCCTGCCGACGCTGGTGCTGGCCGGTACGAAGGACCTGCTGACGCCGTCGGCGCACAGCGAGGCGATGGTCGCGCGGCTGCCCGGCGCGGAGCTGGTCCTGGTGGAGGGCGCCGGGCACCTGGTGATGCTGGAGCGCCCGGAGCTGGTCGACCACGAGCTGGTGGCGCTGCTGCGCCGGGCCGCCGACTTCGCCGCCGCCGCGCCGCCCCCGGCGGCCCTGGACGGCTCCTGACCCCTTCCCGGCGCGCGCCGGGCCGGCGATGTGGCACGGTAGCGGTGGCGGCCGGCGGTCGGCACGCCGGTACGGACCGAAGGGCAAGACACGCGCATGGGCTCGCACGCCACTCTCACCGTCCCCACCCCGGAGCGGATGGGCCGGCTCGGCCGGGAGCTGGCCGCGCTGCTGCGGCCCGGGGACCTGGTGCTGCTCTCCGGTGAACTGGGAGCGGGGAAGACCACGCTGACCAGGGGCCTGGGGGAGGGGCTGGGGGTCCGCGGGGCGGTGACCTCGCCGACCTTCGTGATCGCCCGGGTGCACCCGTCGCTGGTCGGCGGCCCGGCGCTGGTGCACGTGGACGCGTACCGGCTCGGCGGGGACCTGGACGAGATGGAGGACCTCGACCTGGACGTCTCGCTGCCGGAGTCGGTGGTCGTGGTCGAGTGGGGCGAGGGCAAGGTCGAGCGGCTGTCCGAGGACCGGCTGGAGGTGCGGATCGAGCGGGCCCTCGGCGACACCGTCGACGAGGACGACCTGGACCCGCGCCGGGTGGTGCTGACCGGCCTCGGTCCGCGCTGGGCGGGCGTCGCGCTGGAGGCGCTCGGCTGAGGCCCGCACCCGGGTGTGCGCCGTTTTGCCGACGGGCTGTCGGGAAGTGTTGCGGGCGGGGTGCCGGGCGTGGTGGGATGGGTGCTGCGGTTAGGTCTGCCTAACTAGGGAGGCGCCATGTCGAGCACCACCCCCGCCCCGAAGCGCGCCGGGCACGGCGCCGGGGCCGGAGAGTCCGCCCGCCGCGTCCAGGGGGCGCCGATGCGGGCGCTGTTGGCCGCCTGTGCGGCCGCCGAGGCGGTGTCCACCCCGCCCGAGCCGGAGCCCCGGCGGGCCGAGGAGCCGGAGACGGGCACGCCCCGCGCGGCCTGACTCACCTGGGCCGAGCTCAGGCGACCACGACCACCTTGGTGCCGTTCGGCGCGAAGTCCCAGAGCAGCTGGCCGTCCGGGCGGCCGCTGCGGATGCCGCCGGTCTTGGCGTTCGGCTCGGCGGTCGGGGTCGCGCCGTCCACGGCGGCGCTGAAGCCGAACACCACGCCGTTCTGCTGCGCGAAGCGCACCACGTGCTCGATCTGCTTGCCGTCCGTCCCGGTGGTCGTCGGGGTGCGGCTGTAGACCGAGTAGCTGCCCGGAGCCGGCTCGACCGAGCCCGGGGTGACCGGGAAGCCGGGTGTGACCTGCGGGTTCTTCTTCGGGTCGACCAGCCAGACGTAGTGGCTGCTGATCGAGTAGACCACCCTGGTGCCGCTGCCCGAGATGGTCGGCAGCGGTGGGGCCGTCGGGGTGGCCGAGGCGCTCGGCGTCGGGGAGGCGGCCGGCCCGCCGGACGTCGTGGTGCTGGCGGTCGGCTTGGCGCCGGCCGCCCGGTCCTGAGCACCGTTGGCCTGGAAGGCCAGCAGGCTCACCACCGCCAGGGCCCCCAGGGTCAGCCCCGTGACCACCACACCAGGACCCATCTTCGCCACGTGCCGCTCCCGCCGCCGTCCCTTTACGTACCGCCCCATCGTGCCAGGTCCGTCCAGCCGGGGCGCGGCGCCCCGGATGTGTGTTCCCGGGCGGCACGCCCGGTCGATCAGCCGGTCGGACCAACGTCGGTCTAACCTTGACCCGTGCTGCTGCTCGCGTTCGACACCGCTACCCCCGCCGTCACCGCCGCCGTCCACGACGGCACGGCCGTCCTCGCCGAGACCCACCAGGTCGACGCCCGGCGCCACGGCGAACTGCTCCTGCCCGCGATCGACCAGGTCCTGCGGGCGGCCGGCGTCGACAAGCACCGGCTCACCGGCATCGCGGTGGGAGTCGGCCCGGGCCCGTACACCGGCCTGCGGGTCGGCCTGGTGACCGCCGCCGCGCTCGGCCACGCCCTCGGGCTGCCGGTGCACGGCGTCTGCACCCTGGACGCGATCGCCCACCAGGCCCGCGCCGAGGGCCTGGCCGGGCAGCCGTTCACGGTGGCCACCGACGCGCGCCGCAAGGAGGTCTACTGGGCCTCCTACGACGCCGACGGCCACCGCACCGAGGGCCCCGGCGTGGACCGCCCCGCCGAGCTGGCCCCGCGCCCGCGGTCGGTCGGCGCCGGCGCGCTGCTCTACCCCGAGACCTTCCCCGGCGCGCACGGCCCCGAGCACGTGTCGGCCGGCGCCCTGGCGGGCTTCGCCGCCGCCGAGCTGGCGGCCGGCCGCGAGCTGCTGCCGAACGTCCCGCTGTACCTGCGCCGCCCGGACGCCCAGGTGCCGGCCGCCTTCAAGAACGTTCTAGGGGGCAAGGCGGTGCTCCCGGCGTGAAACACGGCACCACCCTGCGCCCGATGCGCTGGTGGGACATCGCGCCGGTGATGGAGCTGGAGCTGCGACTCTTCCCCGAGGACGCCTGGTCCACCGGGATGTACTGGTCCGAGCTGGCCGAGACCCACCCCGGCGGCACCCGCCACTACACCGTCGCCACCAACGCGGACGGCGCCGTCGTCGGCTACGCCGGGCTGATGGCGATCGCCGGCGAGGGCGACGTCCAGACCATCGCCGTCGACCAGCGCCACCAGGGCGCCGGCCTCGGCGCGGCGCTGCTCACCGACCTGATCCGGGAGGCCGCCCGCCGCGGCTGCGCCGAACTGCTGCTGGAGGTGCGGGTGGACAACCCGCGCGCCCAGCAGCTGTACGAGCGCTTCGGCTTCCAACCGGTGGGCATCCGGCGCGGCTACTACCAGCCCGCCAACGTCGACGCGCTGGTGATGCGCCTCGACCACCCCAGCACTGACCCGAAGGACCTTAAGGACACCCGCCATGGCTGACGAACCGCTCGTCCTCGGCATCGAGACCTCCTGCGACGAGACCGGCGTCGGCATCGTGCGCGGCACCACGCTGCTGGCCGACGCGGTCGCCTCCAGCGTCAACGACCACGCCCGCTTCGGCGGCGTCGTCCCGGAGATCGCCAGCCGCGCCCACCTGGAGGCGATGGTCCCGACCATCCAGCGCGCCCTGGACACCGCCGGCGTCAAGGCGAGCGACCTGGACGGCATCGCGGTCACCGCAGGCCCCGGCCTGGCCGGGGCGCTGCTGGTCGGTGTCAGCGCTGCCAAGGCGTACGCCTGGGCGCTGGACAAGCCGCTGTACGGGGTCAACCACCTCGCCTCGCACATCTGCGTCGACCAGCTGGAGCACGGCCGGCTGCCGTCGCCGACGATGGCGCTGCTGGTCTCCGGCGGGCACTCCTCGCTGCTGCTCAGCGAGGACATCACCAGCGACGTCCGCCCGCTCGGCGCGACCATCGACGACGCGGCCGGCGAGGCCTTCGACAAGGTCGCCCGGGTGCTCGGCCTGGGCTTCCCGGGCGGCCCGGTGGTCGACCGCACCGCCCGCGAGGGCGACCCCAAGGCGATCGCCTTCCCGCGCGGCCTGAGCGGCCGCAACGACCCCGCGTACGACTTCTCCTTCTCCGGCCTGAAGACCGCCGTCGCCCGCTGGGTGGAGGCCAAGCGCCGGGCCGGCGAGGAGGTGCCGATCGCCGACGTGGCGGCGTCCTTCCAGGAGGCCGTCACCGACGTACTCACCCGCAAGGCCGTCAAGGCGTGCCGGGACAACGGCGTCGACCACCTGATGATCGGCGGCGGGGTGGCCGCCAACTCGCGGCTGCGCGAGATGGCCCAGCAGCGCTGCGACCGGGCCGGCATCCGGCTGCGGGTGCCCCGGCCGGGCCTGTGCACCGACAACGGCGCGATGGTGGCCGCGCTGGGCTCCGAGATGGTGTGGCGCGACCGCACGCCGTCCGCGCTCGACCTGTCCGCCGACTCCTCGCTGCCGGTGACCGAGGCGCACGTGCCAGCCGCGGACGTCCGGCACGGCGACGTCCACGGCCAGGCGTACCAGGCCCTCACCGGTGGCGCCAAGTGACCGTCGCCGCGATGTGGGAGGCCCGCGCCGCCGCCGGCCGTGGGGCCGAACTCGCCTCCTGGGTACGGGAGGTGGTGCTGCCGTCGGTGCGCGGCTCGGCCGGGCTGGTCCGCACCGAGCTGCTCGGCGCGCCCGGCGAACGCGTGCTGCTGATCACCTGGTGGACCGGCGAGCCGGTGCCGGTCGCCGACCCGCCGGCCGACCTGCTCGGCCGCCCGGTGCACCGCTGGTCCTTCACCAGCGAGCACGTCGAATAGGCCCCGTCCGGGAACCGCCGCCCCGACCGCTACCGTGCATAGCTGAGAAGAAGCTGGACGGGAACCGGGAGCGCGCTGCGGTGAACAGGGACGGTCGGAGCAGGACCAGGACGTACGCGGTGGGGGCGCTGGCCCTGCTGGCCCTGGCCACCGGATGCGGCGACAACGGGGGCGCCGCCGCCCCGGCGGCGGCCGGCGGCAGCTCGGCGGCCACGCCCCAGCCCACCGGCGGAGGCGCCGTGCCGACCAGCCCGGCCGGCACGCCCACCACCCCGGCCCCGGCCGGCGGGGACCCGGCGGCCTGGGCGAAGTGGAACCTCAAGCCGCTGGCGCCGGCCCCCGCACCGCCCGCGGACAAGCCCATCAAGCTCGAACGGACCGGCCCCGTACCGGTGTTCAGCGAGGTGAAGACGAGCGACAAGGTCGTCTTCATCACCATCGACGACGGCGCCGAGAAGGACCCGAAGTTCGTCGAGATGCTGACCGAGCTCAAGGTGCCGATCTCGATGTTCCTGACCCGGGACATCGTCAAGAACGACTACGGCTACTTCAAGCCGCTCCAGGCGCTCGGCAACCACATCCAGAACCACACCGTGGACCACCCGGTGATGAGCAAGATCCCGGCGGAGAAGCAGAAGTCCGAGATCTGCGACGCGCAGTCCGCGCTCACCCAGCAGTACGGCACCGCCCCGCTGCTGTTCCGCCCGCCGTTCGGGGACGGTGCCAACACCCCCACGCTGAACAACTCGGTCCAGCAGTGCGGCCCGCGCGCGATGGTGCTCTGGCGCGAGTCGATGCAGATCCACGACATGCAGTACCAGGCGGCGGACAAGAAGCTGAAGTCCGGCGACATCATCCTGGCGCACTTCCGCGGCCCGAAGGAGCTCAAGGGCGCCACGATGACCCAGATGTTCGGCGACCTGCTGGCCCGGATCCAGGAGCAGGGCTTCTCGGTGGCCCGGCTGGAGGACTACATCCAGGCGCCCGCCTCGTAGTCCGGGCGCCCGCCGCGCAGCCGCCTCAGGCGGGTCGGCCGAGCATCATCAGCGGCCCGTTGTCGGTGCGGCTGAGGATCACCGTGACGGCGTTCGGCCCGGAGGGCTTGAGCTGGCGGCGCAGCTCCTCCGGGGTGATCGCCATCCCGCGCTTCTTGATCACCACCGTGCCGACCCCGCGCTCGCGCAGCAGCGCCTTCAGCCGCTTGATGTGGAACGGCAGCACGTCGGTGAGCTCGAAGGCGTGCGCGTACGGGGTGGCCACCAGCTGGTCCGAGGTCAGGTAGGCGATCTTCGGGTCGATCAGCCGACCGCCCACCTGCTCGGCCACCTCGGCCACCAGGTGGGCCCGGATCACCGCGCCGTCCGGCTCGTACAGGTAGCGCCCGACCGGGCCGGCCGGCGGGTCGGGCAGGTCGCCGCCGGTGAGGCTGGCGGCCTGCGGCAGCAGGGTGGCGCGGTGCGGGCGGGCGGCCCCGGTGCCGAACCAGAGCACCGCCTCCTTCACGTCGCCGTGGTCGGAGACCCACTCCGCCTCGGCGTCGGCCGGGACGGCCTCGTGCGGGATGCCCGGGGCCACCTTCAGCGCGCCGATCGGGGTCCGGCGGCCGGCCTCGATCGCCCAGGAGAGCGGCGGGGCGTACGCCTCCGGATCGAACACCCGGCCGCGCGCCGTCCGCCGCGCCGGGTCGGTGAACACCGCGTCGTAGCCGGTGACGTCCACCTCGGCGACGTCCGCGCAGCGCACCCGGACCAGGTCGGCCAGGCCCAGCGCGGCCGCGTTGGCGGCGGTGGCGGCACAGGCCGCCGGGTCCTTGTCGACGGCCAGCACCTCGATCCCGGCCCTGGCCAGCGCCAGCACGTCCCCGCCGATGCCGCAGCACAGGTCGGCCAGCCGGCGGACGCCCAGCTCGGCGAAGCGGCGCGCCCGCCACTCGGCCACGCTGCGCCGGGTGGACTGCTCGACGCCGTTGGGCGTGAAGTACATCAGGTCGGCGTCCGCCCCGAACTTCGCCCGCGCCCGCTGCCGCAGCCGGGCCTGCCCGAAGGCCGCCGACACCAGCTCGGCCGGGTGCTCCCGCCGCAGCCTGGTGGCCAGCGCCAGCTCCTCCTCGGGCGTGAACTCGCGCAGTTCGGCGAGCAGGGCCTGGCCCTCGGGGGCCAGTAGGGGCTGGAGGTTCTCGGTGTCCACGGGGCCATTCTGGCGGGTTGGCGGCCCCACCGGCTCCGACGGCCGACGCGGTGGGCGGGGTCGCGGCTCGCGGCGGGAGTCCGCCCGGGGCGGGGTGGTCGCACAGGAGTACGGCTCCGCGCCCGCGGTTCGGGATGCCCGGGCGCGCCGTTGGCACTCTGGTTGACTGAGTGCTAACACCGGCCTATGGTCGTCCTTGGCACTCCCCACTGGGGGAGTGCTAACGCGAAGACGTGTGCCTGACCCCCGCGACGGCAGGCCCACAGGTTCGCTCCTACCCGTTAGAAACCCCGTAATCTCCGAAGGGGAGCTCGGACGTGACCACCAGCAGCAAGGTTGCCATCAAGCCGCTTGAGGACCGCATCGTGGTCCAGCCGCTCGACGCCGAGACCACCACGGCCTCCGGCCTGGTTATCCCGGACACCGCCAAGGAGAAGCCCCAGGAGGGCGTCGTCCTGGCCGTCGGCCCGGGCCGCTTCGAGGACGGCCAGCGTCTGCCGCTCGACGTCGCCGTCGGTGACATCGTCCTGTACTCGAAGTACGGCGGCACCGAGGTGAAGTACCAGGGCGAGGAGTACCTGGTTCTTTCCGCCCGCGACGTTCTCGCCATCATCGAGAAGTAAGTCGTTCCGACCCGCCCCGGATCCGTGTCCCAAGTGACAGGGGCCCGGGGCGTGGTTGTTGGTTCACGTAGTCCGGCGGCCGGTGGGCCGGCCGAAGCCCCGAGGGAATAGGGAACATGGCGAAGATCCTGCAGTTCAACGAGGACGCCCGCCGCTCGCTGGAGCGCGGTGTCAACAAGCTGGCCGACACCGTCAAGGTGACCATCGGCCCCAAGGGCCGCAACGTCGTCATCGACAAGAAGTTCGGCGCCCCGACCATCACCAACGACGGTGTCACCATCGCCCGTGAGGTCGAGCTGGATGACCCGTACGAGAACCTTGGCGCGCAGCTCGTCAAGGAGGTCGCCACCAAGACCAACGACGTCGCGGGTGACGGCACCACCACCGCCACCGTGCTGGCCCAGGCCCTGGTCAACGAGGGTCTGCGCAACGTCGCCGCCGGTGCCGGCCCGGCCGCCCTGAAGAAGGGCATCGACAAGGCCGTCGCCGCCGTCTCCGAGCACCTGCTCTCGGTGGCCCGCGAGATCGAGGGCAAGGACGACGTCGCCGCCGTTGCGTCCCTCTCCGCCCAGGACACCCAGGTCGGCGAGCTGATCGCCGAGGCGATCGACAAGGTCGGCAAGGACGGTGTCATCACCGTCGAGGAGTCGAACACCTTCGGCGTGGAGCTGGACTTCACCGAGGGCATGCAGTTCGACAAGGGCTACCTGTCGCCGTACTTCGTCACCGACGCGGAGCGGCAGGAGGCGGTCCTGGAGGACCCGTACATCCTGATCAACCAGGGCAAGATCTCCTCCATCCAGGAGCTGCTGCCGCTGCTGGAGAAGATCCTCCAGGGCGGTGCCTCCCGGCCGCTGCTGATCATCGCCGAGGACGTCGACGGCGAGGCGCTGTCCACCCTCGTGGTGAACAAGATCCGCGGCACCTTCAACGCGGTCGCCGTCAAGGCCCCGGGCTTCGGCGACCGCCGCAAGGCGATCCTCGGCGACCTGGCCACCCTGACCGGCGGCACGGTCATCTCCGAGGAGGTCGGCCTCAAGCTCGACCAGGTCGGCGTGGACGTGCTGGGCACCGCCCGCCGCGTGACCATCACCAAGGACGAGACCACCGTCGTCGACGGTGCCGGTGACACCGAGGCCGTGGCCGGCCGCGTCGCCCAGATCAAGGGTGAGATCGCCGCCACCGACTCCGACTGGGACCGCGAGAAGCTGCAGGAGCGCCTGGCCAAGCTGGCCGGCGGCGTCTGCGTCATCAAGGTCGGCGCCGCCACCGAGGTGGAGCTGAAGGAGCGCAAGCACCGCCTGGAGGACGCCATCTCGGCGACCCGTGCCGCGGTCGAGGAGGGCATCGTCGCCGGTGGCGGCGCCTCCCTGGTGCACGCCGCCAAGGTGCTGGACGGCGGCCTGGGCCTGTCGGGTGACGAGGCGACCGGTGTCGCGGTGGTCCGCAAGGCGCTGCACGAGCCGCTGCGCTGGATCGCCCAGAACGCCGGCCTGGAGGGCTACGTCATCACCTCCAAGGTCGCCGAGCTGGAGATCGGCCAGGGCTACAACGCGGCCACCGGCGAGTACGGCGACCTGGTGAAGGCCGGCGTCATCGACCCGGTCAAGGTCACCCGCTCCGCCCTGGAGAACGCGGCCTCGATCGCCTCCCTGCTGCTCACCACCGAGACCCTCGTGGTGGAGAAGAAGGAAGAGGAGGCCGAGGCGGGCCACGGCCACGGTCACGGCCACTCGCACTGACGCCTGACGGTCGACCGGAGGCCCGGTCCGCGCCCCTCGGGGTGCGGCCGGGCCTCCGGCGTGTTTGGCGTTTGAGGCTTCAATCATCAGCAGAATTTTGCCATTGGCAAAGATTGCCTTATAACTGAGGCATGATCGAGGCCCGTCACCTGCGCGTTCTGCGTGCCGTCGCCCGCACCGGCTCCTTCTCCGCCGCCGCCCGCGAGCTGGGCTGTACGCAGCCCGCCATCAGCCAGCAGATGAAGGCCCTGGAGAAGTCGGTGGACACCCCGCTGGTGGTCCGCTCCGGCCGGGGCATGCAGCTCAGCGAGGCGGGGCGGGTGTTGCTCAAGCACGCCACCGGGATCCTGGCCGGGCTCTCCGCGGCCGAGGAGGAGATCGCCGCGATCGCCGGGCTGCGGGCCGGGCGGGTGCGGCTGGTCTCCTTCCCGACCGCGAGCTCCACCCTGGTGCCGCCCGCGGTCGCCCGGCTGCGGGACAGCCATCCGGGGGTGCGCGTGTCGCTGGTCGAGGCGGAGCCGCCGGAGTCGCTGGCGATGCTGCGCGGCGGCGAGTGCGAGATCGCGCTGGCCTTCCGCTACCCGCAGTCCGACGGCGGCGCCGCGCTGCCGGCGCCCGCGCACGGGACGCCGCGCGAGGCGCGGGCCGAGGCCAACCTGGAGGCGCAGCAGCTGAGCGCCGGCTCCGACTGGTCCGATCTGGTGGTCACCCCGCTGCTGGACGACCCGCTGGTGGGCCTGCTGCCCGCCGCGCACCGGCTGGCGGGGCGCGGCAGGCCGGTGGAGCTGGCCGAGCTGGCGGGGGAGCAGTGGATCGCGGGCTGCCCGCAGTGCCGGGGGCACCTGGTGGAGCTGTGCGCGGGGGCGGGCTTCGAGCCCCGGATCGACTTCGCGACCGACGACTATCCGGCAGTGGTCGGCCTGGTGGCGGCCGGGCTGGGGGTGGCGGTGCTGCCCCGGCTGGCGCTGGAGTCGGTGCGCCCGGACGGGGTGTCGACGGTGCCGGTGCGGACGGCCGCGGGGGCGCCGGCGGTGCGGCAGGTGGTCGCGCTGACCCTGCCGGATCTGGCCGAGGTGCCGGCCGTGGCGCTGATGCTGGAGCGGCTGGCGGGGTCGGCCGGGCGCTGACCTCTGGGGCCTGAGCGTTCTGGACTGGGCTTGAACAGCCCGGGACGCCGAGAGGAAACGTTTCTTCACGGCGCGCCGTGGAGGCGGGGCTAGCGCCGGGCGATCGCCGGCGGGGTCAGCGGGACCTCCACCAGCCGGTGCCGCGAACGCCCCAGCATCTCCTCGCGCTCGTCCTCGGTCATCCCACCCCAGACGCCGTACGGCTCGCGGACCGCCAGCGCGTGCGCCGCGCACTCGGTGATCACCGGGCAGCGCATGCAGACCTCCTTGGCACTGGCCTCGCGCGAACTCCGCGCGGCCCCGCGTTCGCCCTCGGGGTGGAAGAAGAGCGAACTGTCCACGCCACGGCAGGCTGCGGAGAGCTGCCAGTCCCAGAGGTCCGCGTTGGGACCTGGGAGGCGGGAGAAATCTGCCATGGCTCATTCCCTTCAGAGGCTCGTCGGCCGTGGGCCGGCGCTCAGCGGGCTGCTGCTGGGCGGCACGGCGGGCGTCGATGCACTGGTGTGGACACCTGGAAATATGACTTACGGCAACTCCATGGACAAGTCACCCACAGAGTGGCACAACAGTCAATGACCATACGAAAGCTATAAAAACGGGCAAAGTGGGCAAGGGGTTCGGCGGGCGCGGGCGTGGCATTCGGGTGGCCGACGGGCGCGCGACACTCCGCACCGGTGTGCGGGTCGTGCGCCCACCGCGCGCGAGCTGGGGAAAAGTGCGGCGTGTGCACCGCGATGCGGCTGATCGGTAATGGGTTGGCCACGTACAGTGGTGGAGATGGCCCCGAAGGCCGTAACTCATTCGAGTGACGGTCGTTGGAAGTGCGGAGGCGGTTAGCGGGCGCCGGACGTCGGGAACGATCGCGCGGAATTTGAGGCGATCAGCACGGACTCTGTCGCCGATCGGCCGTGTCGGAGAGGTTCGTACCAGCCAGGAGGCTCAACGTGACGCGGATCAGCTGCGGAGGACGACGGTCATGACTTCCGTTCTCGTTTGCGACGATTCCCCGCTCGCCCGCGAGGCGCTTCGCCGCGCGGTCGCGACCGTACCCGGTGTGGACCGGGTCACCACCGCGACGAACGGGGAGGAGGTCCTCCGCCGCTGGGTGGCCGACCGCTCCGATCTCGTTCTGATGGACGTCCGGATGCCCGGCCTCGGCGGGGTCGAGACGGTCCGGCGGCTGCTGTCCGCCGATCCGGGCGCGCGGATCATCATGCTCACCGTCGCCGAGGACCTCGACGGGGTCGCGCTCGCGGTGGCCGCGGGCGCCCGCGGGTACCTGCACAAGGACGCCTCGCGCGCCGAGCTGCGGGCCACCGTCACCCAGGCCCTCGCCGACCCGACCTGGCGGCTCGCCCCGCGCCGGCTGCGCAGCCCCGACATGGGCGCGGCGCCCACGTTGACGGCGCGTGAGATCCAGGTGCTGGAGGGCATGAGCCACGGCCGCAGCAACGCCGAGATCGGCCGCGAGCTGTTCCTGTCCGAGGACACCGTCAAGACCCACGCCCGACGGCTGTTCAAGAAGCTCGGGGCCTCCGACCGCGCGCACGCGGTGGCGCTGGGTTTCCGCTGGGGCCTGGTCCGCTGACCGCCGGTGGCGCCGCCGGCTGCGGCGCGCCGCCGGCGGTTCCCGGGACGGACGCCGTCCGGGCGTGTGACGTTACGGTCCCGAGGTTGCACCATGGAGGAGTGGAGCACCTCGGGGACCAGCGGACAGGCACTGCGGCGAACCACACGGCCGCGGGACATGCGGCGGACGGCGCGAAGGACGGGACCACCGACGGCGGCGGGGCGGGAGGCGGCACGGTGCAGGAGGGGCCGGTGGTGCGCGGCGGCACGCCGTACGGCGCCGCAGCGCATAACGTTCCGGTGCACAACTCCGGACGCGGTGCCGCGTTTTCCCGCTCGACCAGGCACCATGGACCGATGCGTGACGACGTCGCCGGTGCGGCCGGCCAGGCGGACCCGGTGGAGGCCGAGCCCTCCGGCCCGGGTGGCGATCCGTCGTACGCCGACCCCGGCGGCCCCGGCGCGGTGCCCGGCCCCGGTCGACCGCCGGTGCTCGGCGCGGGCGGCTCCCCGCTGGTGGGCGAGCTCGTCGCGGCCGCCGTCCGCGGTGAGGGCCCGGCCATCGACGCCCTGCTCGCCTACGTCCATCCGCTGGCGCTGCGCTACTGCCGCGGCCGGCTGGTCCGGCTGCCCGGCGGCGCCCGGCACCACGTGGACGACGTCGCGCAGGAGGTCTGCGTCGCGGTGCTGTGCGCGCTGCCCCGGTACAAGGACCAGGGGCGGCCGTTCGAGGCCTTCGTCTACGGCATCGCCGCGCACAAGATCGCCGATCTGCAGCGGGCCGCGATGCGCGGGCCCGGCTCGACGGTCGTTCCGCAGGACGACCTGCCGGAGGTGCCGGACGAGGCGCTCGGCCCGGAGGAGCAGGCGCTGCTGAGCAGCGACGCGGCCTGGGCCAAGGAACTGCTCTCCAACCTGCCGGCCCGTCAGCGCGAACTGGTGCTGCTGCGGGTGGCCGCCGGGCTGTCGGCGGAGGAGACCGGCGAGGTGCTGGGGATGTCCCCGGGCGCCGTCCGGGTGGCGCAGCACCGGGCGCTCAGCCGGCTGCGGGCGCTGGCGGAGGAGTCCTCCTGAAGCCCTGACCGGCCGGAATGAGCCACGGGGGGCCGGTGTTGTCAAGGGCACACGAGGACACATTCGCGGTGCCAGTACCATGGGGTATCGGCGCCTGGGCGGGTTGCCAAAGTTTCGCGGGTGCGCGCGGGGTTCCCCTGGAGGTTCCTCCAAAACCACCCGGCTTCGGCGGTCTGCTGCGAGTGAGCGATGAACGCGCCCCACCCTCAGGGCGTGAGCGGAATAGGCCGGCCACGGAAGGTACCCCCCAAATGTCTTACAACGCCGCAGGCGTACCCGAGAAGTTCGCCATGCTCGGGCTCACGTTCGATGACGTCCTGCTGCTGCCCGGGGCCTCCGCGGTGCTGCCGAACCAGGTCGACACCTCCTCGCGGGTCTCCCGGAACGTGCGCGTCAACATCCCGCTGCTCTCCGCCGCGATGGACAAGGTCACCGAGGCGCGGATGGCGATCTCGATGGCCCGCCAGGGCGGCGTCGGCGTGCTGCACCGCAACCTGTCGGTCGAGGACCAGGCCAACCAGGTCGACCTGGTGAAGCGCTCCGAGTCCGGCATGGTCACCGACCCGATCACGGTCGGCCCGAACACCACGCTGGCCGAGGCCGACGCGCTGTGCGCCAAGTTCCGCATCTCCGGCGTGCCGATCGCGGACGAGGCCGGCAAGCTGCTCGGCATCGTCACCAACCGTGACATGGCCTTCGAGTCGGACCGCAGCCGCCAGGTCCGCGAGATCATGACCCCGATGCCGCTGATCACCGGCAAGGTCGGCATCTCCGGGGTGGACGCGATGGCGCTGCTGCGCCGCCACAAGATCGAGAAGCTGCCGCTGGTCGACGACGAGGGCCGGATCAAGGGCCTGATCACCGTCAAGGACTTCGTCAAGGCCGAGCAGTACCCGAACGCCGCCAAGGACGCCGAGGGCCGTCTGCTGGTCGGTGCCGCCGTCGGTGCCAGCGCCGAGGCGTTCGACCGGGCCCAGGCCCTGGTCGAGGCCGGTGCGGACTTCCTGGTCGTGGACACCTCGCACGGCCACAGCCACAACGCGCTGGCCTGGATCGGCAAGATCAAGTCGGCCGTCGGGATCGACGTGGTCGGCGGCAACGTGGCCACCCGTGACGGCGCCCAGGCGCTGATCGACGCCGGCGTGGACGGCGTCAAGGTCGGCGTCGGCCCCGGCTCCATCTGCACCACCCGCGTGGTCGCCGGCATCGGCGTCCCGCAGATCACCGCCATCTACGAGGCCGCGGTGGCCTGTCAGGCGGCCGGCGTGCCGGTCATCGGCGACGGCGGTCTCCAGTACTCCGGCGACATCGGCAAGGCGCTGGCCGCCGGCGCCGACACCGTGATGCTGGGCTCGCTGCTGGCCGGCTGCGAGGAGTCCCCGGGTGAGCTGATGTTCATCAACGGCAAGCAGTTCAAGTCCTACCGCGGCATGGGCTCGCTGGGCGCGATGCAGTCCCGCGGCCAGGGGCGCTCGTACTCCAAGGACCGCTACTTCCAGGCCGAGGTGGCCTCGGACGACAAGCTCGTCCCCGAGGGCATCGAGGGCCAGGTGCCCTACCGCGGCCCGCTGTCGGCCGTGCTGCACCAGCTGGTCGGCGGCCTGCGCCAGACCATGGGCTACGTCGGCGCCGCCACCATCGCCGAGATGGAGAGCAAGGGCCGCTTCGTCCGGATCACCTCGGCGGGCCTCAAGGAGAGCCACCCGCACGACATCCAGATGACCGTCGAGGCGCCGAACTACTCCAACCGCTGAGTCCGCGGACATCGAGGGCCCGTCGCCGCACCCCGGCGCCGGGCCCTTCGGCGCGCCCGGGAGCGGGGGCGGGCCGCCGGGGTGGGCCCCGCGCCCCGGAGGCGAGCGCGCGAGGCAACCGGGGTGCGGGATACTGGGGGCGGCCGGGGTGACCCGGCGGGCATGAGCAACAAACCAGAAGGGCTCGAAGTGACTGAGATCGAGATCGGGCGAGGCAAGCGCGGCCGACGGGCGTACTCCTTCGACGACATCGCCGTCGTCCCCAGCCGCCGTACCCGGGACCCGAAGGAGGTCTCGATCGCCTGGCAGATCGACGCCTACCGCTTCGAGCTGCCGTTCCTGGCCGCCCCGATGGACAGCGTGGTCTCGCCGCAGCAGGCCATCGCCATCGGCCGCCTCGGCGGCCTCGGCGTGCTGAACCTGGAAGGCCTCTGGACCCGCTACGAGGACCCGCAGCCGCTGCTCGACGAGATCGCCACGATCACCGACGAGGCCGCCGCGACCCGCCGCCTCCAGGAGATCTACGCCGCGCCGATCCGCGCCGAGCTGATCAAGCAGCGGATCCAGGAGGTCCGCGACTCCGGTGTGGTCACCGCCGCCGCGCTCTCGCCGCAGCGCACCGCCGAGTTCTCCAAGGCCGTCGTGGACGCCGGCGTCGACGTCTTCGTCATCCGCGGCACCACCGTCTCGGCCGAGCACGTGTCCAGCGGCGCGGAGCCGCTCAACCTCAAGCAGTTCATCTACGAGCTGGACGTCCCGGTGATCGTCGGCGGCTGC
This sequence comes from Kitasatospora sp. NPDC088160, assembly GCF_044741445.1. Taxonomy (NCBI): domain Bacteria; kingdom Bacillati; phylum Actinomycetota; class Actinomycetes; order Kitasatosporales; family Streptomycetaceae; genus Kitasatospora; species Kitasatospora sp. NPDC088160. The sequence goes on along the minus strand of NZ_JBIUSS010000008.1, from coordinate 151,050 downwards.
GCCACGTACACCGCGGCCCTGCACCTGATGCGCACCGGCGCGGCCGGCGTGCTGGTCGGCTTCGGCGGCGGCGCCGCCCACACCACCCGGGGCGTCCTCGGCATCCAGGTGCCGATGGCCACCGCCGTCGCCGACGTGGCCGCCGCCCGCCGGGACTACATGGACGAGTCCGGCGGCCGCTACGTGCACGTGATCGCGGACGGCGGCGTCGGCTACAGCGGCGACATCCCGAAGGCCGTCGCCTGCGGCGCCGACGCGGTGATGATCGGTGCCGCGCTGGCCCGCGCCACCGACGCGCCCGGCAAGGGCTTCCACTGGGGCATGGAGGCCGTCCACGAGGAGCTGCCGCGCGGCAAGCGGGTGGACCTCGGCACGGTCGGCACCACCGAGGAGATCCTGACCGGTCCCTCGCACACCCCCGACGGCACCATGAACCTGTTCGGCGCGCTGCGCCGCGCGATGGCCACCACCGGCTACACCGAGCTCAAGGAGTTCCAGCGGGTCGAGGTGACCGTCAACCCGGCGCTCAACCACCGCTGAGACGCGTCGTGGTGAAGGCCCCCGTCGGTTCGGCCGGCGGGGGCCTCGGGCTGTCCGGATCGGAGTCAGCCGCGGTTGGCGGTGCGGCGGGTGAGGAGGAAGCCGCCGACCAGGGCGATGCCGTAGAAGGCGAGGTCGAGCGCGCGCAGCTCGGCGCGCCAGTGCGCCAGGGCGTCGTGCGGCAGGCCGCGCGGGCCGGGGCCGGCCGCGTGCACCCGGCGGAGCTGGCCGGTCAGCTGGCCGAGCAGCAGCGCGCAGGCCGCGAGCAGCGCGCCGAGCAGCGGCAGCACCCGGCTGCGGCCGCCGAGTCGGCCGAGCGGTAAGGCGACCAGGGCGGCGAGGGCGATGGCCAGCCAGCCGAGGCTGTCCGCGGCCCGGGCCGGCGCGCAGCCGTAGGCCAGGCCGCCGAGCAGCATGGCGAGGAGGGCGAGGGCGACCGCCAGGGCGGTGCGGCGGTGCGGGCCCGTCCGGTGGGAGCGGACGGCGGGGAGGTATCCGGCCACCGGGACACCGGGCATACCGGGCGCGACGTAGCCCTCGGGGGAATCCAGGGTGGGTGTGACCGAGTAGTGCTGGGCGGTGCGCGGCCGGCCCGACTGGCCGTCAGCGCCCGGTGCGGGTGCGGTCATGGGCGTCGGATCCCCCCGGAAAGACGATGAGCTGCCGAACGGTAGCAGCGCCCCGGCCAGATCTTGGCGAGTTTTCGATCACAGATCGGGCACGGAGCGCCGAGCCCGATCCGGCACGCCCCGGATCGGGTGCGGGGGCCGGGTGGTCCCGGCCCCCGGGGACAGGGGATGATGGAGACTTGGGCGTTCGGGCCTGAGGCCGGGCCGACACGCCGTCACCACGACCGCCAGCAGCACATGGGGGAACGTTCCGAATGACCCAGGCGCAGGGTTCCACCGGCCGCCTCCTGGCCGGCCGCTACCGGCTGAACGGCGTGCTCGGGCGCGGCGGCATGGGCACCGTCTGGCGCGCCGAGGACGAGATGCTGGGGCGGACCGTCGCGGTCAAGGAACTGCGGATGAACGCCAGCGTCGAGGAGGAGGAGAAGCACCGGCTGATCGTCCGGACGCTGCGCGAGGCCAAGGCCACCGCCCGGATCCGGCACAACTCGGCGGTCACCGTCTTCGACGTGGTCGACGAGGACGACCGGCCGTGGATCGTCATGGAGCTGGTCGAGTCCCGCTCGCTGGCCGACGTCATCCGGGAGGACGGGCCGCTGGCCCCCGCCCGGGCCGCCGAGATCGCGCTCGACGTGCTCGGCGTGCTGAGCGCCGCGCACGCGCTGGGCATCCTGCACCGGGACGTCAAGCCGTCCAACGTGCTGATCGGCGACGACGGCCGGGTCGTGCTCACCGACTTCGGCATCGCCAGCGTGGAGGGCGACGCCTCGGTCACCTCCACCGGCATGCTGGTCGGCGCGCCCTCGTACATATCCCCGGAACGGGCCCGCGGGCAGAAGCCCGGGCCGCCGGCCGACCTGTGGTCGCTGGGCGGCACGCTGTACGCGATGGTCGAGGGCCGGCCGCCGTACGACCGGGGCTCGGCGCTGGCCACCCTGACGGCGGTGATGACGGAGGAGCTGACCGCTCCGGTGAACGCCGGGGCGCTGCAGCCGGTGATCGAGGGGCTGCTCGCCAAGGACCCGGCCGAGCGGCTGGACGCCTCGCAGACCCGGTCGATGCTGAAGCGGGTCGTCGCGGAGGCCACCTCGAAGGCCGAGTCGACCACCGTGCACGCGCTGCCGGTCGAGCGGCCGACCGCCGCGGTGGAGCCGGAGGAGGCCCCGGCGGAGGCCGAGGAGGGCCGCAAGCGGTCCATCGGCGGGCTGCTGGGGACGGTCCGGGTGGGCAGCCGGGCCAAGGACGAGGAGCCCGCCGCCGCGGCGGAGCCCGTCGTGGAGCCGGCGCCCGAGCCCGCTTCGCCGTCCTCGGAGGTGGCGTCGGGCTCGGCGTCGGGTCCGGCTCCGGGGGCCGAGCCGATCCGGCCGGTGACCAGCGAGTGGACCCTGGGCGCCACGCAGGCGGCCGGTGCCGACCCGCGCAACGGACGGCGGCGGCTGGCCGTCGTCACCGTGGTGCTGGTTTTGCTGCTGATCGCCGGGGTGGTCGCGGTGCTCCAGGCCGTCGGGAACGGGGACGACTCGTCGGCGAACGGTGCGGGCGCCACCTCGTCGGTCTCGACCGGCCCCGAGACCGGGCCGAGCGGGACCCCGGCCGCGTCCGTTCCGCCCGCGGAGCCGGAGCCGGGCACCGACAAGCCCGCCCCGGAGAAGCCGGCCACCGACACGCCGGCCCCCGACAAACCGGCCGACACGCCCGGCCCCTCCGCGGCGAACCCGCCGGCCGCCGGCTCGCCCGCCACCACCCCCGCGCAGAGCCCGACCCCTCCGGGGACCGCCGTGCCGGCCGGTTACCACGAGTACAAGGACCCGACCGGCTTCTCGGTCGTCCTGCCGGACTGGCTCCAGCCGGCCGGTTCGGAGGGCGTCCGCCGGATCTTCAAGGGCAACGGCAGTACCCTGACCATCGAGTGGACCACCAGCCCCGGTCCCAGCGCCGTCGCCGACTGGCAGGAGTCCGAGCCGGGCCTGCGTTCGAAGGTCACCAACTACCAGCGGGTCAACCTGGCCGCGATCAACTACCGGCAGTGGAGCAACGCGGCCGACTGGGAGTGGATCAGCGGCACGCCGCGCACGCACTCGCTCAACCGGGGCTTCGTCACCGGGAACCCGGCCAAGTACGGCTACGCGATCTACTGGATCACCCCGGACGCGGACTGGGGTGCCCCGGCCAACTCCCAGGCCCGGGACACGGCCTTCGCCAGCTTCCAGCCCGCGCCGTAGGCCATGGCCCCGGCCGGGCAGGGCCTAGCCGATCAGGCGGGCCTTGGCCCGGGTGAACTCCTCGTCGGTGAGCGCGCCGGAGGCGTGCAGGGCGGCCAACCGCTCCAGCTGGCCGAGGAGTTGGTCGCCCGCACTGAGGTCGGCGGGGGCGGTGTCGGCCGCCGGGCGGGCGGCCGACGCGGCTTTGCGGGCGAGCCGGGCGGCCTCCCGGAGCTGCTCGGCGAAGACGTCGGCCTTGGCCACGTCCTCGAACCGGTGCGAGCCGGTCAGCGCGACGACGGTGAGCACGTCGCCGTTGAGCTTGGTCCTGGCCACGGCCGCGTCCGTGACCGCCGTAAGCGGAACCGGGACCGGCGGTTTACCGTCCTTGAGAAAGAGCAGTCGGTGGGTCGTGAGGACGAGCACGCCCTTGCGGAAGTGGTCGGGATGGCGCCCGGCCGTCGAGGCGACCGGATTCTCGCCGTCGATGACGGCCGCCTCCACGGTGCGCACGGCCTCGGCCTGATGGGCTTGGCTGTTGTTTCCCGCCACCTTGAAGGCGGTGTCGATCAGATCGGTCCAGTCCATGGGACCGAGCGTAAAGGAGCCGCTCAGTAGGCTGCTCGGTGAGCGAGAGGAACTGGCATGCGAGGCGGCCCGGGGCAATTGCTGGCGGGACGGTACCGGCTGACGGACCGTCCCGAACTCCTGCGGGCCCTGGCGGTGGACGACCGCACCGGGGAGTCCGTGCTGCTGCGCGCCCTGGAGCTGCCCGCGCTGCTGACCACCGGTCAGGACCTGGACGGCGAGGTGCCCGCGCACGCCGACCGGCTGGTCCGCCGGGTGGCGGCGGTCGGCTCGTCCGCGCCGACCGGGCACCCCCGGCTGCTGCGCGGGCTCGGTGCCTTCGTCGAGGGCGAACTGCTGTGGACGGTGGAGGAGCGGCCGGGCGCCATGACGCTGGCGGACCTGGTGGCGGCCGGACCGGTGCCGCCCTACCGGGCGGCCGAGCTGGCGGCGGACCTGGCCGGTGCGCTGCGGGCGCTGCACGAGGACGGACTCGTCCACGGGAACCTGACCCCCGAGTCCGTGCTGGTCTGCGAGGACGGCGCGGCGATGCTCGGCGGGCTGCTGTCCGGGGTGGCGCAGGAGGCGCTGGCCGAGGACCTCGGCGGCCCGGGGGGGCGCCGCCGGTACGACGTGCGGGCCACCCTGGTCGGCCCGGTGGCGGAGCGCTGGCCGCTGGACGGCGGCCCGGCGGGCGACTGCTGGGCGCTCGGGGTGCTGGTGCAGCGGCTGGTCACCGGCCGCTCGCCGTTCCCGGACGGCGGCGTGCCGGAGCTGGTGTCGGCGGTCCGGGACGGGCGGCGGGAGCCCGCCGCGGCCTGCGGGCCGCTGGCGCCGCTGGTCGAGCGGCTGCTGCAGCCCGACCCCTCGCTGCGGCCGACCGCCGAGGAGGCCCGCTGGGAGCTGGCGGCGCTGCTCGCGGGCGCGCCGGAGCCGGTCGACGAGGAGTGGGCGGCGCGGGCGCTGGTGCTGAGACCGGAGGCCCCGCTGGTGCGGCGTCGGCGCGGGCGGGGTGGTGGACGGGGGCGGCCGGAGGTCGTCGTGGGTACGAACGTCGGGGTGGGCGCCGGGGCGGGCGCCGGGCGGCCGGACGAGGTGCGGCCGCCGCGGATACCTCCGGCGCTGCTCGGCCCGCTGCTGGTCGGGGGCGTGTTCCTGCTGCTGGTGCTGGGAGTGACCGCGGTGGTGCTGTTCGCAGGCTGACGGCCCCGGAGTGTCCCGGGCCGTCGGTCCGACGGGTGAGCGTGATTACCGGGGCTGGCAAGGTGCGCCTAATGTGTGCGTGGGATTTGTTCGAACAGTGGTCTGCACCAGGCCCTCCGTCGCTGTGACGGCAGACGGATGTGAGGGGGAGTGGTCGCCGATGGGCGTGCAGGACCGGCCGGAGACGGCCGAGACGGAGCGGCTGCTGGCCGGGCGGTACGAGCTGGGCGACCGGCTCGGCCGCGGCGGGATGGGGACCGTCTGGCGGGCCTGGGACCGGATGCTGAACCGCGAGGTCGCGGTCAAGGAACTGACCGTCAACCACCTGCCTGAGGACGAGCTGCAGATCCTGCACGCCCGGATGAAGCGGGAGGCCAGCGCGGCCGCCCGGATCAAGCACCCCGGCGTGATCACGGTGCACGACGTGCTGGAGCAGGACGGCCGGCCGTGGATCGTCATGGAGCTGGTGGACGGCCGCTCGCTGGCCGACGTGATCAGCCAGGACGGCACCCTGCAGCCGCGCGCCGTCGCCGAGGTCGGCAGCCAGGTGCTCGCCGCACTGCACCGCGGCCACCAGCTCGGCGTCCTGCACCGCGACGTGAAGCCGGCCAACGTGCTGCTGGAGCGCGGTACCGGGCGGGTGGTGCTGCTGGACTTCGGCATCGCGACGTACGAGGGCTCGGCCGAGTTGACCCGGCCGGGCGATCTGGTCGGCTCGCCGGACTACCTGGCGCCGGAGCTCGCCCAGGGCGAGCGGCCCGGGCCGGCCTCCGACCTGTGGGGCCTCGGGGCGACGCTGTACGCCGCGGTGGAGGGCCAGTCGCCGTTCCGCCGGACCTCGCCGATCACCACACTGGCCGCCGTGGTGGGTGAGCCGCTGCCGGAGCCGCTCCGGGCCGGGCCGCTGGGCCCGGTGCTGGCCGCGCTGATGGCCAAGGACCCGGCCGAGCGGCCGAACGCGGACGAGGCCGCCCGGATGCTGGCCGAGGTGAAGGCCGGGCACACGATCGGCCTGAAGTCGGTCGCGCCGCTGCGCGCGCCCACCCAGTCGGTGCCCGTGGTGGACCGCAGCGAGCGCCCGGCGGCGGCGGAGGACCACGCGGAGGAGGCCGCGCCGGGGACGACGGTGGAGGAGGCCGAGGAGCCGACCGGGGTGCGCTCGGGGGCCGTTCCGGACACCACCGGGGGCGCGGCCGACGGGGCGGCGGCGCTCACCGCAGCGGTCGCGCCGGTGGCGCACCCCGTCACGCCCGCGCGCGGGCCGGCCAAGCGCCGCAGCACCCTGAAGATCGTCGTGATCGCGGTGGCCGTCGGCCTGCTGGCGGCCGGCGCGACCTTCCTCGCCACCCGGAACACCACCACCGGGCACGTCGCCGCCTCCACGGCCGACGAGCCCGTCCCGACCGCCTCCGTCAACCCGGACCCCACCAGTGGCGCCAGCCCGGGGCCGGCGGCGCCCAACGGCTACCACTGGGTCGACGACCCGGCCGGCTTCCGCTTCCCGCTGCCCTCGGTCAGCCCGGCCTGGCAGCGCAGTGCCACACCCGACAACCAGGTCTACTACAGCCCCGACAACAAGGTGCACTACCTGCAGTTCGCGGTCACCGTCGGCCAGTCGGTCAAGCCGCTGGACCACCTGCGGCAGATGGAGGCCACCGTCTCCAAGAACCTGAAGGAGTACAAGCAGCACAAGATGACCGGCGTCGCGGTGAACGGCCACGAGGCGGCCGTCTGGGAGTTCAGCTACCTCGCCAAGGAGGGCGGCCGGCGCCGGGCGGTCGAGGCCGAGTTCATCGACGACGACGGCACCAGCTACGCGATCTACTCGTCCAGCCCGGACCGGGGCAACGAGTGGAACGAGGCGGAGCAGCGCTTCAACGCGGTGCTGCACTACTTCGCGCCGACCCGCTGACCGGGGGGAGCCCGCTCCACCCGGCCGCGGCAGATTCTTGTTACCGACGGGTACCGGACCGGCCGCCGAGCGCCTAGGCTGCGCCGTATGTCGGACCTCACAGCAGGCGCAGCGGCCACCGAACACCCCGCGACCGGGAACCCGCCCGCCCCCGGCGGGGGCCGGACCGTCGCGGCGGCCGTCCCGCCGTCCCTGGTCGCCCGGCTGGCCGCCGGCGTCACCGCCACCGGCGAGCCCAGCCTGGTGGAGACCGTCGCCCCGCTGACCGGCGAGCGGCTGGCGAGCCTGCCGCGGTCCACCCCGGCCGACGTCGAGGTCGCCTTCGAACTGGCCCGCCGCGCCCAGACGGCCTGGGCCGCGCTGCCGGTGCGCCGCCGGGCGGCCGTCCTGCTGCGCTTCCACGACCTGCTGCTCAAGCGGCAGGACGAGGTGCTGGACCTCGTCCAGGCCGAGACCGGCAAGGCCCGGCTGCACGCCTTCGAGGAGGTGCTGGCCGTCGCCATGGCCGCCCGGCACTACGGGCGGGCCGCGCACGGCTACCTCCGGGACAAGCGGCGCGGCGGGGCGCTGCCGGTGCTCACCCACGCGGTCGAGGCCCGCCGGCCCAAGGGCGTGGTCGGCCACATCTCGCCCTGGAACTACCCGCTGGAGCTGTCCGTCGGCGACGTCCTGCCCGCCTTCGCGGCAGGCAACGCCGTGGTCAACAAGCCGGACACGCAGACCGCGCTGACCGCGCTGTGGGCCCGCGAGCTGCTGATCGAGGCCGGGCTGCCGGCCGACCTGTGGCAGGTCGTGATCGGCGACGGCCCGGTGATCGGTCCCGCCGTGGTGGAGCACGCCGACTACGTCTCGTTCACCGGCTCCACCCGCACCGGCCGGGAGGTCGCCCAGCGCGCCGCCGCCCGGCTGGTCGGCGCCTCGCTCGAACTCGGCGGCAAGAACGCCATGCTGGTCCTCTCCGACGCCGACCTCGACCGGGCCGCCGCGGGCGCCGTGCGGGCCTGCTTCTCCTCCGCCGGGCAGCTGTGCATCTCGATCGAGCGGCTGCTGGTGCACCGCTCGGTGGCCGACGACTTCCTGGAGCGCTTCGCCGCCCGCACCCGGGCGCTGCGCCTCGGCGGCGGCCTGGCCTACGGCGCCGACATGGGCTCGCTGGTCTCCGTCCGCCAGCTGGAGACCACCACCCGACACGTGGAGGAGGCGGTCAAGGCGGGCGCCACCGTGCTGGCCGGCGGCCGGGCCCGGCCCGACCTCGGCCCGTACTTCTTCGAGCCGACCATCCTCGACGGGGTCACCCCGGACATGGCGGTCTGCGGCGAGGAGACCTTCGGCCCGGTCGTCTCCGTCTACCGCTTCGACACCGACGACGAGGCGGTGGCCGCCGCGAACTCCACGCCGTACGGCCTGAACTCCAGCGTCTGGACCAGGGACACCCGGCGCGGCCGGGCGGTCGGGGCCCGGCTGCGCACCGGCACGGTCAACGTCAACGAGGCCTACGCGGCCGCGTACGGCTCGATCGGCTCGCCGATGGGCGGCATGGGCGACTCCGGGCTCGGCCGCCGCCACGGCGCCGAGGGCATCCTGCGCTTCACCGAGGCACAGACCGTCGCGACCCAGCGGCTGATGCCGATCGCGCCCTCGTTCGGGCTGGACGACCGGCAGTTCGCCGCGGTGATGACCGGCGGGCTGCGGGTGCTGAAGGCGCTGCGGTTCAAGTAGCCGTCCCGGGCCGAAGGTTCAAGTAGCCGTCCCGGGCCGAAGGTTCAAGTAGCCGTCCCGGGCCGGCGGTTCGTCCCCGTGGGTCGGAGTCGGCCCGGCCGGTGGTCCGATCCGACCGTCCCGCAGCCAGGTTCCGTCCCGCAGTCAGGTTCGCCCGTCCCGCAGTCAGGTCCGCCCGTCCCGTAGTCAGGTTCGTGTCCCGAAGGAGCAGTGGCAGATGGTGGAGTCCGGCGGTGCGGCGGAGTTCGACTACGACGTGGTCGTGGTCGGCTCCGGCTTCGGTGGTTCGGTCGCCGCGCTGAGGCTGACCGAGAAGGGCTACCGGGTCGCCGTCCTGGAGGCCGGTCGGCGCTTCGAGCGGGACGAACTGCCCAGGAACTCCTGGGACCTGCCGAACTACCTGTGGGCGCCGAAGCTCGGCCTCTACGGCATCCAGCGGATCCACCTGCTGGCCAACGTGCTGATCCTGGCCGGCGCCGGGGTCGGCGGCGGCTCGCTGAACTACGCCAACACCCTGTACGTGCCGCCGAAGGCCTTCTTCGAGGACCGCCAGTGGCGCCACATCACCGACTGGCAGGAGGAGTTGGCGCCGTTCTACGACCAGGCGCAGCGGATGCTCGGGGTCCGGCTCAACCCGACCGTCACCCCCTCCGACGTGCACCTCAAGGCCGCCGCCGAGCAGATGGGGGTGGGCGACACCTTCCACATGGCGCCGGTCGGGGTCTTCTTCGGGGACGGCCGGGACGCCGGCGGCAGGGCCAAGGCGGCGCCCGGGGACGAGGTCGCCGACCCGTACTTCGGCGGTGCCGGGCCGGCCCGCAAGGCCTGCGTGGAGTGCGGCGAGTGCATGACGGGCTGCCGGCACGGGGCCAAGAACATGCTCACCGAGAACTACCTGCACCTGGCCGAGCGGGGCGGCGCCGAGATCCACCCGCTCACCACGGTGGCCCGGATCCGGGAGCTCCCCGGAGCCGACGGGAGCCACGGCTACGCGGTGGACGTGCGCCGGACCGACTCCCGCTCCCGCACCGACCGGGTGAAGGCGGGCGCGCGGACCATCACCGCCGCCCGGGTGGTGGTCGCGGCCGGGACGTACGGCACCCAGTCGCTGCTGCACCGGATGCGTGACGGGGGGCACCTGCCCCGGATCTCCGCCCGGCTCGGCGAGCTGACCCGCACCAACTCCGAGGCGCTGGTGGGCGCGCAGACCACCGACCGGCGCTACGGCAGCCGGGTGGACTTCACCAAGGGCGTGGCGATCACCTCCTCGATCCACCCGGACGCCAGCACCCACATCGAGCCGGTCCGCTACGGCAAGGGCTCCAACGCGATGGGCGCGCTGTCGATAGCCCAGGTCAAGGGCGGCGGACGGGCCCCGCGCTGGCTGCGCTACCTGGGCGGGTCGGTGCGCCACCCGGTGACCTTCGCCCGCTCGATGAACCAGCACCGCTGGTCCGAGAAGACGATCATCGGCCTGGTGATGCAGTCGCTGGACAACTCGATCACCGTCTCGCTGAAGAAGGACCTGCTCGGCAAGAGCCGGCTCACCTCCGCCCAGGGCCACGGCGCCCCCAACCCGACCTGGATCCCGGCCGCCGAACAGGGCGCCCAGGCGCTGGCCGAGCAGATCAACGGCTTCGCGGGCAGCAGCGCCGGCGAGATCTTCGACATCCCGATGACCGCCCACTTCCTCGGCGGCTGCCCGATCGGCGACGCCCCCGAGACCGGCGTGGTCGACCCCTACCACCGGCTGTACGGCCACCCCGGGATCAGCGTGGTCGACGGCGCGGCCGTCTCCGCCAACCTCGGGGTGAACCCCTCGCTGACCATCACCGCGCAGGCCGAGCGCGCCATGTCGATGTGGCCCAACAAGGGCGAGGCGGACCGCCGCCCGGCCCAGGGCGAGGCCTACCGGCGGGTCGCCCCGGTGGCGCCGGCCCGGCCGGCCGTCCCGGAGGACGCGTTCGGCGCGCTCCGACTGCCGCTGCTGCCCGTCCCGGAGGTCCCGAAGAAGCGCGGATGAGCAGGCCTCGACGGGCCAACCCGCCCGGCTCGGTACCCGGTTGACATTCGTTCGGATCCGATGGGATAAACGGGCTTTCTGGGGGACCAGGAACTCGTCGAGCGGGGGGAAACCGGTCCATGGCCATCTGCGCATCGTGCGGCGCGGCATCGGTGGAAGGGGCGTCCGCGTGCGTCTCGTGCGGGCGGCCGCTGACGCCGCCCCCGCCGACGGCCGCCATGCCCGCGGTACCTCCCGTCGTTCCGCCGGCCGTACCGCCTCCCGTACCGCCCCCGCCGGCGTACGGTCCGCCGTCCGCCGCGCCCGGGTACCCGCCGCCGCCTCCGCCGCCTCCGCCGCCCGGCTACGGCCCGCCGCCCGGCTACGGCCCGCCGCCCGGCTACGGCCCGGGCCACCCGCAGCCCGCCGGGCCGCCCACGCTGGGCAGTTGGGGCGCCGGGCAGCCGTACGACCCGCGGGCCGGGCGGCCGACCGTGCTGAGCCAGCTGCTCGGCGCGGACTGGCGCCCGGCGCTCCTGGTCGCCGCCGCCCCGACCGCCGTGCTGCTGCTGGCGGCGCTGATCGTGGCGATCCCGAGCGACTACCAGTACGCCTACCTGGTCCGGGCGCCCGGGTTCGGCGAGCGCTTCGGCGCCGCCCTGTCGATGGCGCTGAGCGCGCTCGGCGCGCCGTTCAAGCTCGGGTACACCAGCGCGTTGCGGCGCGGCGACGCGGAGGGCATGGACGCGCTGTTCCGGGCGGTGCCGCTGACGGTCACCGTGCTGTGGGCGCTGGCGCTCTGGCTCGGCCTGCGGACCGGGGCGCGCCGCCGCCGGGCCGCCGGCCTCCAGCTGACCCGAGCCCAGGCCGCGGGCGAGGCGCTGCGTACCGCGGTGGTCCTGGCGGCGGTGACCGCGCTGCTCGGGCTGGCCGGCGGGACGTCCTGGCAGCCGCAGCGCACCGGCCTCGTCGGCCGCGCCCTCGGGGTGACGTACACCGTGGACTCCGGCTGGCTGGAGGCGACCGGCTGGACCGCCCTGCTCGCCGCGCTGACGGCCTTCGCCGTCCACGGCACCGACGCGCTGCGCTGGGCCGCCTGGCGCAGCCGGGCGGTGCGCGGCTGGGCGGTCGCCGCGCTCACGGGCGGCCGGGCGCTGGCACTGTCGCTGGGCCTGGCCTCGGTGACGGGTTTCGTGCTGGTCGCGGTCAACAGCGAGGAGGGCTGGCAGACACCGGTCTCGGCGGCCTTCCTGCCCAACCTCGGCCTGGGCCTGCTCGGCCTGGGCTCGGGGGCGACTTTGCAGGCGTTCAGCGGGGCGAGCGGCGGGGCGAGCGACGCGGCGGCCGCGATCGGCGGCGACTGGCAGGACACCCCCGACAGCATGGAGGTCTCCTTCTTCGACCTGCACGACCAGACCGCCGACTGGCGCTGGACCGGCCTGCTGGCCCTCGCCACGGCGGGCGTCCTCGGCTGGTCGGCGTACCGGCGGCGGCTGGACGCGGCCGACCGGCTCCGGCTGGCGGCCGTCCACGCCGTGGCGCTCACCGCGCTGATGGCGGTGGGCGGTGCGCTGATGACGACCTCGACGTCCTCGGCGACCCCGGGGTGGAACACCTTCGCGAACCAGACGGTGCTGTCCCGGGAGACCTCGATCAGCCTGGGCTTCGCCAGCGTGCTGGTGGCCAACCTGGTCTGGGCGGCGATCGGCGCGCTGCTGGTGCCGCCGCTGCTGGCGGCCGTCCGCGGCCGGGGCGCGGTGGCCCGCGAGGACGCCTACGGCGCGCCCCCGTACGGCGCGCCCCCGTACGGCGCGGTGCCGTCGCCGGGGGCGCCGTACGAGGCCGGGCCTGAGCCGCAGCCGTACGCCTCCGGGGCGGCGGTGGGCGACGTGGTCGGCTCGGACGACGCGCCGCTGGTGCCGCCGCCCGGCTCGCCGGCCGAGGAGCCGGTCGATCCGAGCGTCTGGCGCAAGCAGCCCTGAGCCGGGCAGCCGCGAGCGGAGCAGCCCTGAGCGGAGCGTCCGTGGGCGGAGCGGCCCGGACAGGGCAAAGGGCCCCGCGGGGGAACGGGGCCCTTTGTCGCTCAGCACGCGGCGTCAGGGCTGCGCCGGTGCTGGGGGTAACGGCGCCGGGGGAGGGGCGCCGTCGGGTCGGTCGGCTCAGGGGTCGCGCCGTCGCGGGCCGGCGTGGGTGGCCGGTGGCGCGGGGCGCACACGCTCGCGGTGCGGCGGGTCGGCGCGCAGGTCTGCGCCGGGCCTTCGCTCACGGAGCGTGAGGTGACGTACGGGGCTGTCGCCCAGTGCGGCGGCAGCGGTCGGGGTCTCCGCGGTGAGCCTGCCGGCCGCCGGGAGAACCGCTTCCACGCAGCATCGTGCTGGACGAAGGGCTTGCTCTGCAACCGATTCGGCACAGTTCGGCCCAGCGCATTTGGTGCGGGTGCCGACTCCCTGGTGTGGCCCGGGCACGGGTGCGGGCCTCGCCCCGCCCCGTCGGGCGGTTGCGGGCAGGTGCCGACGCGAGGCGTCGATGATCACGGTGCGTAGTGGTGTGGGTGGCTGCAGCGCACGGGGACGCGCGTAGCGGCGCGGGACGGGGAAGGGTGTGCGCCCGGGTGTGCCCGGCTCGCGGCGGGGGGTGCGACGACCGGCCCGGGCGTCCCCGGGGACCGGCCGTCCCACCTCTCGGTCCAGTCGCGGCCGGGGTCGCTGTCCCCTGCTGTCCGGCCGCGGCACCCGCGCACGGTCCCACGGCACCGCGCTCCCGGCGGGGCCGGGGCGGCGGTGCCACATGCGCCGGTGGACTGGGATGAAGCTCCACGCGTGGTCCTGCAGTCCGTACGGCGGCGCCCCTGGCCGGGGCGAAGGCGGCGCGTCTGGCGGGCGCGGCGCGGTCGTACGGTCGTCTGAAGCAACGAAAGGCGGCCCCGCCCGGTCACGGTCGTTTGGACGGGCAGACGAGTGAAACCGGACAGCCCGGTAGAATCGGTGTCCAGACACCCCCACCCGTCGCCGCCGCGGCCCCCGCCGGGGAAGCGGTTCGGTGTGACACCTCTCGTACCGCTGCCGGAAGGCCGTCTGTGTCCTCTGCAATTCCCGTCCAGTCCGCGCCGGACAACGACACCGTCCTGGTGGTCGACTTCGGCGCCCAGTACGCCCAGCTCATCGCCCGTCGGGTGCGTGAGGCGCGGGTCTACAGCGAGATCGTGCCGAGCAGCATGCCGGTCGCCGAGATGCTCGCCAAGAACCCCAAGGCGATCATCCTCTCCGGCGGTCCGTCGTCGGTCTACGAAGAGGGCGCGCCGCAGCTCGACCGCGCGATCTTCGAGGCCGGGGTCCCGGTCTTCGGCATGTGCTACGGCTTCCAGCTGATGGCCAAGATCCTCGGCGGCACGGTCGACAACACCGGCGCCCGCGAGTACGGCCGCACCCCGCTGACCGTCAGCCGCACCGGCTCCACCCTGTTCGAGGGCGTTCCGGCGGAGCACTCGGTGTGGATGTCGCACGGCGACGCCTGCTCCGCCGCCCCGGAGGGCTTCACCGTCACCGCGTCCACCGCGGTGGTCCCGGTCGCGGCCTTCGAGAACGACGAGGCCCGCCTCTACGGCGTCCAGTACCACCCCGAGGTGCTGCACTCCGACCACGGCCAGCAGATCCTGGAGCACTTCCTCTACCGCGGCGCCGGCATCGCCCCGACCTGGACCACCGGCAGCGTGGTCGAGGAGCAGGTCGCGCTGATCCGCGCCCAGGTCGGCGAGAAGCGCGCGATCTGCGGCCTCTCCGGCGGCGTGGACTCCGCGGTCGCGGCGGCCCTGGTCAACAAGGCCATCGGCTCCAAGCTGACCTGCGTGTACGTCGACCACGGCCTGATGCGCAAGGGCGAGACCGAGCAGGTCGAGAAGGACTTCGTGGCGGCCACCGGCGTGCAGCTGAAGGTGGTCGACGCCGCGGAGCGCTTCCTGAACGCGCTGAAGGGGGTCACCGACCCCGAGGAGAAGCGCAAGATCATCGGCCGGGAGTTCATCCGGGTCTTCGAGCAGGCCCAGGCCGAGATCGTCGCCGAGGCCGGCGAGCACGGCGAGTCGGTCGACTTCCTGGTCCAGGGCACCCTGTACCCGGACGTGGTGGAGTCCGGCGGCGGCACCGGCACCGCCAACATCAAGTCCCACCACAACGTCGGCGGCCTGCCCGAGGACCTCCAGTTCCAGCTGGTCGAGCCGCTGCGCAAGCTGTTCAAGGACGAGGTCCGGATGGTCGGCCAGGAGCTGGGCCTGCCGGAGGAGATCGTCCAGCGCCAGCCGTTCCCGGGCCCGGGCCTGGGCATCCGGATCGTCGGCGAGGTCACCCAGGAGCGGCTGGACCTGCTCCGCGACGCCGACGCGATCGCCCGCGAGGAGCTGACCGCGGCCGGCCTGGACCGTGAGATCTGGCAGTGCCCGGTCGTGCTGCTCGCCGACGTGCGCAGCGTGGGCGTGCAGGGCGACGGCCGCACCTACGGTCACCCGATCGTGCTGCGCCCGGTCTCGTCCGAGGACGCCATGACCGCCGACTGGTCGCGCCTGCCGTACGACGTGCTGGCCAAGATCTCCACCCGGATCACCAACGAGGTCCGCGACGTGAACCGCGTCGTCGTCGACGTCACCAGCAAGCCGCCGGGCACCATCGAGTGGGAGTGAGCACTCCCGCCGGCCGCTGAGCCGCTGCTGAACGGCCGTGCCGTCGTTCCCGTACCAGGGAACGGCGGCGCGGCCGTTCGCGGTGGGGCGGTCGCCGCCGGGGTGGGGACCTCCCACCGAAAGCGATCGGGAGCGGGCAGAATGCGGACCGGACCTGTCAGGGAGTGGCGGGCCGCGAGGGAAGGTGTGAGCGATGTCGGAGGCTGGCAACTCCGTGGCGGGTGACGGGGAAGCGGGCGACGGGGGAGCGGCCGGTCCGGCCGACCGGGCGGCGCAGTGGCGGGCGTCCGCGTCCCGGTACGCGCTGCTGCCGCTGCGGCTCTTCCTCGGCGTCACCTTCGTGTACGCCGCCCTCGACAAACTGTCCGACGCGCACTACCTGGCCGGGGCGGCCGACCCGGCGTCGTTCGTCTCGCAGACCCAGGCGGCCAGGGGCGGCAGCCCGATCTCCTTCCTGCTCGGCGCCGCCCTGGACGCGCCCACCCTGTTCGCGCTCGCCGTCGCCTTCGGTGAGCTGGCGGTCGGCCTCGGCACCCTGCTCGGCCTCTGGGGCCGGGTCGCGGCGCTCGGCGGCGCGCTGATCAACCTCAGCCTCTGGCTGTCCATCAGCTGGAGCGTCTCGCCCTACTACCTGGGCAACGACCTCGGCTACCTGATGGCCTGGACGCCGCTGCTGCTGGCCGGCACCCCGGACCTGTCGGTGGACGGCTACCTCGCCCGGCGGGCCGGCCGGGAGCGGGGGCGCGGGCTGGGCGAGGACCGCGTCAGGCGCCGGGCGCTGGTGGACGGCGGGATCGCCGCCGTCGCGATCGGCGGCGCCGGGCTGCTCACCGGCTCGCTCACCCGGACCTTCGGCCGGGCCAAGCACTCCGCGCCCAAGCAGTCCGCGGCCCCGGCCACCACCCCGGCGCAGTCCGGACCGGCCCCCTCGGTGGCCGCCGCGAGCGTGCCGGTCGGCGGCTCGGCCCAGGTCAAGGACCCGGCCACCGGGGACGCCGTCTACATCGTGCAGCCCAAGGCGGGCCAGTACTGCGGCCTGTCCGCGGTGTGCACCCACTCCGGCTGCGCGGTCGACGCCCCGAAGAACGGCCAGCTGTACTGCCCCTGCCACGGTTCCCGGTTCGACGCCGCGACCGGCGCGGTGGTCAACGGGCCGGCGGTCAAGCCGCTGCCGAAGTACGCCGTCACCCAGGACGGCGACAAGCTGAACCTCGGGCCGCTGCAGAGCTGAGCCTGATCGGGCGGGTTCAGTCCCGGCGGTCGGTGCGGCCGCGCCGGGCGACCGCCGCGACCGCGCCGGCCAGGCCGCCGAGGCCGAGCACGATGAAGGTGACCGGGATGACGATCCGGCCGTTCACCGCTTGGTCGTTGAGCGCCGCGACCAGGTAGACCACCGCGATCGTGCTGAACAGCGCCCCCGCGATCAGCGAGAACAGGTCGAGCCGGTGCTTCCTCACTGCTGGACCACCTTGATGTTGCCGATCCCGACCGCGAGTTCGAGGTCGAATGTGCCCTTGGACGGATGGCCGCTGCCGGGTGGCAGCAGGTAGGTGTGGCGGCCGGTGCCGTTGTTGCGCTCACCGGGGGTGGAGACGTCGCCGAGGCCCACCCGGGCCACCAGGTTCACCGTCACGTCCGGCGGCAGGACGACGGTCAGCTCGCCGGCGCCGAGTTCGACCTTGCTGGTGAGGGTGGCCCCGGCCGGGTCGAGCCCGCTCAGGTCCAGCTGGAGCCGGCCGGCCCCCAGGGAGTACCGGGGCTGGAGTTCGGCCGAGGCGACGACGGTGAAGTCGCGCCGGCCGACGGCGTTGCGCATGGAGTCCGGGGAGTGGCCGACGAAGACCAGCGCCAGGGTGAGCAGCAGGCCCGTCACCGCGAGCTTGCGGGCCCGGCCGAACTTCGCGCCGAGCAGCAGCGTCAGGCCGATCACCAGCAGCGCGGTGGCCAGCACGGTCGCGCTCAGCACGGTGACGTCGGTGTGGCCGGCCGAGGCGGACCAGACCGCGGCACCCGCGCCGATCGCCAGCAGCAGGCCGAAGAAGCCGAGTGCGGACCGCTCCCGGCGTTGCCGGACGGCGGCGGGCCGGGGCCGGCCGGGCGGGCCGTCCTTGCGCAGAGGGTCGCCCGCGGGCAGGTCGACGCGCTGCCACCAGGGCTGGGCCGGGCCGCCCGCCGGCGGCACCGGGGTGCCGAACGGCGGGGTGGGGCCGGCGCCGTACGGGTTGCGCTCGGGGTGGCGCGGGTCCCACAGGTAGCCGGTCGGGCCGGGGGCCGGGGAGTCGGCGGGCACCGTTCCGGCGGCGCGCTCGGCCGCGTGCCGGGCGCGGGCGGCCTCGTCGTCCTCCGGCCCGGACCACGGGTACGGGCCGTACTGGTCCCCGTCGGGGTAGTGGCGGTCGTACGGGCCGCCGCGGCGGCGCCGGCGCACCCGGCCGCGGCGGCGGTCCGGGTCGTAGCGCACCGCCAGGAAGACCAGGCCGGCGAGCAGCAGCAGCGGGAACAGCTGGTCGTCCTGGCCCATCGAGGAGAAGAACACCCCGGTACCGATCACGGCCAGCAGCACCGCGCCGACCGACTGGCCGTCCACCCGGCCGGTGAGCACCCGCTGGAGTTCGGTGCGCCCGTGCCGGGTGCCGCCCCGGCCGTCCGGCACCGGCTCGGTGGGGACGATCAGCCAGGCCAGGCCGTACAGGAACAGCCCGAGGCCGCCGGAGAGGCAGAGCACCACGGTGACCACCCGGAAGACCACCGGGTCGATGTCCAGGTGCCGCCCGAGGCCGCCGCAGACGCCGGCCACCACGCGGTGGTGCTCGGTCCTGGTCAGCGGGGGGCGGTCCGGTTCCGGCGGGGCGGCGGGCCCGGTCTCCTGGATGCGGTGGTCGTCGGTCATGGGCACCATCCTCCCGGCTGCCCCGGTCCGGCCCAACCGGTGCGAGCCCTGCCCGGACCCTGACTTGTCCCTGAGAAGGGGTCAGGGGCACACCCTGATGCGTCCGTGTGCGCGGGCGTGGAACCATCGGTGGCGTGGCAGCACCCGGTTCCGACCCCCGATCCCTCGCCCCCGACGCCGTGCCGGCGGGCGGCACCGACCCGACCGCGCCCGACGGCGGACGGCCGCCGTACCGCCGGCTCTACCGCAGCCCGCAGCGGCGGATGCTCGGCGGCGTCGCGCAGGGGCTCGCGGTGCACCTCGGGCTCCCGGTGCGGTGGGTGCGGCTCGCGTTCGTGCTGCTGTTCTTCGCGCAGGGGATCGGCACCCTGCTGTACGCGGCGTTCTGGTTCGTGGTGCCGATCGGCATCGGCGAGCCCGCGCAGCGCGGCGCCGCCCACTGGGTGTACGTCAACGGCGCCTTCGTCCCGACCGGTTCGGGGCAGCAGCCGGGCGGCGCGCTGAGCAAGGGCCGCGGCGGCTGGCTCGGCCGGCTGCGCGAACTGCTCCAGCACGCCCTCCAGGGCGAGCCGGCCGCGGCCCCCGCGGAGGGGGAGGACGGCGCGGGCGGCAAGACCGGGCAAGGCGGCCTCGGCCAGCTCGCGGCCCTGGTGATGATGGTGATCGGCATCACCGCCCTGCTCAACGCGCTCGGCCTGCAGACCGCCAAGCCGTACACCTGGCCGCTGCTGGCGATCGGCGTCGGCGTCGCGCTGGTCTGGCGGCAGGCCGACGACTCGCGCTGGCAGCGCTGGTTCGGCCTGGAGGAGGGCGACAAGCGGCGCGGCGCCTACACCCGGGTCGGTGCCGGCGTGCTGCTCGTGGTGGCCGGCACCATCGCCTTCCTCGCCATGCAGGGCAGCGGCTCGACGCTCGGCTCGGTGGTCGAGGCCTCGCTCGCGGTACTCGCGGGGGTGCTGGTGCTGCTCGGCCCGTACGGGCTGCGCCTGTGGCAGGACCTCGGTGCCGAGCGCACCGCGCGCATCCGCGCCCAGGAGCGCGCCGAGATCGCCGCGCACGTCCACGACTCGGTGCTGCACACCCTGACCCTGATCCAGCGCCGGGCCGAGGACCCCAAGGAGGTGCTGCGGCTGGCCCGTGCCCAGGAGCGCGAGCTGCGGCTGTGGCTGTACCGCCCGGAGGCCGCCGCCGAGGCCGCGCCCGACACCATGGCGGAGAGCCTGCGCGCCGTCGTCGCCGAGGTCGAGGACCGGCACGGCGTCCCGGTCGAGGTCGTGATCGTCGGCGACTGCCCGATGGACGAGCGGATCGCGGCCCAGATGCAGGCCGCGAGGGAGGCGACCGTCAACGCGGCCAAGTACGGTGGCGGGGGACCGGTCCAGGTCTACGCCGAGGTGGAGGGGAAGACGGTGTCGGTGTTCGTCCGCGACCACGGTCCCGGCTTCGACCCCGACACGGTGCCCGAGGACCGGATGGGCGTACGGGAGTCGATCATCGGCCGCATGAAGCGCAACGGCGGCACCGCACGGGTGCGGCCCGCGCCGGACGGCGGGACCGAGGTCGAGCTGGAGATGGAGAGAACGAATGACTGAGGCAGCGCCGGAGCGCACCGCGAGAGTCGTCCTGGTGGACGACCACCGGATGTTCCGCACCGGGGTCCGGGCCGAGATCGGCCGCACCGAGGCGACCGGCATCGACGTGGTCGGCGAGGCCGACGACGTCGAGTCGGCGGTCCGGGTCGTCGCCGAGACCCGGCCGGACGTGGTGCTGCTGGACGTCCACCTGCCCGGCGGCGGCGGTGTCGAGGTGCTGCGCCGCTCGGCCGGGGTGATGGGCGAGCAGGGCGGGGTCAAGTTCCTCGCCCTGTCGGTGTCGGACGCCGCCGACGACGTGATCGGCGTCATCCGCGGCGGCGCGCGCGGCTACGTCACCAAGACCATCACCGGCACCGACCTGGTCAACGCGATCTTCCGGATCGCCGACGGCGACGCGGTGTTCTCGCCCCGGCTGGCCGGCTTCGTCCTGGACGCCTTCGCCGCCACCGACACCCCGCCGGTCGACGAGGACCTGGACCGCCTCACCCAGCGCGAGCGCGAGGTGCTCCGCCTGATCGCGCGCGGCTACGCGTACAAGGAGATCGCCAAGCAGCTCTTCATCTCGGTGAAGACGGTCGAGAGCCACGTCTCCGCCGTCCTGCGCAAGCTCCAGCTGAGCAACCGGCACGAACTGACCCGCTGGGCCACCGCCCGCCGTCTGGTCTGAGCCCCGGCCTGGGCGGCCGAGCCGGTGCGTCGTTGAGCCGGTGCCTCGCTGAGCCCACGTGCCGCTGAGCCCCGGTCGCGAGCCCGCCCGGTCCGGTTCCTCCGGGCCGGGCGGGCTTGTCGGTGGGTGGCCATAGACTCGGAGTGCCATGAGTAGCCTCTTTGACGACCTCCCGCTCCCCGGTTTCGAGGCACCCGCCGCCGGGTCGAAGCAGCCCGCCGTGCCCCTCGACGAGGAGCCCCCGCCGTACGAGGACGACGCCCCGTACGAGGCCTACGAGGAGGCCATCCCGGAGGGGCTGTTCCAGACCGACCACGCCGCCGAGACCGCGCGGGACGCCTGGTACCGCAACGGCGCCGCCCGCACGGTGGTGGATCCGGCGCAGCTGCTGGAGGGCATGAACGACCCGCAGCGCGAGGCGGTGCTGCACGCGGGCTCGCCGCTGCTCATCGTGGCCGGCGCCGGTTCCGGCAAGACCCGGGTGCTGACCCACCGGATCGCCCACCTGCTGGGCGCCCGCGGCGTGCAGCCGGGCGAGATCCTGGCGATCACCTTCACCAACAAGGCCGCCGGCGAGATGCGCGAGCGCGTCGAGGCGCTGGTCGGCCCGCGGGCCCGGGCGATGTGGGTGTCCACCTTCCACAGCGCGTGCGTGCGGATCCTGCGCCGCGAGTCCAAGGTGCTGGGCTTCACCTCCAGCTTCTCGATCTACGACTCGGCCGACTCGCAGCGGCTGATGTCGCTGGTCTGCCGCGACCTCGACCTGGACCCGAAGCAGTTCCCGCCGAAGTCCTTCACCGCGAAGATCAGCAACCTGAAGAACGAGCTGATCGACGAGGAGACCTTCGCCGACCAGGCCGCCAACCCGATGGAGAAGAAGCTCGCCGAGGCGTACACGCTCTACCAGCGGCGCCTGCGCGAGGCCAACGCGCTGGACTTCGACGACATCATCATGACGACGGTGAACCTGCTCCAGGCCTTCCCCGACGTCGCGGAGCACTACCGGCGCCGGTTCCGGCACATCCTGGTCGACGAGTACCAGGACACCAACCACGCCCAGTACATGCTCGTCCGCGAGCTGAGCGGCGGATCCGTCGCGGCCGCGCCGAAGCGCACCGTGGACGGGGAGTTCGTGAACCCGGCCGCCGGGCGCCTGTCCGAGGTGCCGCCGGCCGAGCTGTGCGTCGTCGGTGACGCGGACCAGTCGATCTACGCCTTCCGCGGCGCGACGATCCGCAACATCCTCCAGTTCGAGGAGGACTACCCGAACGCGACCACGATCCTGCTGGAGCAGAACTACCGTTCCACGCAGACCATCCTGAGCGCCGCCAACGCCGTCATCGAGCGCAACGCCAACCGGCGCGAGAAGAAGCTCTGGACGGCCGGCGAGCACGGCGAGAAGGTCGTCGGCTACGTCGCGGACGACGAGCACGGCGAGGCCCAGTTCATCGCCGACGAGATCGACCGGCTCACCGACGCGGGCGACGCCAAGCCCGGCGACGTCGCGATCTTCTACCGGACGAACGCCCAGTCCCGCGTGTTCGAGGAGGTGTTCATCCGGGTCGGCCTGCCGTACAAGGTGGTCGGCGGGGTGCGCTTCTACGAGCGCAAGGAGGTCCGGGACGTCCTGGCGTACCTGCGGGTGCTCTCCAACCCGGAGGACACCGTGCCGCTGCGCCGGATCCTCAACGTGCCCAAGCGCGGCATCGGCGAGCGGGCCGAGGCGATGGTCGACGCGCTGGCCGCGCGGGAGCGGATCTCCTTCGCCCAGGCGCTCCTGCGCGTCGACGAGGCGTACGGGATGGCCGCGCGCTCGGCCAACGCGGTGAAGAAGTTCAACGTCCTGATGGCCGGGCTGCGGCAGGTCGTCGAGTCGGGCGCGGGCCCGGCCGCGGTGCTGGAGGCCGTCCTGGAGGAGACCGGCTACCTGGCCGAACTCCAGGCCTCCACCGACCCGCAGGACGAGACCCGGGTGGAGAACCTCCAGGAACTCGCCTCCGTCGCCCTGGAGTACGAGCAGGACCCGGGCGAACGGCCCGACGCCGACGAGGAGGGCACCCCGCCGGTCGGCTCGCTCCCCGACTTCCTGGAGCGGGTCGCGCTCGTCGCCGACTCCGACCAGATCCCGGACGACGAGGAGGGCCGGGGCGTCATCACGATGATGACCCTGCACACCGCCAAGGGCCTGGAGTTCCCGGTGGTCTTCCTGACCGGCATGGAGGACGGGATCTTCCCGCACATGCGGGCGCTCAACCAGGTCAAGGAGCTGGAGGAGGAGCGGCGGCTCGCCTACGTGGGGCTCACCCGGGCGCGGCAGCGGCTCTACCTGACCCGCTCGGTGCTGCGCAGCGCCTGGGGGCAGCCCGCGTACAACCCGGCCTCGCGGTTCCTGGAGGAGATCCCGGAGAACCTGGTGGAGTGGAAGCGGACGGGGGCGGCGCAGGCGCCGGCCGCGCGCGGCTTCTCCTCGGGGTCGTCCTGGGGCAAGTCCTCGTCGGGGGGCGGAGGTTCGCGCTCCTCGTCGGGCTCTTCGGGCTCGTCGGCCTCGTCGAAGCCCAAGGCGGGCTGGGGGCAGTCGGCGCGGCGCGGCGGCCAGGTCGTCGAGCGGGACGCCGTCTCGCTCGCGGTCGGGGACCGGGTCACCCACGACACCTTCGGGCTGGGCACGGTGGTGGGCGTCACCGGCGTCGGCGACCGGGCGCAGGCCACGGTCGACTTCGGTTCGGAGGGCCGCAAGCAACTGCTGCTGCGCTACGCGCCGGTGGAGAAGCTCTAGCCTTCCCTAGCGGGGGTCGAGCCCGTTCGAGAGGAACCACGGCAGCGGGTCGACCGGCCCGCTGCCGGCCGGGCGGATCTCGAAGTGCAGGTGCGGCCCGGTGCTGTTGCCGCTGCTGCCGACGAAGGCGATGACGTCGCCCTGCTTCACCGGCCCCTTGCGGACCTTGTACGCCCGCAGGTGGCAGTACCAGGCCTCGGTGCCGTCGGGCATCTTCAGCACCGTCATGTAGCCGTACGACGGGTTCCACTGCGTGCGGATCGTGCCGTCGGTGACGGCCATCACCTCGGAGCCGCCGTCCACCGGGAAGTCGATGCCGGTGTGGCGGTTGGCCCAGTGGGTGCCGGCCTCGCCGAACAGCTCGCCGAGGCCGTGCCGGGCGACCGGCATGACCACCTTGGGCTTGACGGGCTCGGCGCTCGGCTGCGCGTCCGGGGTGCCCTGGGCGTCGGCGGGCTGGGCGCCGGCCAGCGGTTGGCGGGCGTCACCGCGGGAGGCCTGGGCCGGGTCGCCGGCCGCGACCGCCTGCCGGGCGGCCGTCCTGGCGGCTTCGGCGCCGCCGTCGGCCGGGTTGTCCGGGCTCTTCGGGCTGTCCTGGGCGCCCGGGGCGTCGACCGCCGTCCGTGCCGTCCGGCCGGCCGCCTGGGCGTGCTGATCGGCCTCGTCCCGCACGGTGACGGCCGCCGCGGCGGCGACCCCGAGCGCGGCCACCGACGGCAGCGCGACCCGCAGCAGTGCGGTTCTGGTGGCGGCCTTGGCGGCGCCGCGGCGCTGGGCGCGGGACTGCTCGCGGGCGGCGAGGCGCAGCTCCGCACGGGTCGGGCGGGCGGCTGCGTCGGGAGCCATCGGGGGCTGCCTCCTCGGTGGGCCTGGGGCGCGTCGTCGGGCAGGGGAGCGGCGGGGAAAGCGACAGGGAGAAGCGGTACCGGGGAAGCGGGGAGAAAACAGCCGAGACTGTATCCGCAAGGCCGACGCCCCGGAAAAACCTCCGGTTGTCAAGAGGTCGGCCGGGGGTCTGTGCGGTGGACGGGTGGACGGGTATACCCACTGGTAGCAAGGCCGGGGGCTGTGACTTTGCCCTCCTCTTGGGAGGTGGCGCGGCCAACCGGGCCGGGTGGCGCTAACCTCCCCTCAGGTTGGTTATCGACCGTTAACCGCACCCGTGGCCCGCGAGGTCCGGTCGGATGGTGGACGACGAGGTCCAGGAGGCAGTCATGAGTGTGTCGGGGCCGATCCGTGTGGTGGTCGCCAAGCCGGGGCTCGACGGTCACGACCGTGGCGCCAAGGTCATTGCGCGTGCCCTGCGCGACGCCGGTATGGAGGTCATCTACACCGGGCTGCACCAGACGCCCGAGCAGGTCGTCGACACCGCGATCCAGGAGGACGCGGACGGCATCGGGCTGTCGATCCTCTCCGGTGCCCACATGACGCTGTGCGCGCGGGTGCTGGAGCTGTTGAAGGAGCGCGACGCGGCGGACATCAAGGTCTTCTGCGGCGGGATCATCCCGGACGACGACATCGCCGAGCTCAAGGCGATGGGCGTCGCGGACATCTTCACCCCGGGCACGTCCACCCGGGACGTCGTGGCCTGGGTCGCGGCCAACCTGCGCGCGGCCGGCTGAGGTTGACGGTGCGGGACGGCCCGGCCCGGCCCGGCCCCAGGCTTCGGCGGGGCCGGCCCGTCCTGTCGTCCTGCCGTTCTGCCGCTTCGGGAGCGGGCGCCGGACACTCGCTAGGCGTCAGGCGTCAGGTGTCAGGTGTCGAGTTCGGCGAGCATCGCGGCCCGGAAGCGCAGCGTCCCGGCCAGCCGGGCGAAGGTCTCCGACCAGGCGGAGTCGGGCGCGGCCCCGGCGGCCAGCTCCTCCACGGCGGACGCCGTCTCCGGGGCGAGCGCGCGTTCCGTCATCCCGAGCACTCCGCTGTGGCTCCACGGGTACGCGCCGGAGCCGGCGGCGCGGGCCAGGGCCGTCACCACGGCGGTGGACAGCGGCGGCGTCCACGGCGTGCCGCAGGCGCCGAGCAGTTGGAAGGCCTCGCCCAGGCCGTGCACCTCGATGAACGCGGCCGTCCGGGCGGCCCGCTCCTCGGGCGGGAGGACGGCCAGCAGCTTGGCGGGGGCGCCGGTGACACGGGGCGCGCGGGCCCGTCCGGCGCCGCGGGCGGGCGGTGCGGGCGCCGGGCCGAGCAGCGCCCGGGCCCAGTCGGCGTCGTGCTGGCGGACGGCGGCGCGCGCCCAGGCCTCGCGCAGGTCGTCGGCCCAGCTGCTGCTGGTCTCGTCGATGCTGTCGCCGACCCGCAGGGCGAGCAGCTGCTCGGGTGTCAGGCCGGTGCTCTCGGGCCAGAGCCGAAGCGGTGCGGCGGCGATCACCTCGCCGAACCACCAGGCCCGTTCGCCGCGCCCGGTGGGGGACTTGAGCGGTATGCCGTCGCGCTGCATGGCCGCGTCGCACTCGGCGGGCGGGGTGACCAGCAGGTGCGTCCCGGTCGCGGCGAGGCGGACGGCGGCCCCCGCCCGCTCGGCCATCCGCCGGGCGAGGGCCGAGCCTGGCAGGGTGGAGAGCAGTTCGGCGGCGGTGGCGCGGACGTTCTTGCTGCGGTCGCCGAGGGCGGCCTCCAGGAAGGGCTCGTCGGCGGCGGAGAGGCCGTCCTGGAGGGAGTCCAGGAAGAGCAGGCGGTCCTCGGCGCGCTCGGTGGACCAGGTGCCGCTCAGCAGCTCCAGGCCGGCGGCCGGATCGCGGCGGCGCAGCAGGGTGAGGTAGGTGACCCGCTCGGCGAACAGGCCCTCGTGCCACAGCTGGTGGTCGACGGGGCCGCCGGGCTGCTCGGCCGGATCGGGGGCGGCGGTGCGCAGCACGAAGCGCCAGTCGGGGTTCTGTTCGGCCAGCCAGCGGCCCAGCGGTCCGGCCAGCGCGACGGCGTCGGAGCGCAGTTCGCTGCGGGCGCGGGCGGCGTCGAGCAGGCCGGGTATCAGTGCGCCGGGCGGGCGCAGGCCCCGGGTGCGGGCGGTGGCGAGCCACTGCGGGAGCAGTTCGGCGAGGTTGGCCAGGGTGGCGCCGCTGCCGCCGCCGGACCGGCCGGCCAGCAGGACGGCGAGCCGGCGGGCGGCCGTCGCGGGCAGCTCGGGGCGCCCGTCCTCGGGGGCGGGCGGGCCGGGCGGTCCGGCGGCCGGGACGGGCAGGGCGCCGGCCCGGCGGCGGACGGTGGCGAGGGCGGCCAGCTCCAGCAGCGCGGTGGCCGGGTCGGCCTGGTCGACGGTGTCGGCGAGCGGCAGGGTGGTGGCCGGGAGCGGGCGGCGGTCGGTGCCGAGCAGGGCGGTGGTGTGCAGGGTCTCCCACGGGTCCTGGGTGATCGTCATCTTCGATGCTCCTGAGGTGTGCTGGACGCTAGACGGTGGTGAGGCCGATCGGGCGGTCGTGGCCGGCCCAGGCCGTGACCGGGGCGAAGCCCTGGTGGCCGTACTCGCCGAAGACCGTCAGCGGGCGGCCGGTGGAGACCGCGGCCAGCCGCCACAGGGCCGCCTCCGGGAGGGCCGAGGTGCGGACGGGCAGGGTGTGGTGGCCGTCCGTCAGGTACCAGCCGTCCGGGGTGCGGACGGGCATGGCGCCGGCGAGGACGGTCGGCCAGTTGTCCAGCCACGGGTCGTCGGCGACGGCGGTGCCGTAGCCGGCCACCGCCTCGGCGACGGTGAGGCCGTCGGGCGGGCCGGCCGGGCCGGGCCCGGGGGCGCCGTAGCGGGTGCCGAGGGCGGCGCGCAGCGGGCGGGCGCCGGGGTGGAAGGCCAGGTCGGCCTCCAGCAGGTGGCCGGTGGGCAGGGCGAGGTCGGGGGCCTGGCCGGGGCGGCCGAAGGCGAGCAGCAGGGCGGGGCGGCCGGTCTTGGCGCCGCGCAGCCAGACCCGGCGGGTGGTGAGCCGCTCGTCGGCGGAGTCGCGGCTGCCGAGCACCTGCCAGCGGTCGCGCACGGTGGGGCCGGACAGGATCTCGGCGGTGTCGGTGGGGTAGCCGACCCGGGTGCGGACGGTGGCGGCCAGTTCGGCCGGCAGCTCGTCGACGCGGGTGGCGGCGGTGGCGAGCAGGTGCAGCATCGCGTACTCCTCCAGGAGCCGGTCCTGCGGGGCGGCGTCGAGTTCGCGGACCCGGGTGGCCAGGCCGGGGGCCTGGGCGTCGACCATCCGGGCGGCGACCTCCTCCCAGGGCCCGGCGGTGGACTGGTCGGCCAGGCCGTGCCGGATCCGGTCGGCCAGGCGCAGCCGCAGCTCGGCCGCGCCGGCCGCCACCCGGGCGCCGCGCCGCTCGGCCCGGCGGCGGGCGGCGACCGGGTCGGCCGGGGGTGCGGCGCGCTTCTCGGCGCGCTCCTCGCGGGACGTGAGCCAGTCGGCCGCCCACGCGGCGGGTTCGGCGGCGGGGACGGTCTCCGGGGCGCCGCTCCACAGCAGGAGGAGCCCGAGCGCGTGCTTGCACGGGAACTTCCGGCTGGGGCAGCTGCACTGGTAGGCGGGCGTGGCGAGTTCGATCACGGTGCGGTACGGCGTGCTGCCGCTGCCCTTGCACTCGCCCCAGAGCGCGGTGCCGTCGGTGCCCGCCCCGGACCAGGACGCGGGTGAGGAGAGCTTGCCGGCCGCCTTCTGCGACGCGGCGTCAGGTGCCAGGGACAGGACGTGTTCGGTGCTCCAGCGTTCCTCCATGCGACCGACGGTAGGCGGTGCCACTGACATCGGCTGACTGCCCGTCGGGAGCGCCCCGGGGTTTGTCAGTGCCGGGGTGCAGGGTGGTTCCCACAGGCCGGGACGCCGGCCCCAGCTCCCCCCGATCACCCTGCCGCCGGGGCACCCGTGTGCCCGGCGGCCGACCCGAAGGAGCCCCCGTGACCGACGTTCTGCGGCAGCATGCCGAGGACGCCTTCGCCGGTGAACTGGCCGCGCTGGCCGCGCAGGACGACCGTCCGCGCCCGGAGCGCTGGAAGCTCTCGCCGTGGGCCGTGGCGACGTACCTGCTCGGCGGCGAACTGCCCGACGGCACCCCGATCACCCCCAAGTACATCGGCCCGCGCCGGGTGGTGGAGGTCGCCGTCACGACCCTGGCGACGGACCGCGCGCTGCTGCTGCTCGGCGTGCCCGGCACCGCGAAGACCTGGGTGTCCGAGCACCTGGCCGCCGCGATCAGCGGCGACTCCACCCTGCTGGTGCAGGGCACCGCCGGCACCCCGGAGGAGGCCGTCCGATACGGCTGGAACTACGCCCGGCTGCTCACCGACGGCCCGAGCCGGGACGCCCTGGTGCCCTCGCCGCTGATGCGGGCGATGGCGGACGGCAAGCTCGCCCGGATCGAGGAGCTGACCCGGATCCCGGCCGACGTGCAGGACAGCCTGATCACCATCCTGTCCGAGAAGACGCTGCCGGTGCCGGAGTTGGGCGGCGAGACGCAGGCGGTGCGCGGCTTCAACGTGATCGCCACCGCGAACGACCGCGACCGCGGCGTCAACGAGCTGTCCAGCGCGCTGCGCCGGCGGTTCAACACCGTCGTGCTGCCGCTGCCGGGCTCGCTGGAGGAGGAGGTCGACATCGTCACCCGCCGGGTGAACCAGCTCGGCCGCTCCCTGGAACTGCCCGAACTGCCCGGCGGCGCCGAGGAGATCAGGCGGGTGGTCACCGTGTTCCGCGAGCTGCGGGCCGGGATCACGACGGACGGGCGGACGAAGGTCAAGAGCCCGAGCGGCACCCTCTCCACGGCGGAGGCGATCTCGGTGGTGGCCAACGGCCTCGCCCTGGCCACCCACTTCGGGGACGGCGTGCTGCGCGCCGGGGACGTGACGGCCGGCATCCTCGGTGCCGTCGTCCGGGACCCGGTGGCGGACCACGCGGTGTGGCGCGAGTACGTCGAAGGGGTGGTGCGCGAGCGCGACGGTTGGAAGGACTTCTACCGGGCCGCCCGCGAGGAGGTGCGATGACCGAGGACGTCGCGCTGCTCGGCATCCGGCACCACGGCCCGGGCTCGGCCCGGGCGGTGGCCGCCGCGCTGGAGCGCTGGCGGCCGGACGCGGTGCTGATCGAGGGCCCGCCGGAGGCCGACGGCATCGTCCACCTCGCGGCCGGGAACGGCCTGGTGCCGCCGGTCGCGCTGCTGGCCCACGCGGTGGACGACCCGGCGAGGGCCGCGTTCTGGCCGTACGCCGAGTTCTCCCCGGAGTGGGTGGCGATCCGCTACGGCGTCGAGCGGGAGCTGCCGGTCCGCTTCATCGACCTGCCCGCCGGGTACGGCCTCGGCCCCGCCCCGGAGGCCGGGGAGCCGGGGGAGCCGGGGGAGCCCGCCGGGCCGGTCGCCGACCCGCTGGCGCTGCTCGCCGAGGCGGCCGGGTACGACGACCCGGAGCGCTGGTGGGAGGACGTGGTCGAGCACCGCGCGCCCGCCGCGCCCGGTGCGGACGGCGGCGGGGACGACCCGGACGGACTGGCGCCGTTCGCCGCCGTGGCGGAGGCGATGGCGGCGCTGCGCGCGGAGGGCCTCGGCGAGTCCCGGCGGGACGACCTGCGCGAGGCGTACATGCGCCAGCAGATCCGGGCCGCCCGCCGCGCCGGGCACCGCCGGATCGCCGTGGTGTGCGGGGCCTTCCACGTGCCCGCGCTGGCGGTGCTGCCGACGGTCGCGCACGACCGGGCGCTGCTCGCCGGACTGCCGCGGAAGGTGAGGACGGACATCACCTGGGTGCCGTGGACGCACCGCCGGCTCTCCCAGGCCACCGGCTACGGCGCGGGCGTGCGGTCACCGGGCTGGTACCACCACCTGTTCAGCACCGAGGGCGATCCGGTGCCGCGCTGGCTCACCCGGGCCGCCGAACTGCTGCGCGCCGAGGACCACCCGGTCTCCTCCGCCCACGTCATCGAGGCGGTCCGGCTCGCCCGCACGCTGGCGGTGCTGCGCGGCCGCCCGCTGGCCGGGCTGACCGAGACCCTGGACGCCGTCCGCGCGGTGCTCTGCGAGGGTTCGGACATCGCCCTGGAGCTCGTCCGGGACCGTCTGGTGGTCGGCGACGCGCTCGGCGAAGTCCCGGACGCGGCACCGGCGGTGCCGCTCCAGCGGGACCTCACCCGCTGGCAGCGCACGCTGCGGCTCAAGCCCGAGGCCGCGCCGAAGGACCTCGACCTCGACCTGCGCAAGGACACCGACGCGGCCCGCTCGCGGCTGCTGCACCGGCTGCGGCTGCTGGGCGTCGACTGGGGCGTGCCGGCCCGCTCGGCGGTCAACTCGACCGGGACGTTCCGGGAGAGCTGGCGGCTGTGCTGGCAGCCCGAGTTCGCGGTCCGGATCGCCGAGGCCGCCCAGTGGGGCACCACGGTGGAGGAGGCGGCGACCGGCAAGGCCGTCGGCAGCGCCCGCGCCGCCGTCGAACTCGCCGAGCTGACCGGGCTGGTGGAGACCTGCCTGCTGGCCGGGCTGGCCGGCGCGCTGCCCGCCGTGATGCGGGTGCTCGCCGACTGCGCTGCCCTGGACACCGACGTCGCGCACCTGGCCGGGGCGCTGCCCGCGCTGGTCCGGGCGCTGCGCTACGGCGATGTGCGCGGCACCGACCACGGCGCGCTCGGCGAGGTCGCCACCGGCCTGGCCGACCGGATCTGCGTCGGGCTGCCGCCCGCCTGCGTCGGGTTGGACGCCGAGGGGGCGGCGGCGATGCGCGGCCGGCTCGACGAGGTGCACGGCGCGATCGGCCTGCTCGGCCCGGCCGCTCGTCCGGAGCCGGAAGGCCCGGAAGGCCCGGACGCCCCGGACGAATCAGCGGGCCCGGGCACCCCGGCAGCCTCCCCGGGCCCGGACGGTTCAGAGGGCCTGGCCGGTTCCGAGGGCCTGGCCGACCGCTGGGCCGCCGCCCTGCGTTCGCTGGCCCGCCGCGAGCCCGCCGGCGGCCCGGCCACCGGCGCCCCGGGCCTGCTGCGCGGGCGCGCCGTCCGGCTGCTGCTGGACGACGGCCGGCTCGACTCCGAGGAGGCCGCCGGCCGGCTGCGGCTGGTCCTGTCCACCGCCAACGCCCCGGCGGACGCGGCCGGCTGGATCGAGGGCTTCCTCACCGGCGGCGGCGCCCTGCTGCTGCACGACCCGCGCCTGCTCGCCCTGCTCGACGAGTGGCTGACCGGCGTGCCCGGCGAGGTCTTCACCGACGTCCTGCCGCTGCTGCGCCGCACCTTCGCCGGGCTGGAGGCGGGCGTCCGCAGCACCATCGGCGGCCGGGTCGCGGCCGGCCCGCTCGGCGAGGCCCCGGCGGCCCGGACCCCGGGCGGCACCCTCGACCGGGCCCGGGCCGACGCCGCCGTCCCGGTGGTGGCCCTGCTGCTCGGCGCCCGCCCCCGGATCCCCCGGCAGGCCGCCGGTCGCAACACCTGACACCCGTGAAGGAGGACCTGATGGCGACCACGACCGACGAACGGCTGCGCCGCTGGCGGCTGGTGCTCGGCGGCGAGGCCGACGGCACCGGCTGCGCCCTGCGCGGCCGGGACGCCGCGATGGACGGCGCCCTGGCCGCGCTCTACCGTGGCGCGCCCGAGGAGGGCGGCCGGGCGGCCCGCGGCGGCCGGCGCGGCGCCGGGCTGGGCGGCTCGGCCCCGCAGGTGGCGCGCTGGCTGGGCGACATCCGCGAGTACTTCCCGTCCACCGTCGTCCAGCTGATGCAGCAGGACGCGATCGCCCGGCTAGGCCTGGAGCGGCTGCTGCTGGAGCCCGAGATGCTGGAGGCCGTCGAACCGGACGTGCACCTGGTCGGCACCCTGCTGTCGCTCAAGCACGCGCTGCCCGAGACCACCCGGGAGACCGCCCGGGCCGTGGTCGGCAAGGTGGTCGCCGATCTGGAACGCCGGCTCGCCGACCGCACCAGGGCCACCCTGGGCGGCGCCCTCGACCGCAGCGCCAAGGTCAACCGGCCCCGCCACCGCGACATCGACTGGGACCGCACCATCCGGGCCAACCTGAAGAACTACCTGCCCGAGCACGGCACCGTCGTGCCCGAGCGGCTGGTCGGCTACGCCCGCGCCCAGCGCGCGGTGAAGAAGGACGTCATCCTCTGCATCGACCAGTCCGGCTCGATGGCCCCGTCGGTGGTGCACTCGGCGGTGTTCGGCGCGGTGCTCGCCTCGATGCGCACGCTGGACACCCGGCTGGTCGTCTTCGACACCTCGGTGGTCGACCTCACCGAACAGCTCACCGACCCGGTCGACGTCCTGTTCGCCACCCAGCTCGGCGGCGGCACCGACATCAACCGCGCGCTCGCCTACTGCCAGTCGAGGATCACCCGGCCGTCCGAGACCGTGGTCGTGCTGATCAGCGACCTCTACGAGGGCGGCATCCGGGACGGCATGCTCAAGCGCGTCGCCGCGATGAAGGCGGCCGGCGTCCAGTTCATCGCCCTGCTGGCGCTCTCCGACGAAGGTGCGCCCGCCTACGACCACGCCCACGCCGCCGCCCTGGCCGCCCTGGGGGCCCCGGCCTTCGCCTGCACCCCGGACGCCTTTCCGGAGATCATGGCCGCGGCGATCGAGAAGCGCCCGCTGCCGGTGCCTGACCAGGGAGTGTGAGGATTCACCCGGACGTGCGAACCGGCCGACCGGCGGACGGGGGGTGCGCCGACCGCCCCCGTAGGCTGTCTGTGACGGTTCTCACCACGGACGGGCAGGCCCCGGGCGAAACAGTCCCGTCGTACGGGGATAACCTGCCAGACGGACGTGACGCGCGTGTTGATTGACGTGTGCGCCCGTGGCTGTGTGGGCCGCAAGGCCGTACCTCTGCGTACCCGCACCGCCCCGACGACCCGCAGCGAAGATCCTGCCGTGGCACGCTCGTAGAGACACAATCCGCGACCACGAACAAGGACAAACACGTGGACCTGTTCGAGTACCAGGCGAGGGACCTCTTCGCCAAGCACGGTGTGCCCGTGCTTGACGGTGATGTGATCGAGACCGCCGCAGACGCTGCCGCCATCGCGGAGCGCTTCGGCGGCCGCGCCGTCGTCAAGGCTCAGGTGAAGGTGGGTGGCCGAGGCAAGGCCGGTGGCGTGAAGCTCGCCTCCGACCCGGCTGACGCCGTCGCCAAGGCCGAGGCGATCCTCGGCATGGACATCAAGGGCCACACCGTCCACAAGGTGATGCTGGCCCAGACCGCGGACATCAAGGACGAGTACTACGTCTCGTTCCTGCTGGACCGCACCAACCGCACCTTCCTGGCGATGGCCAGCGTCGAGGGCGGCGTGGAGATCGAGGTCGTCGCCGAGGAGAACCCCGACGCGCTCGCCAAGATCCCGGTCGACGCCAACGAGGGCTGCACCCCGGAGAAGGCCGCCGAGATCGTCGCCGCGGCGAAGTTCCCGGCCGAGATCGCCGACCAGGTCGCCGACGTCCTGCAGAAGCTGTGGAAGGTCTTCATCGCCGAGGACGCCCTCCTCGTCGAGGTCAACCCGCTGATCAAGTCCGGCGAGGGCAAGATCATCGCGCTTGACGGCAAGGTCTCGCTGGACGAGAACGCCGAGTTCCGCCAGCCCGAGCACGAGGCCCTGGAGGACAAGGCCGCGGCCAACCCGCTGGAGGCCGCCGCCAAGGCCAAGGGCCTGAACTACGTCAAGCTCGACGGCCAGGTCGGCATCATCGGCAACGGCGCGGGCCTCGTGATGAGCACCCTCGACGTGGTCGCCTACGCCGGTGAGAACCACGGCGGCGTCAAGCCCGCCAACTTCCTCGACATCGGCGGCGGCGCCTCCGCCGAGGTCATGGCGAACGGCCTGGAGATCATCCTGGGCGACCCCGACGTCAAGTCGGTGTTCGTCAACGTCTTCGGCGGCATCACCGCCTGCGACGCGGTCGCCAACGGCATCGTGCAGGCCCTGGAGCTCCTGAAGAGCAAGGGCGAGAACGTCACCAAGCCGCTGGTCGTCCGTCTGGACGGCAACAACGCGGAGCTGGGTCGCAAGATCCTCGACGACGCCAACCACCCGCTGGTCCAGCGCGTGGACACCATGGACGGCGCCGCTGACCGCGCCGCCGAGCTGGCCAACAAGTAAGGAAGGGGACTTTCACACCATGGCTATCTTCCTTACCAAGGACAGCAAGGTCATCGTCCAGGGCATGACCGGCTCCGAGGGCATGAAGCACACCCGCCGCATGCTCGCCTCCGGCACCCAGATCGTCGGCGGTGTCAACCCGCGCAAGGCCGGCACCACGGTCGACGTCGACGGCACCGAGGTGCCCGTCTTCGGCGGCGTCGCCGAGGCCATGGAGAAGACCGGTGCCGATGTCACCGTCATCTTCGTGCCGCCGAAGTTCACCAAGGACGCGGTCGTCGAGGCCATCGACGCCGAGATCGGCCTGGCCGTCGTCATCACCGAGGGCGTCCCGGTGCACGACACCGCCGCCTTCTGGGCGTACGCCGGTTCGAAGGGCAACAAGACCCGGATCATCGGCCCGAACTGCCCCGGCCTGATCAGCCCCGGACAGTCGAACGCCGGCATCATCCCGGCCGACATCACCACCTCCGGCAAGATCGGCCTGGTCTCGAAGTCCGGCACCCTGACCTACCAGCTCATGTACGAGCTGCGGGACATCGGCTTCTCCTCGGCCGTGGGCATCGGCGGTGACCCGGTCATCGGCACCACCCACATCGACGCCCTCAAGGCGTTCCAGGAGGACCCGGAGACCGAGCTCATCGTCATGATCGGTGAGATCGGTGGCGACGCCGAGGAGCGTGCCGCGGCCTACATCGCCGAGCACGTCACCAAGCCGGTCGTCGGCTACGTCGCGGGCTTCACCGCCCCCGAGGGCAAGACCATGGGCCACGCCGGCGCCATCGTCTCCGGCTCCTCGGGCACCGCCCAGGCGAAGAAGGAGGCCCTCGAGGCCGCCGGTGTCAAGGTCGGCAAGACGCCGTCCGAGACCGCCCGCCTGGCGCGCGAGATCATCGCCGGCTGACGTCGGTCGACCGCGCAGCGAGCGCCCCTGCCCTTCACGGGCAGGGGCGCTC
Source organism: Kitasatospora sp. NPDC088160 (assembly GCF_044741445.1). NCBI lineage: Bacteria > Bacillati > Actinomycetota > Actinomycetes > Kitasatosporales > Streptomycetaceae > Kitasatospora > Kitasatospora sp. NPDC088160. Next base: position 115,692 of record NZ_JBIUSS010000008.1, on the reverse strand, counting down.
GCGCGTCCGCGGACGCCGTCAGTACGGCGTGGGCCCGGTCGTGCACGGCAGCGGTGACCACAGCGGGCAGACCTCCGGACCCTGCGGCGGCGGGGCGCCCGCCCCCCGGGCGACCGCCGGCAGCTCCCACCGCGCGGCGGCCTGCGGCGCCGACTCCATCACGACCGCCTCCACCCCCGGCGTCGGGCTGCACCACAGGCTGCGGACGACGTTCGGCGGCCCGCCCGGCAGCGCCGGCACACCCGGCTCGCCCGGGCCCGCCGCCGACAGGCACATCGCCGGCTCCGGCGGCTCCGGGGACCGGAACAGCGTCACCGGCCGGATCCCCACCAGCGTCGCCAGCGCCGCCCCGCCCACCGCCGCCGTCAGCAGCGCCGCCGCCCCCGTCCGGCTCGCGGTCCACAGGCGGTGCCGGGCCCGCAGCACCGGCACCGGGGGCCGGTGCGGTTCCGGGCAGCCCCGGACCGCCGCCCGGTGCAGCAGCCCGCTCAGGCCGTCCGCGAACCCCGGCGCCGCCGGATCCGGCCCCAGCAGTTCCGGTACCCACCGGGCCAGTGCCGCCCGGGCCGCCCACACCCGCCCCTCGGCCGCCGCCAGCGTCGACTCCACCTCCACCGCGACCGCCGCCGCCGGCAGGCCCAGCCCGTCGTGCAGCACCAGCGCCCGGCGCTGCGGCCGGGACAGCCGCCGCAGTGCCTTCAGCAGCGCCCGGTCCCGGTCGGTCAGCCGGTCGTGATCGGGCAGCACCGCCTGCGACTCGTCCGCCGGCCGCACCCGGATCCGCCGGTGCGGCAGCTTCCAGGCGTGCATCCGCCGGGGCCCGCCCCGGTGCCACGGGGACAGTGCCAGCTCGCACGCCCGTACCCGCACCCACCCTTCCGGATCCCCCGTCGCGGCCACCTCCGCCCAGCCCCGGCGCGCCGCCCCGAACGCCAGCCGGACGCAGTGCGCCGCCCGGTGCCGGCAGGCGGTCAGCAGGAACACCTGCTGCACCAGCCGGGTGTGCGCCTGCTCGTACAACTCCTCGAAGCTCCCGGCCGGCCCGGCCCGCTCGCCGTCGGCCGGCGTGGCCACGTGGGCGGGCCGCCCGGGGTCGGCGGCCGGGCCGTCGGGTCGGTCCTGCGCCGCGGGCGGGGTGTCGCGGGTGCCAGGCGGTGTCGTGGTGACGGCGGGTGTGCTGATGCTCCCTCCCGGGGCGTTCGGGGCGTTCGGGGCGGTCTGGGCGTGGGCGTGGGCGGCCTGGCCGGGGTGCGCGAGGGCGGGCCCGGCGTGCTCTCCTCCGGTGCCGAGGACGGGCGGGCGCTGCGGCGCGGGGTCGGGGGTACGGGGGTCGGCGGCAGGGCCCGCCTGGACGTCGCCCGGTGCGTCGGGGCGGGGCGGTGCGTCGGGGCGGGGCGGTGCGTCGGGGCGGGGCGGTGCGTCGGGGCGGGGCGGTGCGGGGTCGGGGCTCTTCGGGCGGGCGGTGGTGAGGGCGACGGCCTCGGCCTCGGTGGCCGCGCCGAGTTTGCGCATGGCCCGCTGGACGTAGCTGCGGGCGGTGGCCGGGGTGACGCCGAGGGCGGCGGCCGACTGCTGGAGGTCGCGGCCGGCGGCGAGGTGGGCGAGCACCTGGGCCTCACGGGGTGTCAGTTTCCGTAGGAGGCGGGCCGCGTCCTGGTCGGGGTGGGTGGTCCGGGGCTTGCGGGCGCGGTTCCCGGGGGTGGGGGAGTCGGCGCCGGCGGGGTGTTCGGCGGTGGGTGGCGTGGTCATCAGACGCTCCGGGCCGGTCCGCCGGCGGCTTGGGGATCGGGTCTGAAAATGCGCATAAGCCAATAATCTGGGACACGGCGGCGGTTTGCCGCTTCACGAGGCATGGCGAGTCGCCTTGGCACCATGAGGCGCATGACGCAGCTGATGGGCCGTCCGATCCTGGAACTGCCGGGCGAACTGGGCGGACGCCCGTTGCCGGCCGACCTGTTGGCGGGGGTGCGGACGGCGCTGGTCGGCCTGGCGGTCGTCGGGGTACCGGTGCTCGGGCTCTGGGTGGCGACGCCGTACGCGGACAACGGGGCGACCGGCGCCACCCGGTTGGCGGGGGCGTTGTGGCTGCTCGGGCACGGCGCGCCGGTGCTGCGGGGGGACGCGGGCGCGCCGCTGACCGTCACCCCGCTGCTGCTGGGCGTGCTGGCGGTGGCTCAGCTGTACCGGGCCGCCGCCGGGGTGGCGTCGCGGCGCGGGCCCCGGCCGCGCTGGGGCGGTCCGGTTGCGGTGTGGGCGGGCTACTGCGCAGTCGCGGTGGCGGTGGTGCTGCACTGCACGGGCGCCGGGCTGTTCCGGGCCAGGGTGCTGCCGGACGTGCTGGTGGTGGGGTTGCTGGCCGGGCTGGCGACGGCGGCGGGCGCGCGTTCGGCCCGGGCCGCCGGCCCCGACGCCCCGCCCCGCCGCCCGGCGTGGCAACTGCTGGACCGGCTGCCCGCGCCGCTCCGACCGGTCGGCGGCGCGGCGGCGGTGCGCGGCGCGGTGCTGGCGGCCGGGGCGGGCCTGGTGGCGGCGGGCGGGGTGCTGGTGGCGGTGGCGGCGGCGCTGGACGCGGCGTCCGGGGGCGGGCACGGGATGGCGGTGCTCGGGCGCGGACCGGCGGCCCTGGTCGGGCTGCTGCTGCTCGGGGTGGTGCTGCTGCCGAACGCGGTGCTCTGGGGGACGGCGTACGCCCTGGGCCCGGGGTTCGCGGTGGGTTCCGGGACGGTGGTGGCGCCGGGCGGCACCGTGCTGGGCCCCGTCCCGGAGTTCCCGATGTTCGCCCTGCTGCCGGCGGAGGGCCCGGGCGGCTGGCGGCTGGCGGCACTGCTGCTGCCGGTGCTGGCGGGGGTGGTGCCGGCGGTGCTGCTGGGCCGGGCGGCGGCCGGCCCGTGCGCGGCGGCCGGGGCCGACGACAGCGATGGCGTCGACGACGGTGACGGGGGCGGCGACGGACCGTGGCCGCTCGCGGCGACGGTGGTGGCGGTGCTGGCGGCGGCGCTGCTGACGGGCGTCGCGGTGGCGGCGGCGGGCTGGCTGTCGGGTGGCGCGCTGGCGGGCGGCCGGATGGCCCGGCTGGGACCGGCACCCTGGTGGACGGGACCGGCGGCGGCGGGCTGGTTCGCGCTGGTGGCCGTGCCGGGCGCGCTGCTGGTCCGCCATCGGGCGCTGTGCCCCGCAACGGTCCCGGAGGCCGACGAAGAGGTCGACGAAGAGGTCGACGGGCAGACCGCCGAGAAGCTCGACGCGTACGCCGACGAGGAGGTCCCGCCTGCGGCCCGCGCCCGGTCGGCCGAGCGGCTGCGCCGGGGGGTGCTGCTGCTGCGGGCCCGCGGGTACGCCGCGGTGCTGCGCCTGGGCGGGCGGGCCCCCGGGAACGACTAGCCCTGTCCGTCCTGGGCCTTGTCCGGCAAGACCGGACGGACAGGATCTAGCCCGCGTTCCCGGTGAAGTCGACGTACCACTTGGGCGCGAACCGGTCGCAGTTCTCGGCGCCGACGGAGGTCAGCGAGTCCCGGACGCAGGTGACGTAGTCGTTGTAGTACATCCCGAGGCCGATCACCGAGGTCGCGACCACGACGGTCATCGCGCCGGTGAGGATTCCGGCGAGCGCGGCCGGGGTGAGCGGGTTCGGGGCGGCGGGCTGGTGGGCGGTGCCGGTGACGGCGGCGGCCGGGGCGGGCTTGGGGGTCCGCAGTGCGCTGATGCCCCACACGATGCCGAGCGCGCCGACGAACAGGGCGGCCCAGTGGAAGCCGACGAACAGGCAGACCAGCGCGAGCGGCCCGGCCAGCGCGGCGTTGCGGGCCCGGCGCTGGGCGGGGTCGGCGGGGTCGAGCTTGGGCGGCTGCGGGGCCGGGGGGTTGGGGCGGCCGTCCTCGGGCCGGCCGAGGCCCCAGGGATGCGGCGGCGGGAGCTGCGGGCGTTCGCCGGCGCCCTGGCCGCCGGTGTCGTCCCGGCCCTCGCCGGGCCAGGGGTTGCGCGGCTGCCACGGCTGGTCCGGGGCATCCGCCGGCGGCGGCGCGAAGGGGTTGCGCTCGCCGGTGTCGTCACCGCTGCTCATGGTTCAGCCATTCCTTCTCGGTCGGAGGGGCGGTCTCCCGCCTCCCCTATGATCCCGCAGCCGTTCGCCGGTCCTCCGGCGGCCTGCCCGCTGCGCGGGTGCCGGGCGGGCCCGTGCCCGGGGCAACTCCGCCGCGCGGGACGGAGGAGATCCCCGTCTCAACTACGCGCGTAGCGCCGCCAGGAGGGTGCGGAGGCCGTCCGACCAGCCGTTATCGTGGTGACGGTCAGCAGCTCGCAGAGGTTCCCGGGTGCCCGCGTCGCGGTGGGTTCTCCTGGTGTTCCCCCTCGCTCGACCTGCCGTTCGTAGTGGCCCCACCACCGGTGGACGTACCAGCGGGCGGCGCCCGACCTACGGAGAATCGCGCAGTGGCCGCCGCCCCCGCCCAGCTCTTCCCGCCCCGTACGCCCGGACCGGCCCGCCTGGTGGTGCTCGTCTCCGGTTCCGGCACCAATCTGCAGGCGCTGCTCGACGCCGCCGCCGATCCGGCGTACGGCGCCGAGATCCTCGCCGTGGGTGCGGACCGTGACGGCATCGCGGGCCTGGAGCGGGCCGAGAAGGCGGGCCTGCCGGTCTTCGTCCACCGGGTGAAGGACTTCGCCGACCGGGCCGACTGGGACCGCGCGCTGACCGCCGCCGTCGCCGCCCACGAGCCGGACCTGGTGGTCACGGCCGGTTTCATGAAGATCCTCGGGCCCGAGTTCATCGCGGCCTTCGCCGGGCGGATCGTCAACACCCATCCCGCGCTGCTGCCCTCCTTCCCCGGCGCCCACGGCGTCACCGACGCGCTCGCGTACGGGGTGAGGGTCACCGGTTGCACCGTCCACCTGGTCGACGCCGGGGTGGACACCGGGCCGATCATCGCGCAGGGCGTCGTCGAGGTCGTCGACGCCGACCACGCCGATGGCGGCGAAGCGCTGCACGAGCGCATCAAGACTGTCGAGCGCAAGCTGCTCGTCGACGTCGTGGGCCGGCTGGCCCGCGAGGGCCACCGCATCGAGGACCGAAAGGTATGGATTCCGGCACATGAGTGAGCGGAGCGAGCGAATCATCGAGAATGGTGCCTGGCGCGCAGCGCCCGCCGAGCGCAGCGAGGTGGGAGCATGAGTGCCAGCTCCACCACGCCCCCCGTTTCGGAGAACATCCGTCCGATCCGTCGCGCGCTGATCAGCGTGTACGACAAGACCGGTCTGGAGGAGCTGGCCCAGGGCCTGCACGCCGCCGGGGTCGCGATCGTCTCCACCGGCTCCACCGCCGGCCGGATCGCCGCCGCCGGCGTCCCGGTGACCGAGGTCTCCGAGCTGACCGGCTTCCCGGAGTGCCTGGACGGGCGCGTGAAGACGCTGCACCCCCGCGTGCACGCCGGCGTGCTCGCCGACCTGCGGCTGGAGTCGCACCGCGCGCAGCTGGCCGAGCTGGGCGTCGAGCCCTTCGACCTGGTCGTGGTGAACCTCTACCCGTTCAAGGCCACCGTCGCCTCGGGCGCCACCCCGGACGAGTGCGTCGAGCAGATCGACATCGGCGGCCCGAGCATGGTCCGCGCCGCGGCCAAGAACCACCCGTCGGTGGCCGTGGTGGTCGACCCGGCCCGTTACGACGACGTGCTGCGCGCCGTCCAGGAGGGCGGCTTCGACCTGGCCACCCGCAAGCGCCTGGCCGGTGCGGCGTTCGCGCACACCGCCGCGTACGACGTCGCGGTCGCCTCCTGGTTCGAGGCCGGCTACGCGCCGAGCGACGAGCGGTTCCCGGAGTTCCTGGGCGCCACCTGGGAGCGGCAGAACGTGCTGCGCTACGGCGAGAACCCGCACCAGGGCGCCGCGCTGTACAGCGACGGCAGCGGCGGCCTGGCCGGCGCGGAGCAGCTGCACGGCAAGGAGATGTCGTACAACAACTACGTCGACACCGACGCCGCCCGCCGCGCCGCGTACGACCACGCCGAGCCGGCCGTCGCGATCATCAAGCACGCCAACCCGTGCGGCATCGCGACCGGCGCGGACGTCGCCGAGGCGCACCGCAAGGCGCACGAGTGCGACCCGGTCTCGGCGTACGGCGGCGTGATCGCGGTCAACCGCCCGGTCACCGTCGAGCTGGCCGAGCAGATCGCCCCGATCTTCACCGAGGTCGTGGTGGCCCCCGGCTACGAGGACGGCGCCGTCGAGGTGCTGGCCCGGAAGAAGAACCTGCGGGTGCTGCTGGCCCCCGAGGCGCCGGCCAACCGCCAGGAGCTGCGCCCGGTCTCCGGCGGCGTGCTGCTCCAGGACGCCGACCGGGTGCAGGCCGAGGGCGACGACCCGGCGAACTGGCGGCTGGCCACCGGCGAGGCGCTGTCCGAGGCCGAGCTGGCCGAGCTGGCCTTCGCCTGGCGGGCCTGTCGGGCCGTCAAGTCCAACGCGATCCTGCTGGCCAAGGGCGGCGCCTCGGTGGGCGTCGGCATGGGCCAGGTCAACCGGGTCGACTCCTGCAAGCTCGCGGTCGAGCGGGCCGGGGAGCGGGCCAAGGGCGCGTACGCGGCCTCGGACGCGTTCTTCCCGTTCGCGGACGGCCCGGCCATCCTGATCGCGGCCGGCGTCAAGGCGATCGTCCAGCCGGGCGGTTCGATCCGGGACGAGGAGGTCGTCGCGGCGGCCGCCGAGGCCGGGGTGACGATGTACTTCACCGGTGCCCGGCACTTCTTCCACTGATCGCGTTCCACCGCTCGCCCGGCGCACCGCCCGGGTGACGGCATGACAGAGCGGCCCGGCTCCTCCGGAAGGGGAGCCGGGCCGCTCGTCGTCCGATCGGCTCGGACGGGGCCGGTCGGTAGTGCGGCCGGTCAGCGACCCGGCCGGCCAGCGCAGCCGGTCAGTAGCGCGGCCGGGCGAACCAGGCGACGCCGTCCTTGACGCTCATCCCGACGATCATCGTGATCGAGACCGCGAGCCACATCAGCGTGAAGACGATGCCGACCGGGTTGGCGTTGTTGGCGAACGAGCCGGCCAGCCCCAGCAGGCCGAGCAGCGCGCCGAACGAGCCGTACACCAGGGTGGTGATGCGGACCGCGGGCCCGCCCTTGCCGAACTTCACGCCCAGCGTGATGGAGAAGGCCGCGAACAGCGCGCACACGATGCCGACGACCACCAGCACGCCGGCCGCCGCGTTGCCGAAGCCGTTGAACGGGTCGCTCCCGTCGATCTCCTGGGCCCGGTTGGTGACCTCCTTGGCCGCCGCGGCGGCTATCAGGTAGATGCCCCCGCCGATGATCTGCACGGCGCCGATGATGAACAGCAGCACCCGGGTGGTGACCACCAGGCCCGGCATGTTCTGCGGGACGGCCGGCGGGTAGCCGTAGCCCGGTCCGCCGTAGCCCGGCGCGGGCGGCGGGTAGCCGTACCCGGCCGGCGGGGCCTGCTGGGGGTAGCCGTAGCCGGGAGCCTGCGGGGGCTGGCCGTACGGGTTGTTCGGGTTGTTCGGGTCGGGCGGGTAACTCATCGATGCCTCCGGGCAGTTGCGGGGACGTGGGGACGGGACGGAGGGCCCGGTTCCGGTTGGCGAGTCGGGTCGCCGGTGGAACGGGACGCTAACGGAGGGGAGTGACAGCCCGGAGCGGAGCCGGGCGCGGCCGGCTCAGACGCGCGGTGAGAGCGCTGAGAATGGTGAGAACGGTGAGAGCGGAGTCGTCGACGGGCCCGCTGCGGGCAGGACTGCGCCGCAGTGGTCGGGCGGCTCGGTCTGAAGTGGTCGGCTCACGTGCTCTTTCCCCCGGGTACGCCCCCGCCGGGTGTCCGTCGGCCCGTCACCGGGCCGGGTCGCGGCAGGGAATGCCCGCATATCGTCAACCGGACGGCGGGGCCGTGTCCAGCCGGTTCCGCGCGCCGGACCGAGACTGTGGCGCAACCGCAACGTGGTCCAGGCCTTCCGTACCCGTCCGACCGGAAGCCGGAGGTGGGGCCCGCCTCCGGCTCCCGCCCGCCGAGCGCCCGCCGAGCGCCCATCGAGCGCCCATCGAGCGCCCATCGAGCGCCCATCGAGCGCGCGCCGAGCGGACGGCGGGAGGACGGCGGGAGCTCGAAGACGGGCCCTGGTACGGCGGCTTGCCCCGATCCGGGAGAATGGGGTCATGACTGCCCAGATTCTCGATGGCAAGGCCACCGCCGCCGCGATCAAGTCCGAACTCGCCGCCCGCGTGGCGGTCCTCAAGGCGAAGGGCGTCACGCCCGGCCTCGGCACCGTCCTGGTCGGCGACGACCCGGGCAGCCGCTGGTACGTCAACGGGAAGCACAAGGACTGCGCCGAGGTCGGCATCGCCTCGATCCAGCGCGAGCTGCCCGCCACCGCCACCCAGGAGGACGTCGAGAACGTCGTCCGCGAGCTCAACGCCGACCCCTCCTGCACCGGCTACATCGTCCAGCTGCCGCTGCCCAAGGGCCTGGACCAGAACCCGGTCCTGGAGCTGATGGACCCGGACAAGGACGCCGACGGCCTGCACCCGACCTCGCTCGGCCGGCTCGCCCTGGGCATCGAGGGGCCGCTGCCGTGCACCCCGCTGGGCATCGTCGAGCTGCTGCGCCGGCACGACGTCGAGATCGACGGCGCCGAGGTGGTCGTGATCGGCCGCGGCGTCACCGTCGGCCGCTCGATCGGCCTGCTGCTGACCCGCCGCAGCGAGAACGCCACCGTGACCCTGTGCCACACCGGCACCCGGGACCTCGGCTACCACCTGCGCAAGGCCGACATCATCGTGGCCGCCGCGGGCGTGCCGCACCTGGTCAAGCCGGAGGACGTCAAGCCGGGCGCGGCGGTGCTGGACGTGGGCGTCAGCCGCAGCGAGGGCAAGATCGTCGGCGACGTGCACCCGGGCGTGGCCGAGGTGGCCGCCTGGATCTCCCCGAACCCCGGCGGCGTGGGCCCGATGACCCGCGCGATGCTGCTCAACAACATCGTCGTGGCGGCCGAGCGCCGCGCCGGCGTCTGACCCCGCGACCGACACCACCACGAGGGACGGCGAGCATGACGGAACCGCGACCGGCGCGGACCCCGCGCAGGCCGGTCAAGACCACCGGCACCCTGCCGCCCGAGGGCGCGGCCGCAGCCCTCGGGCGCGACCACACCCTGCCGGTCCGGCAGTGGCCGATAACGCTGGTCCTGCTGGTGGTCGGGGCCGGCCTCGCGGTCACCTGGTTCGCCGACTTCAAGGACGGCTTCAAGTACGGGCTGCTGATCCTCGGCTGCGGGGTGCTGCTCGGGGCCGTCCTGCGGCTGGTGCTGCCCGAGGTCGGGATGCTGGCGGTGCGCAGCCGCTTCACCGACGTGATCGTGCTGACCTTCCTGGGAGCGTCGATCGTGCTGCTGACCCTGGTGGCGCAGCCGAACCCGTGGCTGGAGATCCCGCTGCTCGACAACATCGGCAAGTTGATCGGCCGGCCCAAGCACTGACGCCGGGGCGACCGTGACGGCCCCCGCCCTGCGAGCCAGGGCGGGGGCCGCCGTCCGTTGTGACGCATCAGCCAGGCCCGCACCCGCGGCGTACGCTTCCCTTTGCGATAACCTGACGCCGGTCTCTCGATGTCGAGAGATCATCCTCGGCTCCAGCGCGCCGGTGTGCCTGGGGCACCTGGCGATCTGCTGGAGAAGGTAGAAATGACCCGCACCCCCGTCAACGTCACCATCACCGGAGCGGCCGGCCAGATCGGCTACGCGCTGCTCTTCCGCATCGCCTCGGGCCACCTGCTCGGTGCCGACGTCCCGGTGAACCTGCGCCTCCTGGAGATTCCGCAGGGCCTCAAGGCCGCCGAGGGCACCGCCATGGAGCTCGTCGACTGCGCGTTCCCGCTGCTGCGTGACATCACGATCACCGACAACCCGAACGAGGCCTTCGACGGCGCCAACGTCGCGCTGCTGGTCGGCGCCCGTCCGCGCACCGCCGGCATGGAGCGCGGCGACCTGCTGCAGGCCAACGGCGGCATCTTCGGCCCGCAGGGCAAGGCGATCAACGACCACGCCGCGGACGACATCAAGGTCCTGGTCGTCGGCAACCCGGCCAACACCAACGCCCTGATCGCCCAGCGCAACGCCCCGGACGTCCCGGCCGAGCGCTTCACCGCGATGACCCGCCTGGACCACAACCGCGCGGTCGGCCAGCTCTCCATCAAGACCGGTGCGCCCGTCTCCGACATCAAGCGCGTCACCATCTGGGGCAACCACTCCGCCACCCAGTACCCGGACGTCTTCCAGGCCGAGATCGCCGGCAAGCCGGCCTTCGAGGCCATCGGCAGCGACCAGGCCTGGCTGGACGAGACCTTCATCCCGACCGTCGCCAAGCGCGGCGCGGCCATCATCGAGGCCCGTGGCGCCTCCTCGGCCGCCTCGGCCGCCAACGCCGCCATCGACCACGTGTACACCTGGGTCAACGGCACCGCCGAGGGCGACTGGACCTCCATGGGCGTCGTCTCGGACGGCTCCTACGGCGTCCCGCAGGGCCTGATCTCCTCCTTCCCGGTCACCACCAAGGCCGGCAAGTTCGAGATCGTCCAGGGCCTGGAGATCTCCGACTTCTCGCGCGCCCGCATCGACGCCTCGGTCAAGGAGCTGACCGAGGAGCGCGACGCGGTCCAGGAGCTGGGCCTCATCTGAGCCCCGCGGCACCGCTTTCCCGACGGCCCGCCGTCTCCTTCCCGGAGGCGGCGGGCCGTCGTGTGACCGGCCGTCGCTCGTTCTTCCACTCCCCGGGCGCCGGCCGGTCTTACACTGACCCGCTGTGAACGAAACCCTCGGGGACGCCCTGCTCGTCCTCGTCTTCATCCTGCTGGGCGGGCTGTTCAACGTCGCCGAGATCTCGCTGATCTCGCTGCGCGAGGGCCAGATCCGGACGCTGGAGGCGCTCGGCACCCGGCGGTCCGCCCGGGCCGCGCACCTGGCCGCCGACCCCAACCGCTTCCTGGCCGCCGTCCAGGTCGGCGTGACCTGCATGGGCTTCCTGTCCGCCGCCTTCGGCGCGGACACCCTGGCCGGCAAGGTCGCGCCGCTGTTCGTCCGGGCCGGGCTCACCGAGGGCGTCGCCGACGCGGTCGCCCTGGTCGGCCTCACCCTGGTGATCAGCTACGTCTCGCTGGTTCTCGGCGAACTCACCCCCAAGCGGATCGGCCTGCAGCGGGCCGAGTCGATCGCGGTGATCGCGGCCCCGGTGGTGGACGTGATGTCGGTGGCGCTGCGCCCGGTGATCTGGCTGCTCGGCCACTCCACCAACCTGATGGTCCGCCTGCTGGGCGGCGACCCGGCCGCCGGCCGTGGCTCGATGAGCTCCGAGGAGCTGCGCGGCCTGGTCGCCGCCAACACCGAACTCGGCAGCGACGAACGGGCGTTGATCGCGGACGTGTTCTCCGCCGGGGAGCGGCAGCTGCGCGAGGTGATGGTCCCGCGCACCGAGGTGACCTTCCTGGACGCCGAGCGCCCGCTGGCCGCCGTCCGGCACCAGGCGGACACCTCGCCGCACTCGCGCTACCCGGTGGTCGAGGGCAGCGCCGACGCCGTGGTCGGCTTCGTGCACGTCCGCGACCTGTACGGCGCGCGCGGCGAGCAGGCCGCCAAGGTCCGCGACCTGGCCCGCCCGGTGAAGCTGCTGCCCGGCACCAAGCGGGTGCTGGAGGCGATGGGCGAGATGCGCCGCGAGGGCCACCACCTGGCCATCGTGGTGGACGAGTACGGCGGCACCGCCGGGATCGTCACCCTGGAGGACCTGGTCGAGGAGGTGATCGGCGAGATCCGGGACGAGTACGACCGGCCGGAGACCGCCGCCACCCGCCGGCTGGTCGGCGGCGGCATGGAGCTGGACGGCCTGCTCAACCTCGGCGACTTCACCGAGGAGACCGGCGCCACCCTGCCCGAGGGCCCGTACGAGACGGTGGCGGGCTGTCTGGTCGCCTCGCTCGGCCGGCTGCCCCGGGACGGCGACCAGGTGCGCGTCCCGGTCGAGGGCGGTGGCGGGGTGCTGCTGACGGTGGCCAAGCTGGAGGGCCGGCGGATCGCCCGGGTGAGGGTGAGTGCGGTCACACTGGCGGAACCTCCTGGGGCGGACGTTTCCTGAGCGCCCGGTGGAACTGGAACAATGGCCCGCATGGTCAACGCAGCGGTCACTGGTCCGGTCAAGGACCGTCCCCGGGTTCTCTCCGGCATCCAGCCCACCTCCGGCTCGTTCCACCTCGGCAACTACCTGGGCGCGGTGCGCCAGTGGGTGGACCTGCAGAAGGAGAACGACGCCTTCTACATGGTCGTCGACCTGCACGCGATCACCGTCTCGCAGGACCCGAAGGAGCTGCGCGAGAACACCCGGGTCTCCGCCGCCCAGCTGCTCGGCGCCGGCCTGGACCCGGAGCACTGCACCCTGTTCGTCCAGTCGCACGTGCCCGAGCACGCGCAGCTCGCCTGGGTGATGAACTGCCTCACCGGCTTCGGCGAGGCCTCCCGGATGACCCAGTTCAAGGACAAGTCCGTCCGACACGGCGCGGACAGCACCACGGTCGGCCTGTTCACCTACCCGGTGCTGATGGTCGCGGACGTCCTGCTCTACCAGGCGGACGCCGTCCCGGTCGGCGAGGACCAGCGCCAGCACCTGGAGCTCACCCGCGACCTCGCCGACCGCTTCAACACCCGCTACGGCCCGACCTTCACGGTGCCGAAGCCGTACATCCTCAAGGAGACGGCGAAGATCCAGGACCTCCAGGACCCGGGCGCCAAGATGAGCAAGTCCGCCTCCTCGGACAAGGGCCTGGTCAACCTGCTGGACGAGGCGAAGGTCAGCGCCAAGAAGTTCAAGAGCGCCGTCACCGACACCGGCACCGTCGTCTCCTACGACGAGGACGGCAAGCCCGGCGTCTCCAACCTGCTGCGCATCCACTCCGCGCTCAGCGGCCAGTCGATCGACCAGCTGGTCGCGCACTTCGAGGGCAAGATGTACGGCGCCCTGAAGACCGAGTTGGCCGAGCTGTTCACCGAGTGGGTCACCCCCTTCCAGGAGCGCACCCGCTCCTTCCTGGACGACCCGGCCGAGCTGGACCGGGTGCTGGCGATCGGCGCCGAGAAGGCTCGCGAGGTGGCCGCGCAGACGCTGGAGACGGTGTACGACCGGGTCGGCTTCCTCCCGGCCGCCAAGCGGTGACTCCCCTCACACGCCTGCCCGATGGTGACGGTCTCCCCGAGGCCGTCACCATCGGCGTGTCCGTGAGCGTTCCGGATCCGTACGGTGCGCAGATCCAGGACGCCCGGGCCGGGCACGGCGATCCGCTGGCCCGGTCGATACCGACGCACGTCACCCTGCTGCCGCCGACCGAGGTGCCGGCCGAGGCACTGCCGAAGATCGAGGAGCACCTGGCGGCGGTGGCGGCCTCGCACCGGCCGTTCCGGATGCTGCTGCGCGGCGCCGGCACCTTCCGCCCGGTCTCCCCGGTGGTGTTCGTCCGGGTCGAGGAGGGCGCGCAGGAGTGCCGGCTGCTGGAGGCGGACGTCCGCTCCGGCCCGCTGGCCCGCGAGCTGGCGTTCCCGTACCACCCGCACGTGACGGTCGCGCACGGTCTGCCGGATGACGCGCTGGACCAGGCGTACGCGCAGGCGCGCGGCTTCCGGGCGGCCTTCCCGGTGCCGGGCTTCGGCCTCTCCCGCTTCGACGCGGACGAGGTCTGGCGGCCCTGGCGGAGCTACCTTTTCTCCTGAACTACCGGACTGACCTTCCGAGTTCGAGCATCCGGTCGACCACCCGGCGGGACGCGCCGCCGTCGTCCAGGACGCAGTGCTCGGCCCGGAAGCGCCGGTGGCGCTCCGCGTACCCGGGCGGCAGGTCCGCGCCGGAGTCGGCGAGTTCGCGCAGCGCGCCGAGCAGTCCGGCCGAGGTGGGGACGAGCGGGCCGGGGGCCTGCGGCTCGAAGTCGAAGTAGAAGCCGCGCAGGGTGTCGCGGTAGTGCTCCAGGTCGTAGGTGAAGAAGAGCACCGGGCGGCCGGTGACGGCGAAGTCGAACATGATCGACGAGTAGTCGGTCACCAGGACGTCCGCGACCAGCAGCAGCTCCTGCGGGTCGGGGTAGTCCCCGCAGTCGTACAGGAAGCCGTCCCCGGCGCCCGGCAGTGGCTCGCGGACGTGCGCGTGCGGGCGGATCAGCAGCACGTGGTCCCGGTCGAGCAGGCGCCGGGCGTGGTCGAGGTCCAGCCGCAGGCCGAGTCGGAAGCCGTCGCCGTCACCGCGCTGCTGGTCCTCGCGCCAGGTCGGCGCGTACAGCACGATCCGCTTGCCGTCCGGGATGCCGAGCCGGTGGCGGACGGCCGCGGCGGCGGCCTCGTCGGGGCGGGCGAGCACGTCGTTGCGCGGGTAGCCGGCCTCCAGGATCTCGCCGTCGTAGCGGAACGCGCGGCGCAGGATCGGGGTGGCGAACGGGCTGGGGGAGAGCAGCAGGCTCCACTGCGGGGTCTCCCGGTCGAGCGCCTCCAGGTAGCCGTGGTCGGCCAGCCAGGGGTTGTCGACGTCGTGGGCGATCCGCTTCAGCAGCGAGCCGTGCCAGGTCTGGAGCACCACCTGGCCGGGGCGGCGCTCCAGGAAGTCCGGGAAGTGCGTGTTGCCGACCAGGTACCGGCAGGTGGCCAGCGCGCGGTACCACTCCGGGCTCCAGATCCGGACGGCCCGGACCCCGGGCGGCAGTTCGGCCTGGGCGTCGTCGACCACCCAGAGGTGCTCCAACGGCGCTCCGCGGCGGGCCAGTTCGGCGTGCACCGCGCGCGGCGAGTCGGCGTAGCCGCGGCCGCCGAACACGTCGTACAGCACGGCCTCGCGCAGCGGTTCGCGGCGGGCGGCGGGGTAGTGGACGGCGCGCTGGCGGCTCTGCGTCCAGGCGCTGCGCTCGGTGGGGGTGAGCACCGGGGTGGAGTCCACCAGCAGGGTGTCGTGCCAGCGGCGCTGGAGCAGGATCCGCTTGCCGCCGGCCGTGGTGGCGGCGGGCAGCGCGGGCAGGGCGGCCGGTGCGGCGAGCAGCGGGCGGCTCGGGCCGGGCCGCCCGGCGGGCGTCAGCGCGGCCTCCCAGATGCCCTTGCGCAGGGGCAGCGCGGTGCCGTCGGCGCCGGTGCGGGTGGCGGGCAGCAGGACCTTGAAGCGGCCGTCCTGGTCGGCCTCGACGGGGGAGCGGACCTCGCTCGCGGTGCCGGTGTGCCGCAGGACGAGTTCCAGCCGGTCCGCGGCGCGGTCCGGGCAGCGGCCGGTGAGCTCGAAGCCGCCGGCCCGGACGGCGATCCGCTCGACCAGGCCGGCCGCGGGCTGGACGCACACCTGGAGCCGGCCGTCGGCGAGGTGCTTGAGGTAGAGGGCGCGGTCCGGGGTGTCGGGCAGTCGGTGCTGGCCGGCCACCGGGCCGCCGCGCTCGTCCGGGCAGAGCTGCTCGGTGCTGCCGTCGGGGTGCAGGAACTCGGTGTCCCAGTGCTCCAGTTCGCCGCTGCCGCGGCCGTCGGCGGTGAACGGCCGGTACGGCAGGTGGACGGCGAAGGTGTTGCCGGTGCGGGCGACCGGCCGTTCGATCACGGCGTCGCTCTGCCGGTGGCGCAGCCGCAGCACGGTGCCGGACGGGCAGGTGTCCGCGCTGCCGCGCAGATCGAGGCCGTCGGCGGTGGGGGTGGCGTGGGTGAGCCGGACACTCGGGCGTTCGAGCCGCAGGTGGAGCCGGCCGTCGGTGAAGTGCGGCTGGAGACGGACGTCGTGGTCCACCCAGTGGGCGGGCGGGTACTCGCCGGAGCCGCACCAGTGCGGGGCGAGGGCGCCGTACCGGCGGCGCAGCCGGGTGGGGCGTGGGCGGGTGAACAGGGTGGCCTCGATCTGCCAGTCGCCGAGCAGCCAGTCGGTGCCGTGGCGCAGCCGGCCGGGCTCGATCAGGGCGGTGAAGCCGGACCAGTCGTGGTTGAACTCGGGCTGGGCGCTGTCGTCGGTGACCTCGGGCAGCCGGCGGGGCCGGGAGCGCAGGTGGACGGGCGGCCTGCTCCCGTCGGCGTGGCGCAGGGTCAGCCAGGTCCAGGCGGAGCCGGGGCGGCCGGTGTCGAGGTCGTCCGGGCGGGCGAAGCCGGTGAGCTCCAGGCCGCGGCCGGTCCAGCGGGCGCGCAGCAGGCCGAAGGTGACGTCCTCGTCGGCGGCGGGCTGGTCGGTGCTCACGCGGGGGTCGGCGTGCGGAAGGACGAACCGTGTGAGCGCAGGCATGGCAGGGGTCCTTCGGGACGGGGGCCGGGCCATGGGCGGTGGACCGGGGCCGCCGGACCGATGCCGAGAGGAAACCGGGGCCGAATTCATATCCCATACCGGGACGCCGTCCGGGGTCAACAGTGTGGACCAGAGAATTTCCCGTGAAATTCACCGACAAAACACTAGTTCGAGTGCAATGCGCAGGCAAAGGCCGGGGATATTGTCAGGGAATTCCCAGGAAAACGCGGAGGCGCCCGACGCGGTTCGCGTCGGGCGCCTCTGCGGGGCTCTCGGGGATGCTCCGGGCTACCCCGTACTGCTCGGTGCTACTCCGCGCGGAGCATCGCGTCGACCACCCGGGCGGAGGCCTTGCCGTCGTCCAGGTCGCAGTACGCCGTGCGGAACGCGGCGGCCTTGTCGGCGTACTCGGCCGCGACCTCGCCGACCCGGCCGAGCGCGTCGACCAGTTCCTCGGAGGTGGCCAGCAGCGGGCCGGGCGCCTCAGCCTCGAAGTTCAGGCTGAAGCCGCGCAGGTTGTCGCGGTAGTGCTCCAGGTCGTAGGTGAAGAACAGGATCGGCTTGCCGGTCGCGGCGAAGTCGAACACGCTGGCGGAGTAGTCGGTGATCAGCACGTCGGCGATCAGCAGCAGCTCCGCCATGTCGGGGTAGCTGCCGACGTCCCAGATGTAGCCGTTGCCGGCGCCCGGGATCTGACCGCACATCATGCTGTGCCGGCGCACCAGCAGTACCTGGTCGTCGCCGAGCGCGGCCTTGGCCGCCGCCAGGTCGAGCCGCAGGTCCAGCTGGTACCCGCCGTTCGGCCGGCGCCGGTCCTCGCGCCAGGTCGGCGCGTAGAGCACGACCTTCTTGCCCTCGGGCAGGCCGAGCCTTTCGCGCACCTGTTCGGCGGTCTTCTCCCGGTCGGCCGCGAAGAGCAGGTCATTCTTGGGCGAACCGCTTTCGAGAATCTCGCCCTTGTAATCGAACGCGCGTCGCAGGATCGGGGCCGACCAGCTGTTGCCAGCCGCCAGCAGACTCCAGCTCGGCACCTCCCGGGCGAGGCCCTTCAGGTAGTTCGCATCCGTGAACCAGACCTTCTCGAAATCGAGGCCGATCTGCTTCAGCGGGCTGCCGTGCCAGGTCTGCAGGACCACCTGTCCGGGGCGGCGGACGAAGAAGTCGGGCAGGTGGGTGCTGGTGACGATGTACTTGGCGGTCGCCAGCGCCTCGAACCACTCCGGGCTCCACAGCCGGATCGCGCTCGCCGACTGCGGCAGATCGGCCTGGAGGTCGTCACTGCCCCACAGGTGCTCCAGCGGCAGGCCGCGGCGGACCAGCTCCTCGTGGACCGCCCGCGGCGAGTCGGCGTACAGGCCGCCGAGGCCGACGTTGTACAGCACGGTGTCGCGCACCGGGTGCCGGCGGGCGTTCGGGTAGTCGACGAACCGCAGCTGGCGCAGCCGGTAGCCGCTGCGCTCCTCCGGCAGCAGCGCCGAGTGCGACTCCAGGGAGAGGCCGTCGTGGTGGCGGCGCTCCAGCACGATGCGCTTGCCCCGGGACTCCACCTCCAGCGGCATCGCGCCGAAGCAGTCCGGCGAGATCAGCGCGTACGAGCTCGGAAGCTCCTCGGCCGGGGCACCGACCGGGCGGAAGAAGACGTTCCAGGTGCCCTGGGCGAGCGGCACCCGGCCGGCGAAGGAAGCCGTCGGCACGGCGGGCAGCGCGGTCCGGAACCGTCCGTCCGCGATCTCCACCGGGTAGACGTGCTCCTCCTCGCGCCAGTCGTGGCGGACCACCAGCTCCCAGCGGTGCGCGCCGGACAGCGGGAACGAACCGCTGAGCAGGAAGCCGTCCGCGCCGCGGGTGGAGACCTCGTCCACCACCGGCTGGAGCAGCTGGTCGGAGAACTGCAGGTACCCGCTGGGGGAGGGCTTGGAGTAGAGCGCCCGGCGCTGGTCGGCCGGGGCGTCCGGGTTGAGCGGCAGGTGCAGCTGCGCCGGGGCGTTGCGGTCGTCCCAGGTCACCGGGACGGTGCTGCCGTCGGCCAGCAGCAGCGCGGTGTCCCAGCGGTCACGGCCTCGCTCGGCGGCCACCGGGTCCAGCTCGGCCCAGGCCTCGCGGACGGCGGTCAGCTCGGCCGCCGGGAAGGACACGCTGAACGGCTGCAGGCTGCCGACCGGCGCGCCCAGCTCCAGCGGGAAGGCCAGCTCGCGGTCGGACTCGACGTGGGTGAGCCGCAGCCGGGCCCCGGCGAAGCTGGAGCCGGAGCGGGCCGCGCCCGACACCTCGACCCGGCCGCCGTGCGAAGCCAGGCCGGTCACCCGGGCCTTGACCGTCTCCACCCGCAGGTAGACGGAGCCGTCCCGGACCCACGGCACGATCCGCACGTCCGGCTCGACCCAGTGCGCCGGGATGTACTGCGCGGTGTCGCTCCAGCCGGCCCAGACCCGGCCCTTGTAGACGCCGCCCTTGCCCGCGCCGGCCACCAGGACGCGCCAGTTGCCGTCCTTCCACTGGCCGCGGTGCTTGAGCTTCTTCGGGTCGACGCCGACGGTGAAGCCGGCCCAGTCGCAGCTGTACAGGTCGTGGTGGCAGCTGGCGGTGGCCTCGGGGCTGTACTGGGTCTTCATCGGCACCGCGATCACCCGGCGGCCCTTGGCCTCGCGCAGCACCAGGGTGCGGACCATGTCGTGCTTGCCGGCCGCGCCCAGCTGCTCCGGGTACGCGTGCCCGGTCAGCTGCAGCCGCCCGCCGACCCAGGCCGTCTCGTACAGCCGGCTGCGCATGACCAGCGAGTTGTCCAGCTTGAGCACGCCGGACGGCACGCTCTTGCGCCCGCCGCGCAGGAACGGGTAGTCGGCGTACGGGCGCAGCAGACCGCGGGCCTGGACGCCGCCGTTGCTCTCGCCCTCGTACTTGATCTGCTCGACGAACTCGTCGATCCGGCCCTGGAGGGTCAGGTGGTACTTGAGCCGCAGCGGCGCCCGCAGCTTGCGGACCTGCTCGGGGCCGATCGCCCGCAGCAGCCGGCTGACGTTCTTGACGTAGGCGTCCCGGTACTCCTTGTCGCCGTCCACGACGGACCAGAAGAACATCGGGATCTCCTCGACGAGGGTGTTCTCGTCGTAGGAGCGCAGGTACTGGGCGAAGCGCGGATCGGTCTGCTTGCGCAGCCAGCCGCGGACCAGCTCGACTGAGGTGACGCGGTCGATCAGGCCCTTGGGGTTGGTGCGCATCTGGGTGATCGACATCTCGCCGACCTCGCGCTCGCGCCAGTGGTAGATCGGCTCGCAGAGCACGTCCACGCTCTTGGCGAGGTAGTGGTGCGGCACGCTGACCGGCGCGTCCTCGTACAGGATGCCCTCGGGGTAGAGGATGCCGGCCGCGTCGAAGAAGGAGCGGCGGTACACCTTGTTCCACGCGGTGCGGTCGGTGACCAGCGCCGGGATCTCGGTGATGTGCGTCTTGAGCTTGGTCTCCCTGAACGGCTTCGAGTGCCCGCCGGACTGGTAGTAGCCCACCGCGCGGAACCGCAGCACGTTGCCGGTGGCGAAGTCCGAGCCGGTCTCGTCCAGAGTGTTGATCATCAGCTCGTACGCGCTCGGCGGCATCGAGTCGTCACTGTCGACGAAGCACAGGAACTCGGCGTCCGGGTCGATGTGCCGGATGCCGGTGTTGCGGGCCGCGCCGAGGCCCTTGTTCACCTGGCGGACCAGCCGGAACCGCGAGTCCTTGGCCGCGTACGCCTCGGCGAGGGCCGCGCTGTCGTCCTTCGAACCGTCGTCGACCATGACGCACTCGAAGTCCGTGAAGGTCTGGGCGGCGATCGAGTCGAGGCATTCGACCAGGTAACGCTCGACGTTGTAGATCGGAACGACGATGGAGAGGCGGGGAGCCATCGGCTACGCAGGCCTTTCTCGGGAAGGAGCGTGGCAGCCCGGTGAGGGCCTGACCGCACTTTGGATCGGTGCGTACGTGCGCACCGATCCTACCTCCGGGCCATGGGGCCCTTCGGGGCCACTACGCTGGGCCCGTGCCCCGCTTCAGCGTGATCGTCCCCGTGTACCAGGTTGAGGACTACCTCGCCGAGTGTCTCGACTCGGTGCTCGGCCAGGGCGGCCCCGACCTCGAACTGATCGCGGTGGACGACCGCTCCCCGGACGGCTGCGGCCCGATGCTCGACGAGGCCGCCGCCGACCCGCGGATCCGGGTGCTGCACCTGCCCGAGAACGTCGGCCTCGGCCGGGCCCGCAACGCCGGCCTGGAGGTCGCCACCGGGGACTACGTGATCTTCCTCGACAGCGACGACACGCTCACCCCCCAACTGCTCAAGAGCGTCGACGACCGGCTCGCCGCCACCGGCGACCCGGACGTCCTGGTCTACGACTACGCCCGCACCTACGCCGACGGCCGGATCACCCGGGCCGCCTCCGCCCACGTGTTCGGCGCCGCCTCCCCGGACGTCTTCGACCTCGCCGCCCGTCCCGACCTGCTCGACCTGCTCCAGGTGGTCTGGAACAAGGCCTACCGCCGAGACTTCGTCACCGCCCAGCAGCTGGTCTTCCCGGCCGGCTACTACGAGGACACCCCCTGGACGTACCCGGTGCTGCTCGCCGCGGCCCGGATCACCCTGCTCGACGAGGTCGGCGTGCACTACCGCCAGCGCCAGGAGGGCGGCAACATCCTGGCCACCGCCAGCCGCAAGCACTTCGACGTCTTCGCCCAGTACGACCTGGTCTTCGCCTTCCTGGACCACCGCCCCGACCTCGACCACTGGCGCCCGGTCGTCTACGGCCGGATGCTGCACCACCTCAACACCGTCGTCTCCAAGCCCGGCCGGATCCCGCCCGGCGACCGCCGCGAGTACTTCCGCCGCGCCGCCGCCCACTGCGCCCGGCTCCGGCCGGCCGGCTACCGCCCGCCGCCCGGCGTGGACGGCGTGCGCACCGAACTGCTCAGCCACGGCCGCTACGGCGCCTACCAGGCCGTCCGCGCCCTCGCCCGGGCCCGCCGCCTGGTGAAACGCTAGAATCTGCGCCGAGCCTGACGGCCATTCGGAGGACGGGCCGGTATAACCGGTCGGGTGGACTTCCTGACCCGCCTCCCGGTCATCGGCCCGCTCGTCACGTGGGTGCTGCGCAGCCGCCCGTACCGGGTGTACGAGCACTTCTCCGCGGCCCGGGGCAACCGGCTGGCCGGTGCGGTCACCTTCTTCGGCTTCCTCGCCCTGTTCCCGCTGCTCACGGTGGGCCTGGCGATCGCCGTCTCGACGCTCAGCAGCAGCCAGGTCGCGGACCTGCAGAAGCACATCTCCGACCAGCTGCCGGGCATCTCGGAGGCGCTCAACCTGCCGTCCCTGGTGGCCAACGCGGGCGCCGTCGGACTGGTCAGCGGGGCGCTGCTGCTGGTCTCCGGCCTCGGCTGGGTGGACACCATGCGCACCTCGATCCGGGACGTCTGGCAGCTGCCCGACGACGACACCAACGTGGTGCTGCGCAAGGGCTGGGACTGCGCGGTGCTGGGCGGCCTCGGCGTGGTGTCGCTGATCTCGGTCGGTGTCTCCACCGCCGGGACGACGCTGGCCGGGCGGATCGCCGACTGGACCGGCCTGCCCAGCGGCTACCTGCTGACCGGAGTCGGCGTGCTCGTCGCCATAGCGTGCGACACGCTGCTCTTCGCCTACCTGCTGGCGCCGTTCCCCGGGATCGGCGGCCAGCGCCGGCGCGACGTGCTGCAGGGCGCGCTGATCGGCGCGGTCGGCTTCGAGCTGCTGAAGGTCCTGCTCGCCTCCTACCTCGGCTCCGTCGCCGGGAAGAGCCTGTACGGGGCCTTCGGCGTGCCGGTGGCGCTGCTGCTGTGGATCAACTTCGTCTCCCGGCTGCTGATGTACTGCGTGGCCTGGACGGCGATGGCCGATCCGGTGGCCGCCCGGGAGCGCACCCGGGAGCACGCCCGGGCGCTGCTGGCGGCGGCCGACGAGGCGGAGGCGGCCGCGGACACGACGGCGGCCCGGCCCCGGGAGGAACCCTGAGGCCGGGCCGTCCGTCCGGCCGTCACCAGCCGGAGGCCCCGCGGCGGCCGCGCCGCAGGACCAGCACCCCGTAGCCGGCCGCGGCCGTCACCAGCACGACGGCCAGCCAGCCGCCGAGGCCGAGCCCGTCGTCCTCGGCGGCGGCCGGGGCGGCAGTGGGGGCGGTGCCGGGCCGGGTGGCGGGGGTGGAGTGCGGCGGGGGCGCGCCGGCGGTGCCGCCGGCCTGGCCGGAGGGCTCGCCGTCCGGCGGGAGCTCGTCGACCAGCTTGCCGACCGGCTGCACCTTGCCGGCCGCCGCGAAGCCCCAGTCCAGCAGGGCCGCGGTCTCGTCGTAGACCTTCTGGTAGCTGTCCGGGTGCATCACGGTCACCAGCAGGGTGCGGCCGTTGCGTTCGGCGGCGCCGACGAAGGTCGAGCCGGCGTTGGTGGTGAAACCGTTCTTCACCCCGATCAGGCCGGGGTACTTGCCCAGCAGGCGGTCCGTGTTGGCGATCCCGAAACTGCCGCGCTGGCCGGTGTTCTTGTCCACCGCGCCCGGGAACATCGCCTGCCGGGTGGCGCAGTACATCCGGAAGTCGGGGTTGCGCAGGCCGGCCCGGGCGAACAGCGACAGGTCGTAGGCCGAGGAGAGCTGCCCGTCCATGTCGTAGCCGTCCGGGGAGATCACCCGGGTGTCCCGGGCCTGGAGGGCGTCGGCGCGGGACTGCATCTCGGTGACGGTCTGCTCCACGCCGCCGTTCATGTGCGCCAGGACGTGCACGGCGTCGTTGCCCGAGCTCAGGAACACCCCGCGCCACAGGTCCTCGACCCGGTAGTCCAGGTTCTCCTTGATGCCGACCAGGCTGCTGCCCTCACCGATCCCGAGGATCTCCTCGTCGGCGACCTTGTGCACCGTGTTGCGGTCGAACTTGGGCAGCACGGTGTCGGCGAAGAGGATCTTCAGGGTGCTGGCCGGGGCGAGCCGCAGATGCGGGTTGCTGGCCGCCAGCACGTCGCCCGACGTGGCGTCGGAGACTATCCAGGACTGGCCGGTGAGGTCCCTCGGCAGGGCCGGGGCTCCGGCCAGCGGCGAGACCTGGACCCCGGAGCGCCCGAGCCGCTCGCCGCCGACCGCGGAAGCGGCCGGGGGCGGCTCCTGCGGGGCAGCGACCGCCCCCGGGGCGGCGAGCAGGGCCGGGAGGACCGCGGCGGTCGTGACGAACAGATGCGCGAATTTCTGACGACGTGTGGACACGCGCAGACCGTACCCACTCCGGGGCATCCGCTGTGCGCCACACCGGGCCGGTCCTCCGTATGAGGGGCCCGCCCTACGCCGATCGGCGGTCCGCGCATACTGGGGGACGCACCCCGCCCCCACACCCCCGACGAGGACCCCCATGAAGCTCAGCCGCCGCACCTCCTGGTTCCTGACCGCCTTCGGCGTCTGGTCGATCATCATCTGGACCACCTTCGTCAAGAACCTCTGGAAGGACTCCGGCGGCCAGGCCTTCACCGACGGCGACCACTCCCAGCCCACCGCCTTCTTCTGGATCCACCTCCTCCTCGCCGTCACCTCCTTCCTCCTCGGCATCGCCGTCGGCGCCATCGGCCTGCGCGGCCTCCGCGCCACCCGCCGCACCCCGTCCACCGACTGAATCTCCGTTGCCGCTGTCGGTCCCCACTGGAAAGATCCTCACCGCTCGTACACGTAACGAGATCTCTCGATCAAAGGGGTGGGGTACTTCCATGACACTTCGGCATGCCCGCAGACTCGGCGGGGTGACGGCGGCCGCGATCGCGGCAGGCCTGCTCACCGCGCCCGGCGCCTTCGCCGCCGACACCGCGCCGGCCGTCCTCGGCACCAGCCAGGGCAGCGAGTACCGCGCCGACGCCTGCGACTCGACCACCGACCCGAGCTGGGTCGGACGGACCACGAACGGCCCGACGCTCAACGCCAAGGTCACCGGCACCGGCGCCCGGTTCGGCGTCTGGGACGAGACCACGGGCGCCCAGGACCCGGTGTTCACCGGGGCGTCCCAGGCGTACGGCCAGCAGGCCAAGGTCGCCGTCCCCGGCCTGGTGGACGGGCACGGCTACGCGTGGCACGCCTGGGCCGTGCAGGACCAGCAGACCTCCGCCCCGTCGGCGGACTGCCACTTCCGGGTGGACACCACGAGCCCGACCGTCACGGTCTCCTCGCCCGACTTCCCGGCGGGCGGCACCGCCACCAAGTACGCGGGCCAGATCGGCACCTTCGTCCTCAAGGGCGTCGACCCGGCTCCGGCCGGCGGCGCGGCTTCCGGCATCGCCTGCTTCCGGTACGGCTTCTCCATGCTGGGTGTCGGCGACTGCTCCTCGCCGAACGCCGTTCGGCCGAACGGCGACGGTACGGTGTCGCTGCCGCTGAAAGTGCGGAACTGGGGCACCAACATCCTCAACGTCCAGGTGATGGACAACGCGGGCAACGTCAGCGCGGCGTCCTACACCTTCTACGCTCCCTCGAACCCGAACCCGCCGCAGGCCCTCGGCGACGTCGACGGCGACGGTGTTCCGGACATCCTGCTTCCGGACTCCGCAGGCAACCTCCAGATCATCAGCGGCGGCTCGGCGAGCACCATCCCGACCGCGACGATCCCGGCCAACTGGTCGCCCAACCAGAATTCCTGGACCAACGTCCAGGTCATGCACCGGGGCTGGGACGACTCCCACGCGCCGATGGACGACCTGCTGATGCACGAGGGCGGATCCCGGGCGCTGTACTTCTCCAGCAACCAGGACTACGGCTCCTTCACCGGAGGCCGGCTCTCGGTCTCCCGGCCGAGGGCTTGCCAGAACGCCTCCGGTAAGGCGACCGCCTGCCCCGGGGGCTACGCAGCCGACTGGCACAAGGCCGATCAGCTGGCCCTGATCGGTTCCTTGAACGACTCGACCGTCTCCTCACTGGTGACCATCGAGGAGGGCAACCTCTGGCTGTTCGCCGACCCCGGCTTCTCGTACGAGTTGGGGAGCGCCCGTCAGCTCACCACCACCGGCGACTGGGCCGGCTACGACCTGATCGCCCCCGGCCCGGACGCCGCCGGCAACCTCGCCCTGTGGGCGCGCGACCGGGCCACCGGTGACCTGCACGCCTACCCGGTCCCGAAGAAGGCTGACGGCACCTTCGACTTCTCCGCGCTCGCGGACCCGAAGGCGAACGTGGTCGCCACCGGCTTCACCACCGCCGCCTACCCGACCCTCGGCAGCTCGGGCGACGGTGACGGGGACGGCACGCCGGACCTGTGGGCCGTGACCGCCGACCGGCACCTGGTGACCTTCAGCGGCTGGTCCGCCCCGAAGGACCTCGGCGCGCTGCGCTGAGCCCACGGCGAAGGCCCCCGTCCGATCATCCGATCGGACGGGGGCCTTCGCCGTGTCAGGTGGGGATCAGAAGCGGCGGGTGACCAGCGCCCGCTTCACTTCCTGGATCGCCTTGGTGACCTCGATGCCGCGCGGGCAGGCCTCGGAGCAGTTGAAGGTGGTGCGGCAGCGCCACACGCCCTCACGGTCGTTGAGGATCTCCAGGCGCTGCTCGGCGCCCTCGTCGCGCGAGTCGAAGATGAAGCGGTGCGCGTTCACGATCGCGGCCGGGCCGAAGTACTGGCCGTCGTTCCAGAACACCGGGCAGGACGACGTGCACGCGGCGCACAGGATGCACTTGGTGGTGTCGTCGAAGCGCTCGCGCTCCTCGGCGGACTGCAGGCGCTCGCGGGTCGGGTCGTTCCCCTCGGTGATGAGGAACGGCATGACGTCCTTGTACGCCTGGAAGAACGGGTCCATGTCCACGACCAGGTCCTTGAGGACCGTGAGGCCCTTGATGGCCTCGATCGTGATCGGCTTCTCCGGGTTGACGTCCTTGATCAGGGTCTTGCACGCCAGCCGGTTGCGGCCGTTGATCCGCATGGCGTCGGAGCCGCAGATGCCGTGCGCGCAGGAACGGCGGTAGGTGAGGGTGCCGTCCTGCTCCCACTTGATCTTGTTGAGCGCGTCCAGAACGCGCTCCTTCGGGTCCAGCGTCAGCTGGTAGTCGACCCACACCGGGTCCGGGTGCTCCTCCGGGTTGAACCGGCGGATCCGGAAGGTGACGGTGATCAGCTCGACGCCGCCCGCCTCGACCGCGTCCAGAGCGGCCGAGTGCTTCTCCACGGTAGGAGTGCTCATCAGTACTTACGCTCCATCGGCTGGTAGCGGGTCGTGACGACCGGCTTGTAGTCGAGGCGGATGGAGGTGCTGCCGTCGGCGGCCACCTCCTGGTACGCCATGGTGTGCTGCATGAACTTCACGTCGTCACGGGTCGGGAAGTCCTCGCGGTAGTGGCCGCCGCGCGACTCCTCGCGGGCCAGCGCGGAGACGGCCAGCACCTCGGCCAGGTCGAGCAGGTTGCCCAGCTCGACGGCCTCCAGGAGGTCCGTGTTGTACCGGAAGCCCTTGTCCTGGATCGAGACGTTCTTGTAGCGCTCCTTCAGCGCGGCGATGTCCTCGACCGCCTGCTTCAGGGTGGCGCCGGTGCGGTACACCATCGCGTTGGCGTCCATGGTCTCCTGCAGCTCCTTGCGGATCTGCGCCACGGACTCGGTGCCGGCGGCCTCGCGCAGGCCGTCGACCAGGGCCTGGACCTTCTCGGCCGGGTTCTCGGGCAGCTCGACGAACTCGTGCACGTTGGCGTAGTCGGCGGCGGCGATGCCCGCGCGACGGCCGAACACGTTGATGTCCAGCAGCGAGTTGGTGCCCAGGCGGTTGGCGCCGTGCACGGACACGCAGGCGACCTCGCCGGCCGCGTACAGGCCCGGGACGACGTCGGTGTTGTTGCGCAGCACCTCACCCTCGACGTTGGTCGGGATGCCGCCCATGGCGTAGTGCGCGGTGGGCTGGATCGGGATCGGGTCCGTGTAGGGCTCGATGCCGAGGTAGGTGCGGGCGAACTCGGTGATGTCCGGGAGCTTGGCGTCCAGCTGCTCCGGCGGCAGGTGGGTCAGGTCCAGGTAGACGTGGTCGCCGTCCGGACCGCAGCCGCGGCCTTCGCGGATCTCGGTGTAGATCGCGCGGGAGCAGACGTCACGGGACGCGAGGTCCTTCATGACGGGGGCGTAGCGCTC
Source organism: Kitasatospora sp. NPDC088160 (assembly GCF_044741445.1). Taxonomy (NCBI): domain Bacteria; kingdom Bacillati; phylum Actinomycetota; class Actinomycetes; order Kitasatosporales; family Streptomycetaceae; genus Kitasatospora; species Kitasatospora sp. NPDC088160. The sequence goes on along the minus strand of NZ_JBIUSS010000008.1, from coordinate 88,315 downwards.
CATGAAGCGCTCGCCGTCCTTGTTGCGCAGGATGCCGCCCTCGCCGCGGGCGCCCTCGGTGAGCAGGATGCCCATGCGCCAGATGCCCGTCGGGTGGAACTGGAAGAACTCCATGTCCTCCAGCGGCAGGCCGCGGCGGTACACCAGGGCCTGGCCGTCACCGGTGAGGGTGTGGGCGTTGGAGGAGACCTTGAAGAACTTGCCGGTGCCGCCGGAGGCGAACACGACGGACTTGGCCTGGAAGACGTGGATCTCGCCGGTGGCCAGCTCGTAGGCGACGACGCCGGCCGTCTTGCCCTCGTTGATCAGCAGGTCGAGGACGTAGAACTCGTTGAAGAACTCGACGCCGTGCTTGACGCAGTTCTGGAACAGCGTCTGGAGGATCATGTGACCGGTGCGGTCGGCCGCGTAGCAGGAGCGGCGGACGGGGGCCTCACCGTGGTTGCGGGAGTGCCCGCCGAAGCGGCGCTGGTCGATCCGGCCCTGCTCGGTGCGGGAGAAGGGCAGGCCCATCTTCTCCAGGTCGAGGACGGCGTCGATGGCCTCCTTGCACATGATCTCGGCGGCGTCCTGGTCGACCAGGTAGTCACCACCCTTGACCGTGTCGAAGGTGTGCCACTCCCAGTTGTCCTCCTCGACGTTGGCGAGGGCGGCGCACATGCCGCCCTGGGCCGCGCCGGTGTGGGACCGGGTGGGGTAGAGCTTGGTCAGGACGGCGGTGCGGGTGCGCTGCGTCGACTCGATGGCCGCGCGCATGCCGGCGCCGCCGGCGCCGACGATGACGGTGTCGTACTGGTGAATCTGCATGGGGGTTCTAACTCGCCTCTGGCCTCTGCCGATTGCCGATTAGATGCTTTGTCGTCAGATGTTGGGGTCGAAGGTGAAGATCACCAGGGTGCCGAGCAGCACGGTGAAGACCGTGGCGGTACCCATGAGCCCCTTCAGCCAGAGCCGGGTCGAGTCCTTCTCGGCGTAGTCGTTGATGACCTGCCGCATGCCGTTGGCGCCGTGGAGCATGGCGAGCCAGAGCATCGTGAGGTCCCAGACCTGCCAGAACGGCGAGGCCCAGCGGCCGGCCACGAAGGCGAAGCCGATCTTGGAGACGCCGCCGTCGAGCACCAGCATGATCAGCAGGTGGCCGAGGATCAGGACCACGAGGACGATGCCGGACAGGCGCATGAAGAGCCAGGCCAGCATCTCGAAGTTGGTGCGGGTGCGGCGCGGGGTCTTCGGGGTCCGCTTGCGCGGCGGCTCGATGACGAACGCGTCGGCCGGGTTGCCGGTGCCGAGGCCCTTGCCGGTGTGCGCCTGCGCGGAGGGGACGACCAGCGCGTCGGAGTATTCCGTGGACATGTGTCAGCTCACTTCCCGAACCAGGAGATCAGCGTGTGCTGCAGGATCCCGTAGAAGGAACCGGCCATCAGCACGACCCAGACCGCCACGACGGTCCAGAGCATCTGCTTCTGGTACTTCGGGCCCTTGGACCAGAAGTCCACGGCGACGACCCGCAGGCCGTTGAGGGCGTGGAACAGGATGGCGGCCACCAGGCCGTACTCCATCAGGTTCACGAGAGGAGTCTTGTACGTCTGAATGACGGTGTCGTACGCCTCGGGCGACACTCGCACCAGAGCGGTGTCCAGGACATGGGCGAACAGGAAGAAAAAGATGAGGACGCCGGTGACTCGATGAGCCACCCAGCTCCACATGCCTTCCCGGCCGCGGTACAGCGTTCCAGCCGGCACGGAAAAACCCTCCGGAAGCGATTGGGGGCTCGGCCGGCTTCGGTGTCGGTCAGCCCGGCCAGGTACGGTCCACCGGCCGCCAGCATCCTATCGACGCCGCGTCGCGAACCGCCTCCGGGGGTCTCAGGTGTGATCAATCAGGCACGACTGGCCTAGCCGGACGGGAACCGGCGGCGCTTTGGTCGCTCTGGGTGACTGCTCGGCTGCGTTACGGTGGCGGCCCGCTCCGCCGCCGACACCCTGCCGAGGCCCCCGTGCCGCTTCGCCCCGTCCGACCGCCCGCCGCCGCCCTCGCGGCCCTGCTGATGCTCGCCACGGGCTGCACCGCGGTCGGCGGCTCCTCCGCGGACCGGGCCGGGCCCGGTCGCGAGCTGTCCGCGGCCGAGCTGCGGGCGGCCGCGGTGGCCGACGCCGACCTCGGGGCGGGCTACACGGTGACGGTGATGACGCCCGGCCACGGCGACACCGGGGCGGGCGCGGGGCGGGAGGTCGCGGACGTCCCGGCCTGCCAGCCGCTGCTGGACGCGGTGACCCCGGCCACCCCGGCCGCCTCTGCCTCGCCGGCCGCCCAGGCCCCGGGCTACCCGTACGCGGAGACGGACCTGAGCGTGGCCCGGGCCGCCGACCCCAGGGGCGGCGTGTACGGCGGGCTGCTCGGCTACCGGACGGGGCGGGCGGCCGTGCTCCAGGCGGAGCTGGAGAAGCTGTTCGGCCCGTGTGCCGCGTTCACCTCTATGGCCCCGGCGCCGCCGGCCGAGAAGCCGGGGAAGAAGGCGCCGATCCGGACCAGGCACCGGCTGAACCGTGAGGACACGCCCACCCCCGGGGGAGCGGACGCCGCGCTCGGATTCACCCTGACGAATGAATCGGGGAGCGCGGTGCTCTCGCAGCGTGCGGTGCTGGCCCGGATCGGGCCGGCGCTCGCGGTGTTCACCACCTTCGGGGTCGCCGCCGAGCCGGCCACCGCGCCGGACGAGGTGATCGTCCGGCAGCAGGTGGCCAAGCTGCGGGCCGCGCAGGCGAAGAAGAAGTAGCGGGCGGAGAGGGAGTGGGCGGGATGGGGGAGGAGTCGGCGGCTCAGCGCGCCCCGGCCTCCGAATGGGTGGCGACCAGGTGCTCCAGCCGGGTGAGGGAGATCCGGCGGAGCTCGTCCGCCGAGATCAGCCGCTCCTCGTCGGGGTCGTTGGCCAGCCGGGTGCGGATCGAGGAGAGCACGGTGTCGAGCATCTCCTCCGGGGCCACGCCCTCCAGGCAGACCACGAAGACGTGGCCGAACCTGGCCTCGTACGCGGCGTGGGCGGCCCGCAGCGCGGTGTGCGCGGCCTGGCTGCCCGGTGCCCGCATGCCGAGCAGCGGTTGCGGCATCCAGCTCTCGTCGGCGAGCGCCTCGGCCAGGTCGGCCGGGCGGAGGTCGTAGGAGGCCTCGCTGGCGGCGGCCAGCAGGGACTCTATGTCGGGGTAGGGCCGGTGCGCGGTGAGCCGCAGGGCCCAGCGGTGGCTGCCGCAGCAGGCCAGGAGGGCCTCCTCGGCGGCGCCGGCATCGGCTTCGTTGAAGCGGTGCAGCCCGAGGAGGGTCGGCTCGGAGCTTGGATCGAGCCGCTGTGGTGGGACGTCGCTGGCCAGCGGGTCCTCCTCGTGAGGGCGGGAAGGTGCCGGTGAAGTGGGGTGGGGTGAAGCAGCTGAAGTATGGGGGCTGCGGGCGGTGTCGCGGCGCCGGTCGGGCAGCTCCTCAAAGGTAGTTGAGCGGTCATCAGTTGGGGAGGGCGCGCGCGGAATTCATCCGGACGAGCTATCAAGTTGTGACGTTGACATCTTTGTGTCAGCGCCCTCCCCACATTCATCCGTTAATCCGGCATCTGTTGACCCGGCACCCCCGCCTCAGGAGGGTGGCTCTGGCGAGGCTCGCCAGAGGCGTACGGGGTGGCCGGGTCGCCGGTGGATCCGACCGCCGTCAGCCGCGGTGGACCTTGTGGTTGGCGGCCTGGGCGCGGGGGCGGACGACCAGGAGGTCGATGTTGACGTGCGGGGGGCGGGTGACCGCCCAGGCCACGGTGTCGGCGATGTCCTCCGAGGTCAGCGGCTCGGCCACGCCGGCGTACACGGCCGCGGCCTTCTCCTCGTCGCCGCGGAAGCGGGTGACCGCGAAGCCCTCGGACTTCACCATGCCGGGGGCGATCTCGATCACCCGGATCGGCTCCCCGCACAGCTCCAGGCGCAGCGTCGCCGCGATGGTGTGCGCGGCGTGCTTGGCCGCGACGTACCCGCCGCCGCCCTCGTACGCGGCCAGCGCGGCGGTCGAGGAGAGCACCAGCACGGTGCCGTCGCCGGTGGCCCGCAGGGCCGGCAGCAGCGCCTGCGTCACGTGCAGCACGCCGAGCACGTTCACCTCGTACATGGCCCGCCAGTCGGCCGGGTCGCCGTGCTCGACCGTCTCGGCGCCGATCGCCCCGCCGGCGTTGTTCACCAGCACGTCGACCCGGCCCACCTCGGCCGCGAAGGCGTCCACGGCGGCCCGGTCGGTGACGTCGAGCGTGACCGCCCTGGCCGAACCGCCCCCGTCGCCGATCTCCTTGGCCAGCGCCTCGATCCGCTCGGTCCGCCGGGCGGTCAGCACCACGTCGAAGCCCTCGGCCGCCAGCCGGCGGGCGGTCGCCGCGCCGATTCCGCTGCTGGCACCGGTGACCACGGCCACCTTCTGCTCGGTCATTGCCACTCCCTGGGGCTCATCCGGTCGTTCACCCGATCATCTCAACCGCGTCCGCGCCCGCGCCGACCGGTCCCGCTCCGGGTCCTGTCCTACATTGCGAGGACCGACCGATGCCCCCGCCGATCCCGTGGAGGGACCTCATGGCAGCCGAGCCGCGCCGCGCCGAGTCAGGCTTCCCGATCGAGCCGCTGTACGGCCCGGAGGCGCTGGCCGACTGGGATCCGGCGAGCAGGCTCGGCCGGCCGGGGGAGTACCCGTACACCCGGGGCGTCTACCCGACGATGTACGCCGGGCGGCCGTGGACGATGCGCCAGTACGCGGGCTTCGGCACCGCCGCCGAGTCCAACGCCCGCTACCGGCAGCTGATCGCGGGCGGCGGCACCGGCCTGTCGGTGGCCTTCGACCTGCCCACCCAGATGGGCTACGACTCGGACGCGCCGCTCGCCGCCGGGGAGGTGGGCAAGGTGGGCGTGGCCGTCGACAGCGTCGAGGACCTGGCCGTCCTGTTCGACGGCATCCCGCTGGGCGGGGTGTCCACCTCCATGACCATCAACGCGCCCGCCGCCCTGCTCCTGCTGCTCTACCAACTGGTCGGCGAGGCCCAGGGGGTGGCGCCGGCCCGGCTGACCGGCACGGTCCAGAACGACGTGCTGAAGGAGTACATCGCCCGGGGCACGTACATCTTCCCGCCGCAGCCCTCGCTGCGGCTGGTCGCGGACGTCTTCCGGTACTGCCGGGCGGAGATCCCGCGCTGGAACACCATCTCCATCTCCGGCTACCACATGGCCGAGGCCGGGGCGGATCCGGCGCAGGAGATCGCCTTCACGCTGGCCAACGGCATCGCCTACGTCCGTACCGCGATCGCCGCCGGGATGGCGGTGGACGACTTCGCCCCCCGGCTCTCGTTCTTCTTCGTGGCCCGGGTCACGCTGCTGGAGGAGGTGGCCAAGTTCCGTGCCGCCCGCCGGATCTGGGCCAGGGTGATGCGGGAGGAGTTCGGCGCGAAGGACCCGCGCTCGTGGATGCTGCGCTTCCACACCCAGACCGCCGGGGTGCAGCTCACCGCCCAGCAGCCCGAGCTGAACCTGGTCCGGGTCTCGGTGCAGGCGCTCGCCGCGGTGTTCGGCGGCACCCAGTCGCTGCACACCAACGGCTTCGACGAGGCGATCGCGCTGCCCACCGAGAAGGCCGCCCGGCTCGCCCTGCGTACCCAGCAGGTGCTCGCCCACGAGACCGACGTGACCGCCACCGCCGACCCGTTCGCCGGCTCGTACGCGGTCGAGTCGCTGACCGACGAGGTGGAGGCCGCCGTGCTGGCGCTGATGGCCCGGGTCGAGGAGCTGGGCGGCGCGGTGGCCGCGATCGAGCGGGGCTTCCAGAAGGCCGCGATCGAGCGCACCGCCTACCGGCTCCAGCAGGAGACCGACTCCGGCGAGCGGACGGTGGTCGGCGTCAACCGCTTCCGGCTGGACGCCGAGGAGCCGTACCGGCCGCTGCGGGTGGATCCGGCGGTCGAGCGGCAGCAGGTCGAGCGGCTGTCCCGGCTGCGCGCCGGGCGGGACCGCGTGGCCGTCGCCCGGGCGCTGGACGGGCTGCGCCGCACCGCGGAGGGGGCGGGGAACGTGCTGTACCCGATGAAGGAGGCGCTGGCCGCGCGGGCCACCGTCGGCGAGGTCTGCGACGCCCTGCGGGAGGTGTGGGGCGTGTACGCCCCGGTGGAGCGCTTCTGACGTCACGTCAAGATTGGGGCGGCCGTGACCGCCGCTCCGGGTGATCGTTGCACAGGGCAAGCAACCGGGGAAGGCGGCTGAAACGAGATGTCATACCCACCTGTTCGGCCGGTATGCGCCCATCCGGGGACTAGTTTTCCAGAAGTCGGGCCAAATCCCCCCAACAGGCCTACCCTTGTTGAGATGAACCGTCCTGAGCCCGCTCAGCCGGGCGCCACTCTGGCCACCGCCCGCCCCGCCGCCGAACTGCGCGCCCGGGTCCGGGGGCTGGAGTCCGAGCTGATCACCTTCCGCCGTGACCTGCACCGGCACCCGGAGCTCGGCCGCCAGGAGTTCCGCACCACCGGCCTGCTCCGCGACCGGCTGGTGGCGGCCGGCCTGAGCCCCCGGGTGCTGCCCGGCGGCACCGGCCTGATCGTCGACGTCGTCCCGGCCGGCACCGCCCCCGGCACCGAGTTCCTGGCCTTCCGCGCCGACATCGACGCGCTGCCGATCGACGACGCCAAGACCGACGTGCCGTACCGCTCGACCGTCCCCGGCCGGGCCCACGCCTGCGGCCACGACGTGCACACCGCGGTGGTGCTCGGCACCGCCCTGGTGCTGGCCGAGGCCGTCCGCACCGGCGAACTGCGCCGCCCCGTCCGGCTGGTGTTCCAGCCGGCCGAGGAGGTCTTGCCGGGCGGTGCGCTGGACGTGATCAAGGCCGGGGGGATGGACGGCGTCGGCCGGATCTTCGCGGTGCACTGCGACCCCAAGGTGGAGGTGGGCCGGATCGCCCTGCGCACCGGGGCGATCACCTCGGCCTGCGACCGCCTGGTGCTGCACCTGGACGGCCCCGGCGGGCACACCGCCCGCCCGCACCTGACCACCGATCTGGTGACCGCGGTCGCCCGGATGGCCGCCGACCTGCCGGGCGCGCTGGCCCGTCGGATGGACCCGCGCTGGGGCGTGAGCCTGGTCTGGGGCCGGATCGCCTCCGGCTCCGCGTCCAACGTCATCCCGCAGCACGCCGAACTGGAGGGCACCGTCCGCTGCCTGGAGCTGGACGGCTGGCGCGAGGCGCCCGACCTGCTGCACGAGCTGATCGCCAAGCTGGCCGAGACCTACCGGGCGAAGTGGACGCTGGACTACCACCGGGGGGTGCCGCCGGTGGTCAACGAGGCGGTCTCGGTCGCCCTGCTGGACGCGGCGATGACCGACCGGTTCGGCCGGGAGGGCGCGCGGGTGGTGGAGAGCACCGAGCAGAGCCTGGGCGGCGAGGACTTCTCCTGGTACCTGGAGCACGCCCCGGGCGCGCTGGCCCGGCTCGGCGTCCGCGCCCCCGGTGACACCACCGTCCGCGACCTGCACCAGGGCCGCTTCGACGCCGACGAGCGCGCGATCGGGATCGGCGTGGAGCTGTTCGCGGCGCTCGCCCTGGACGAGCCGCGGGACTGAGCTGCGGGACTGAGCTGCGGAAACCGAACGGCAGGACCCAGCCGCAGGACCGAGCCGCGGAAACCGAACAGCAGGACTGGGCCGCGGGATTGAGCGGCGCACGCCGTCCCCGGACATCTCCTCGGGCACCGTGTGAACGCCCCCTCGGGCGACCCCCCCGGACGACCGGTCGGCACCCCATCGGGGTGACCGGCCGGTTTACCGCCATCCGAGCTAATCGAACGGTTCCGTAGACTGAGCCGCAAAACCAGCTTTGGATCACCGTCGCGCACGGGAAATAGGGCCTCGGGAAGACCGTGAGACCACGGTTTGATAACAACCCGAATGCTCCGGCACCCCGTAACCCAACCGTGTTCTACGCGCGTTACGGTGGCGTCCGACCACGCTAATCAGGTGCGTGTGAGAAGGAGATACTCCCTTGCGCCGTTCAATGAAGCTCGCTGCGGTTGTGCTCTCGGGTTCCCTGGGCATGGCCTCGCTCGCCGCTTGCGGCGCAAAGAGCACTGACAGCAACACCTCCTCCGGTTCGGGCGACGGCTCGATCAAGGTCGGTATGGCCTACGACATCGGCGGCCGTGGCGACCAGTCGTTCAACGACTCCGCCGCTCGCGGTCTCGACAAGGCCAAGGCCGAGCTCGGCGTCGCGGTCACCGAGGCCGACGCCAAGACCGGTGAGGCCGAGGCTGACAAGGAGACCCGCCTCAAGAACCTGATCGACGGTGGTTACAAGACGATCATCGCGGTCGGCTTCGTCTACCAGCAGGCGGTCGACAAGGTCGCCAAGGACAACCCGAACGTCAAGTTCGCGATCATCGACTCGAACGACAAGGACCAGCCGTCCAACGTCACTTCGCTGGTCTTCGCCGAGCAGGAGGGTTCGTACCTCGCCGGCGTCGCCGCCGCGAACAAGTCGAAGTCCAAGCACGTCGGCTTCATCGGCGGTGTGCAGACCGAGCTGATCAAGAAGTTCGAGGCCGGTTACAAGGCGGGTGTGAAGTCCGTCGACGCGAACATCCAGGTCGAGACCACCTACCTGACCACGCCTCCGGACTTCACCGGCTTCAACTCGCCCGACAAGGGCAAGGAGGCCGCGCAGGGCCAGCTCGACAAGGGCGCGGACGTCATCTACGCCGCCGCCGGCTCCTCCGGCAACGGCGCCATCGAGGCCGTCGCCAACAAGCCGGGCGCCTACGCCATCGGCGTCGACTCCGACCAGGCCGCCCAGCCGGCCCTGGCGAAGTACAAGAACAGCATCCTCACCTCGATGGTGAAGAACGTCGACAACGCCGTCTTCTCCTACATCGAGTCGATCAAGAAGGGCCAGCCGTTCACCGGCATCAAGCTCTTCGACCTGAAGGCCGAGGGCGTCTCGCTCGCCACCACCGGCGGCAAGCTCGACGACATCCAGGACAAGCTGAAGGCCGCCGCCACGGCGATCACCTCCGGCGCCACCACCGTCCCGACCGCGCCGGCCCAGTAAGGCCCGCGCGTCCCGGACGCACCAGCGACTGCCGCCTGCCCGGCAGCGCGATGAACGGCAAAGCATCACGGGAGGGGCCCGGCAGGGTGCGCTCAACGCGTACCCCCGGGCCCCGTCCCGTCCCCCCGTCTTCCCCTTGGCCCTCCCAGCGCAACGACGCGCCTCCAGACCACCAGGAGATCGCCATCACCGCATCCGACCCCGTCCCCCCGCGCGAGGACGGTACCCCCAGCGCGGGGACGGCGACATCGGCCGTCGAACTGCGCGGCATCACCAAGCGCTTCCCCGGTGTCGTGGCCAACCACGACATCAACCTCACCGTCCGCAGCGGTACCGTGCACGCCCTGATGGGTGAGAACGGCGCCGGCAAGTCGACGCTGATGAAGATCCTCTACGGCATGCAGAAGCCGGACGAGGGCACCATCGCGATCAACGGCGAGCCGTGCGAGTTCAACACCCCGGGCGACGCCATCTCCCGCGGCATCGGCATGGTCCACCAGCACTTCATGCTGGCCGACAACCTCACCGTGTGGGAGAACGTCGTCCTCGGCGGCGAGAAGCTCCACGGCATCGGCGCCAAGGCGAAGGCGAAGATCAAGGAGATCTCCGACCAGTACGGCCTGGGCGTGCGCCCGGACGCCCTGGTCGAGGACCTCGGCGTCGCCGACCGCCAGCGCGTCGAGATCCTCAAGGTGCTCTACCGCGGCGCCAAGATCCTGATCCTCGACGAGCCGACGGCCGTGCTCGTCCCGCAGGAGGTCGACGCGCTGTTCGACAACCTGCGCGAGCTCAAGTCCGAGGGCGTCACCGTCATCTTCATCTCGCACAAGCTGCACGAGGTGCTGGCGGTGGCCGACGCGATCAGCGTGATCCGGCGCGGTACCACGGTCGGCGACGCCGACCCGAAGGCCGTCACCGCCCGTCAGCTGGCCGAGATGATGGTCGGCGCCGAGCTGCCCTCCCCGGAGAGCCGCGAGTCGACCGTCACCACGACCGAGATGCTCGACGTCAAGGACCTGCGGATCGCCAAGACCGACGCCGAGGGCATCGAGCGCGTCGTCCTCGACGACATCTCGTTGCGCATCCACAAGGGCGAGATCCTCGGCATCGCCGGCGTCGAGGGCAACGGCCAGGCCGAACTGGTCGAGGCCATCATGGGCATGCTGCCGCTGGACGGCGGCACCGTCACCCTGGACGGCAAGGACCTCTCCGGCTCGCTCACCCGGGCCCGCCGCGAGGCCGGCATCGGCTACATCCCCGAGGACCGCCACAAGCACGGCCTGCTGCTGGAGGCCCCGCTCTGGGAGAACCGGATCCTCGGTCACGTCACCGAGGCGCCCAACTCCAAGGGCGTCCTGCTCGACCCGGGCGCCGCCCGCAAGGACACCTGGCGGATCGTCGAGGACTACGACGTCCGCACCCCGGGCATCGAGGTCACCGCGGCCTCCCTCTCCGGCGGCAACCAGCAGAAGCTGATCATCGGCCGCGAGATGAGCCACCAGCCCAAGCTGCTGATCGCCGCGCACCCCACCCGTGGTGTGGACGTCGGCGCGCAGGCGCAGATCTGGGAGCACATCCGGGTCGCCCAGCGGGCCGGTCTGGCCGTCCTGCTGATCTCCGCCGACCTGGACGAGCTGATCGGCCTGTCCGACACCATCCGGGTCATCTACCGCGGGCGCCTGGTCGCCGACGCCGACCCGGCCACCGTCACCGCCGAGGACCTCGGTACCGCCATGACGGGTGCCGCCAGCGGCCACATCGAGTCCGATGCGGAGGCCGTCGAGCAGTTCCACGAGATCCTCGTGGAGGGCACCGAGGCCGAGTCCGACGCCGGCCCCACCGACACCGCCGACGACCCGCAGGCGGGGGAGTAACCCACATGACCAGTCCCAACACCGCCGCCAAGCGCAGCCTGGCGCAGCGGATCAGCGGTGAGCGGATCGTGCTCGCACTGGCGGCGCCGGTGCTCGCGGTCGTGCTCTCCATCGTGATCTGTTCCGTCCTGCTGGCGACTTCGGGCAAGAACCCGTTCGACGCGTGGAACGTGATGCTCACGTACGCCGGCAAGTCGGACGGCCAAGTGGGGATCCTCAACCGGTCCACCACGTACTACCTGGCCGCCGCTGCCGCCGCCTTCGGGTTCCGGATGAACCTGTTCAACATCGGCGTCGAGGGCCAGTACAAGGTCGCGGCGCTGTTCGCGGCCTTCGTCGGTGCCAAGGTCGACCTGCCGGCGATCATCCAGATCCCGCTGCTGCTGGTCACCGCCATGCTGGTCGGCGGCCTGTACGCGAGCATCGCCGGTCTGCTGAAGGTCTACCGCGGGGTCAGCGAGGTCATCTCGACCATCATGCTGAACTCGATCTCGATCGCGGTCGTCGGCCTGCTGCTCGTCCCCGGCATCTTCGCGCCGAAGACGAGCGCCACCAGCAACTCGATCCAGACCGACCCGATCTCGCAGTCCAGCCACTTCTTCACGATGGAGACGGCGGGTGGCCCGCTCTGGGGCTTCATCTTCATCGCCGCCCTGGTCGGCGTGGTGTTCCAGTTCGCGCTGACCCGCACCCGCTTCGGCTTCGACCTGCGCGCCACCGGCCGCTCGGAGTCGGCCGCGACCGCGTCCGGCGTGAACGTCAAGCGCATGGTGATCATCTCGATGGCGGTCTCCGGCGCGATCGCCGGTCTGATCGGCATGCCCGAGCTGGTGCAGAACTCGTTCTACTACGGCCAGAGCTTCCAGCCCGGTCTGGGCTTCCTCGGCATCTCGATCGCCCTGCTGGGCCGCAACAGCCCGATCGGCATGGCCTTCGCGGCCCTGCTGTTCGCGTTCCTGGACACCACCGGCTCCCAGCTGCCGCTCCAGGGCGGCTTCCCCTTCGAGATCGTCGACGTCATGAAGGGCACCATCGTCATCTGCGTCGTCGTCGCCTACGAGCTGGTGCGCCGCTACGGCCTGAAGCGCCAGCAGCAGAAGGTCGGCGCCCAGCTCGCCGCCCAGCTCGCGGCTCAGCTCGCGGCCACTGAGAAGAAGGAGGTGTCCGCATGAGCACGGCTACCGCCGCGCGTCCGAAGGCGCCGGGCGCGCCCACCAAGAAGCGCAAGATGTCCTGGCCGGTGGTGCTGCTGCTGATCGCGGGCGCCCTGGTCCTGTTCTCCGCCGTGGGCATGGCCACCGGCAACCACGCGCTGACCTCCTCCGGTCAGATCACCGCCGCGCTCAGCGCCGCCGTGCCGATCGGCATGGCCGGTCTGGGTGGTCTGTGGTCCGAGCGGGCCGGCGTGGTCAACATCGGCCTCGAAGGCATGATGGTCGCCGGCACCTTCTGCGGTGCCTGGGCCGGCTACCTGGTCAACCCGTGGGTCGGCCTGCTGGCCGGCATGCTCGGCGGCGCGCTCGGCGGTCTGCTGCACGCGCTCGTGACCGTCACCTTCGGCGTCGACCACATCGTCTCCGGCGTCGGCATCAACCTGCTGATCCCCGGCATCTGCGCGTACGTCAACCGGATCTACTACAAGGACTACATCGCGGTCGGCGCGGGTGCGAACCAGTCGCCGCCGGCGGATCCGCTGCCGTACATCACCGTCCCCGGGCTGTCCTCGTGGCTGTCCGACATCGAGAAGCACCACTGGTTCCTGGTCTCGGACGTGGCCGGCGTGGTCGGCGGCCTGGTCACCAACATCTCGGTGGTCGTGCTGGTGGCCGGCGCGATGATCGTGGTCAGCTACTTCGTGCTCTGGCGCACGGTGTTCGGCCTGCGGCTGCGCTCCTGCGGTGAGAACCCGACCGCCGCCGAGTCGCTGGGCGTCAACGTCTACAAGTACAAGTACCTCGCGGTCATCGCCTCCGGCGCCTTCGCCGGTCTCGGCGGTGCGTACCTCTCGCTGGTCGCGGCGCACTTCTACAAGGACGGGCAGACCCTCGGCCGCGGCTTCATCGGCCTCGCCGCGATGATCTTCGGCAACTGGATGCCGGGCGGCCTCGCCATGGGCGCCGGCCTGTTCGGCTTCACCGACAGCCTCCAGCTGCGCGACCCGGAGTCGGTGCACGTGCTGATCCTGACCGTCGCCATCGCGATGGCGCTGCTCGCGCTCTGGCAGCTGTACCGGCGCAAGTTCACCGGTGCGGCGATCTCCTTCGTGGTCGCCGGCGGTCTCGGCGCCTGGTACGCGCTCACCGACGAGGTGCAGCGCCCGCTGATCGTCGCCACGCCGTACGTGATCACCCTGGTGGTGCTCTCGCTGGCCTCCCAGCGGCTGCGGATGCCGAAGGCCGACGGCCAGATCTACCGCAAGGGCCAGGGCAAGTGACGGCGCCTGCGGCGTCGGCCGCGATCGACTGGGAGCGGCTGCGCGCCGCCGCGCGCGAGGCGATGACCCACGCGTACGCCCCGTACAGCAAGTTCCCGGTCGGCGCGGCCGCGCTGGTGGACGACGGGCGGCTGGTCACCGGCTGCAACGTCGAGAACGCCTCGTACGGGCTCGGGCTGTGCGCCGAGTGCGGGCTGGTGTCCGCGCTGCACGCCACCGGCGGCGGCCGGCTGACGGCCTTCACCTGCGTCGACGGCGCGGGCGAACTGCTGATGCCGTGCGGGCGCTGCCGCCAGCTGCTCTACGAGCACGGCGGGCCGGAACTGCTGATCGAGCTGCCCTCGGGGATCCGCCCGATGAGTGAGGTCCTGCCCGACGCGTTCGGGCCGGAGCGGCTCTAGCTTCGACAATTGTTACGCGCGTAGAGTGTCGCGAGTGGGCCGGAACCCGGTCATCTCGCGACACTCTTCGCTTTTGAAACCCCTCTTGGAGCACGCATGGACGCCATCTCCGTCATCAGGACCAAGCGCGACAGCGGAGAGCTGAGCGACGCTCAGATCGACTGGGTCATCGACGCCTACACCCGCGGCGAGGTCGCCGACGAGCAGATGTCCGCCCTGGCCATGGCGATCCTGCTGAACGGCATGAAGCCGCACGAGATCAGCCGCTGGACCGACGCCATGATCCGCTCCGGCGTCCGGATGGACTTCTCCTCGCTGCCGCTGCCCACCAGTGACAAGCACTCCACCGGCGGCGTCGGTGACAAGATCACCCTCCCGCTCGCCCCGCTCGTCGCCGCCTGCGGCGCCGCCGTCCCGCAGCTCTCCGGCCGCGGCCTCGGCCACACCGGCGGCACCCTCGACAAGCTGGAGTCCATCCCCGGCTGGCGCGCCCTGCTCTCCAACGAGGAGATGCTCGACGTCCTGCGCTCCACCGGCGCGGTCATCTGCGCCGCCGGTGACGGCCTCGCGCCCGCCGACAAGAAGCTCTACGCGCTGCGCGACGTCACCGGCACCGTCGAGGCCATCCCGCTGATCGCCTCCTCGATCATGTCCAAGAAGATCGCCGAAGGCACCGGCGCCCTGGTCCTGGACGTCAAGGTCGGCTCCGGCGCCTTCATGAAGAACCTCGACGACGCCCGCGAACTCGCCCGCACCATGGTCGGCCTGGGCACCAGCGCCGGTGTGAACACCGTCGCCCTGCTCACCGACATGTCCACCCCGCTCGGCCTCACCGCCGGCAACGCGCTGGAGGTCCGCGAGTCGATCGAGGTGCTGGCCGGCGGCGGCCCCGCCGACGTCGTCGAGCTCACCCTCGCCCTCGCCCGCGAGATGCTCGCCGCGGCCGGCGTGCACGGCAAGGACCCGGCCGACGCGCTGCGCGACGGCTCCGCGATGGACCACTGGCGCCGCATGATCGCCGCCCAGGGCGGCGACGTCGACGCCCCGCTCCCGGTCGCCCGCGAGCAGCACGTCATCCCGGCGCCCGCCTCCGGCGTCCTCACCGAGCTCGACGCCTACGCCGTCGGCGTCTGCGCCTGGCGCCTCGGCGCCGGCCGCGCCCGCAAGGAGGACCCGGTCCAGGCCGGCGCCGGCGTCGAGATGCACGCCAAGCCCGGCGACACCGTCGTGGCCGGCCAGCCCCTGCTGACCCTGCACACCGACACCCCCGAGCGCTACGACTACGCCATCGAGGCGCTGGCGGGCGGCATCGCGGTCTCCCCGGCCGGCACGGCCTTCACCCCGAACCCGATCGTCCTCGACCGCATCGCGTGACCACGTGATTACCCCATGTGCGGCAGCGTGTCCTACGCTGCCGCACATGGGAGTTGACCGCTTCACGGTCGAGATCGAACCGGAGGTCCGACAGTGGCTCTGTGAGCTGTCGGACCGGCGCTATCGCAAGGTCGAAGAGACCGTCGATCTGCTGGCCGACCACCCCACGACACTCGGTGAGCCGTACACGCGCCATCTGGGGGGCGCTGCGAGAATTTTCGGAAAGGGAGAGCAGCGATGAACCACCTCCAGTGGAAGACCGCTCGCACGCGTGCGCTGCTGGGCGAGCAGGTCGAAGAACCGCCCGAGGTGGTCGAGCACCGGCGGGAGATCCGCTATGCGCTGGCCTTCGGACAGGCTCTCTACGACCGCCGCACTGCTCTCGGCCTGTCGCAGGCCGAAGTGGCCCGCCGCGCGAACATGACCGAGGCGGAGATCGAGAACATCGAGGGAGCTGACACAGTCCCTACCCTGTTGCTGCTGGAAAAGCTGGCGGTGGCTCTGGAAGCCGAGCTGGACCTCCACGTGGTGCCCGGCGCCGATACGAAGCTTCGCTTTCACGCGCCGGCTGCATGAGGGACCGACGAGGAGCCCGCACCCGGTCTGCCGGGTGCGGGCTCCTTCCGTGTGCTCGGGCCCGGTCGGCCGGTGTCCTGCGGGTGCGGGTTCAGGCGTAAGTCCGCAGGACGCTGGTGTCGAGCGTCCAGGGACCGACGGTGATCTCGTCGCCGAAGACGAAGTCCTTGCGGCGGGTGTAGCCGGGCTCGTCGTGCACGATGCCGGTGCCCTTGCGGGGATCGACCAGGAGGTACGCCGCCGGATCGACGCTCATGCCCCGGAGTGTATCCGCGGTGACTGTCAGGGGCGGTTGAAGACGTCGTGGGTGCCGATCCGGCGCCAGACGATGCGTGGTTCCCCGCCCTGGACGGGGTGGCCGTGGTGGAAGGTGGCCCGGCCGTCCGGGGCCCAGGTCAGCTCCCAGATGTCCGGGTGGCCCTGCATCTTCCTCACGCGCAGGCCGCGTCGGAAGCCCTGACCGGCCCGCAGGTCGGTGACGAACTGGGCGACGGCGACGAGGAATTCGGCCTTCTGCGCGGGAGTCAGGCCCTTCCAGTCGCGGAGGAAGTGGGCTGGCGACTCATGCGTCGGCACGGCGCTTGATCTCCTCCAGGTCCAGACCGCCCTCGTCGGCGAGGGACTGCAGGAAGGCGTCGCCCTCCTGGAAGACCTCGCCGCGGTCGCCCTCGGCGATCGCCTCGTCGACCTCCTGCTCCTTCTCCTGCCAGGCGGCGCCCCAGAACCACGCCTGGTCGTCGGGGATCACGGAGGCGGGGGTCAGCACGATGCGGCCGTCCTCGACGGCGACCACCAGTTGGTCGCCCTCCTGGAGGTCCAGTTGCTCCCTTATCTCCTGCGGGATGGTGACCACGCCCTTCTTCCGTACGGGCGTGGACACCAGGTGGGGGCGGCGGCGCTTGAGGTCTACCTGGCGGAAAGTCTGCCCAGTCGGTCCTCTCGCCGGGCCGCGTGGGCCCGGCGGGTGGCGTAGAGGGTGACGGCGGCGGCGAGGGTCATGGCGGTGAGGCCGACGGTGGCGGCGCCCGGCCAGCCGGTGGCGTGGTAGGCGTCGGCGCCCAGGGTGCCGCCGAGGCTGTTGCCGAGGTAGTAGGCGATCAGGTAGAGGGCGGAGGCCTGGGCGCGGCCCTCGGTGGCGGTGCGGCCGACCGCGGAGGAGGCGGTGGCGTGGCCGGCGAAGAAACCGGCGGTGATCAGGACCAGGCCGAGCAGGGCGCAGACCAGGGACTCGGTGAGGGAGAGCAGCAGCCCGGCGGCGGTCACGCCGATGGAGACGTAGAGCGCGCCGCGGCGGCCGAGCCGGGCGGCGAGGCGGCCGGCGGCGGCGGAGGTGCCGGTGCCGACCAGGTAGACGACGAAGATCGAGGCGGCGACGGACTCGGGCAGGTGGAACGGCGCCGAGATCAGCCGGTAGCCGACGGTGTTGTAGACCGCGCCGAACACGGCCATGAACAGCAGTCCGAGCGCGTACAGCCGCACCAGCAGCGGGTTGCGCAGGTGCCGGCCGACGGTGCGGGCCAGGGCGCGGGCGTCCACCGGGGCCGGGGTGAAGTGCCGGGCGGCGGGGATCAGCAGCCGGAAGGCGAGCGCGGCGAGCAGGGCGAGGGCGGCGGAGGCGGCGAGGCCCCAGCGCCAGCCGAAGGCCGCGGCGGTCCAGCCGGAGAGCAGTCGGCCGCCCATGCCGCCGATGCTGTTGCCGGCCACGTACAGGCCCATCGCGGAGGCCAGGGCGCTGGGGTGGACCTCCTCGGCAAGGTAGGCCATGGCGGTGGCGGGCAGCCCGGCCAGCGCGGCGCCCTGGAGGACGCGCAGTACGACGAGGGTGGTGAGGTCGGGCGCGAACGGCAGGGCGAGGGCGAGGGCGGCGGCGGCGAGGGTGGAGGCCGTCATCACGGCGGTGCGGCCGTACCGGTCGGACAGGGCGCTGGCGGGGAGCAGGGCGAGCGCGAGTCCGAGGGTGGCGGCGGAGGCCGTCCAGCTGGCCTGGCCGGGGGTGAGGTCGAGGTCGGCCGAGAGGATCGGCAGCAGGCCCTGGGTGGAGTAGAGCAGGACGAAGGTCGCGACTCCGGCGGCGAACAGGGCGAGGTTGGCGCGGCGGAAGGCGCGCTGGCCGGGGCGGTGGCGGTCGTCGTGCGAGGGGGCGGGGGCGGGGGCATCCGGGGTGGTCACGGATGCCCTGGTATCGGCGGGCTGCATGTCGTCGACGGTAGGCGCGCCGCGGTTGATGCGTCCAATGCATGAACGGTGGATGATCGATGCGTTGTCGTATGAGTCGAGGTGGTGGCGGGATGGCCGGGGTGGACCGGGCGGACGTGACGGACGGCACGGAGCCGCGGTACCGGGTGGCGGAGTTGGGGCCGGACGAGCCGGCGGTGCTGCTGGCGCCCCGGCTGGCCCAGTTCGCGGCGGTGGCCCGGCTGGAGCACGTGACGCGGGCGGCCGCGCTGCTCGGGGTGCCGCAGCCGACGCTGTCGCGGGCGGTGGCCCGGCTGGAGGAGGAGCTGGGCGTGGACCTGCTGGCCCGTCAGGGCCGGACGGTCCGGCTGACCAGGGCCGGCCGGCTGCTGTTGGCCTCGGTGGAGCGGGCGCTGGCGGAGGTCGAGCGGGGGGCGGAGGCGGCCCGGGCGGAGGCCGATCCGGCGGCCGGGCGGGTGGCGTTCGGCTTCCTGCACACGATGGGGACGGACGCAGTGCCGGCGCTGCTGCGCGGGTTCCGGGCGGGGCATCCGCAGGTCCGGTTCCAGCTGGTGCAGGACTACGTCGGGGCGATGCTGGAGCGGTTGCGGGCGGGGGAGTTGGACCTCTGCCTGGTCGCGCCGCTGCCGGACGATCCGGCCTTCACGGCCCGCCCGCTGGACGAGCAGCGGCTGCACCTGGTCGTCCCGGCGGACCACCGGCTGGCGGGCCGGCGGCGGATCCGACTGGCGGAGGTGGCCGAGGAGCCGTTCGTCGGGCTGGAGCAGGGGTACGGGCTGCGCGCGATCACGGACGGCTTCTGCGCGCAGGCCGGGTTCGTGCCGCGGCTGGCCTTCGAGGGGGAGGAGGCGGAGACGCTGCGCGGGCTGGTCGCGGCCGGGCTGGGGGTGGCGCTGCTGCCGCCGGCGCTGGTGCCGCGGCCGGGGGTGGTGGAGCTGGAGGTGACGGCGCCGCGCACCCGGCGGGCGATCGGGCTGGCCTGGGCGGCGGGGCGGCCGCTGACCCCGCCGGTGGCGGCGTTCCGGGACTTCGTGCTGTCCCGGCGGGGCCGGTTGCTGCAGCACGACTGAGCCGTAACCGGGCCACAACCGGGCCGAATGTGTCGCGGATGGCCCGAGCGGTGGAATTCCCGGTGGACTTTCGCCGAACCGGCCGTGTCAACAGTGGTGGGTCTACGCGCGTAGGGGCTATATTTCCGCAATGGAGAAGCAGATCCCTGTCACCGCCGCGGGCGCCGGCCCGCGCATCCCCACCCCCGACCAGATCCGCCGCGCGCCGAAGGTGCTGCTGCACGACCACCTCGACGGCGGGCTGCGCCCGGAGACGGTCGTCGAGCTGGCCGCCGCGGTCGGCTACGAGGGCCTTCCGACCACCGACGCCAAGGAGCTCGGCGAGTGGTTCCGCGAGGCCGCCGACTCCGGCTCGCTGGTCCGCTACCTGGAGACCTTCGCGCACACCTGCGCCGTGATGCAGACCCGCGAAGCCCTGATCAAGGTCGCCGCCGACTGCGCCGAGGACCTGGCCGCCGACGGCGTCGTGTACGCCGAGGTCCGCTACGCCCCCGAGCAGCACCTGGAGGCCGGCCTGTCCCTGGACGAGGTCGTCCGGGCCGTGAACGAGGGCTTCCGCCTCGGCGAGGCCAACGCCCGCGCGGCCGGCCACCGGATCCGGGTCGGCACCCTGCTGACCGCGATGCGGCACGCCGCCCGCTCCACCGAGATCGCCGAACTGGCCAACCGCCACCGGGACCAGGGCGTCGTCGGCTTCGACATCGCCGGTGCCGAGGCGGGTCACCCGCCCACCCGCCACCAGGCCGCCTTCGACTACCTCAAGGGCGAGAACAACCACTTCACCATCCACGCGGGCGAGGCCTTCGGCCTGCCGTCGATCTGGGAGGCCCTGCAGTGCTGCGGCGCCGACCGGCTCGGCCACGGCGTGCGGATCGTCGACGACATCACGGTGGCCGAGGACGGCAGCGTCGAGCTCGGCCGGCTGGCCGCGTACGTGCGCGACAAGCGCATCCCGCTGGAGATGTGCCCGACCTCCAACCTCCAGACCGCGGCGGCCACTTCGTACGCCGAGCACCCGATCGGGCTGCTCAGCCGGCTGAAGTTCCGGGTCACCGTGAACACCGACAACCGGCTGATGAGCGGCACCAGCATGAGCCGCGAGTTCGGGCACCTGGTGGAGGCCTTCGGCTACACGCTGGGGGACATGGAGTGGTTCACGGTGAACGCGATGAAGTCCGCGTTCCTGCCGTTCGACGAGCGGCTGGCGATGATCAACGACGTGATCAAGCCGGGGTACGCCGAACTGAAGGCGGAGTGGCTGTTCAGCTCGGGCACCGGCGACAGCTGAGCGGCCCGGCCCGTTCGAATGGTCGGGTGAACGCCCATGTCCCGAAAGGGAGTTGGCGTTCATCCGACTACTCACTCGGGTGAGTGAACGCCCTTTGGTCCTCGCGCGGCCCACTCACTACGGTGTGCCCGTCCATGCTGACAGGCCGTGGCGGCGGTAGCCCGTCCGCCCCGTCCCGATGTCGGCCACCGACGACGACCCAAGGGACGAACCATGAAGCAGGCTCTCAAGGCCGCCGGCACCGCGGCGCTCGGCATCGCCATCGCGGCGGTGGGCGCCGGTACCGCCGCCGCCGCCCCCGCGCCCGGCGGCCTCGGGCTGCCCACCGGCGCGGTCACGAACCCCGCGGTGACCGGTGCGGTCACCGACACCGCCGCCAAGCTGCCCGGCGGCGACAAGGTCACCGGCACGCTCGGCACCCTCACCCCGGCCGCCGGCCAGGCGGCGCCCGCCCCGGCCGCCGAGGCCGGTGCCACCACGCGTGGCGCCATCCCGACCATCCCCGGCATCGACAAGACCCCCATCGGCGGGCTGACCCACACCCTGCCGCTGCCGGGCCTGGCCGGCTGACCTGGCCGCCGGCACGGCGACGGGCCGTCCGCCCCGGTGATCCCGGGAGCGGGCGGCCCGCCGTCGTACCGGGCCCGGCGCGACGGCGCCGGGCGTACGGCTCCCGGGCTTACGGCTCCTGGGGGAGCAGCACCCAGAGGACCAGGTAGACCAGGCACTGGAGCCCGGGCAGGATGATCGAGATCAGGAAGATCAGTCGCACGGTCCACGGCGTCACGCCGTAGCGCTCGGCAAGCCCGGCGCAGACGCCGGCGATGACGCGGTTGTGACGGGGACGGGCGAGACGGGCGCTCATGGGTCAACTCCGTGTCGTGGCACCCGATCCGGCCGATCCGGCGGGCTTAATTTCCACTCTCCGCCACCGCGCTCCCGGAAACGTCCACCTGGCAGTCGATTCGCCACCCCGCCGACTCGCCGGTGAGGCGTAGCCGGGTGTCGGGGTCCGTCTCAGGGTCGCCCGGAGTGCGGATGCCCCAGGTGGCGCCCGCCCGGCGGCGGGAAAGCCCGTTGCGGGCCGGTGGCGGGCCGGTCTAGCCTCTCCGGCAACACGTCGAGGGAGATGAGTACCTCCGGGCCCCGTGGGCCGAGAGAGCCGCCGGCAGCTGTGAAGGCGGCCCCGCGCCCCGGAGCGAAGACACTCCCGAGTGCGGGGAGGAAATGCCCCGCCGACCGGCCCCCGTCAACGGGCCGCAATGAGGCCGCCGCCCGCGCGGGCGGCGGCGAAAGTGCGGTGGCACCGCGAGTTGCCCTTCTCGCCCGCACTCCGAAGGGATCACCACGACGCCCCTGGAGGGCCGCGATGATCCACCCGACGACCCGTGTCCTGGCCGCCGAACTACCCGGCCACGTCGGCGAATCCGTAGAGATCAGCGGCTGGCTGCACCGCCGCCGCGCACTCAAGTCCGTCACCTTCCTGGTGATCCGGGACCGCTCCGGACCGGCCCAGGTGGTCGCCACCGGCGCCGGTCCCGACCTGCCGGAGGAGACCGTCCTGCGGATCCGTGGCACCGTCACCGCCAACCCGCAGGCGCCGGCCGGCGTCGAGCTGACCTCGCCCACCGTCGAGGTCCTGTCCAGCCTCGCCGAGGCGCCCCCGTTCAGCCTGTTCCGGCCGACCGTCGAGGCCGCCCTCCCGGTGATCCTCGACGGCGCTCCCGTCACCCTCCGCCACCCGCGCCTGTCCGCCCTGCACCGGATCACGGCGGCCTCGGTGGGCGGGTTCCGGGCCACCCTCGACGGCCTGGGCTTCACCGAGATCCAGACCCCGAAGGTGGTCTCCTCGGCCACCGAGTCCGGGGCGGACGTCTTCGCGCTGGACTGGTTCGGCCGCCCCGCCTACCTCGCGCAGTCGCCGCAGTTCTTCAAGCAGGCGATGGTCGGGGTGTTCGAGCGGGTCTACGAGACCGGGCCGGTGTTCCGGGCCGAACCGCACGACACCGCGCGGCACTTGGCGCAGTACACCAGCCTCGACGCGGAGCTCGGCTTCATCACCGACCACCGCGAGGTGATGGCCGTGCTGCGCGAGGTGGTCGCCGGGATGGTCGCCTCGGTGGCCGAGCGGGCCGGCGCCGCCGTCGACCTGCTGGAGGTGAAGCCGCCCGAGGTCCCGGCGGAGATCCCGCAACTCCACTTCGCCGAGGCGATCCGGCTGTTGGGCGTCGACGAGCCGGACCTCGCCCCGGCGCACGAGCGGTGGCTCGGCGAGTGGGCGCTGCGCGAGCACGGCAGCGAGTTCCTGTTCGTGGTCGGCTACCCGATGCGCAAGCGGCCCTTCTACACCCACCCGGAACCGGGCCGCCCGGAGTACTCCAACAGCTTCGACCTGCTCTTCCGCGGGCTCGAACTGGTCACCGGAGGCCAGCGGCTGCACCGGTACGAGGACTACCTGGCCGCGCTGGCGGCCCGGGGCGAGCCGGTCCAGCCGTACGAGGGCTACCTGCGCTCCTTCGCGCACGGGATGCCGCCGCACGGCGGGTTCGCGCTGGGGCTGGAGCGCTGGACGGCGCGGCTCACCGGCACCGACAACATCCGCCGGACCACGCTCTTCCCGCGCGACCTGCACCGCCTGACGCCCTGACCCCTGACGCCCTGACACCCTGACACCGACGGGCGGGGGACACCGGACGGACCGGAGCCCCCCGCCCGTCGGCGGCGGATCAACAGGCGGTTACTGCGCCTGCCCGGACTGCCCGGCCGGCGGCACCGGCTGCGCGTACGGGTTGTTCGGCACGGGCTGCGCCGGCGGAGCGTACGGCGCGGCTTGCGGCGCGGCGCCCTGCGGCGGGACGGGCTGGCCGTACGGCGCCTGCGGGGCGTTGGGGTCGTACGGCGCCGCCTGCGGGGCCGACTGCTGGTTCTTGGCGTTGCCGCGTTCGACGATCGCCTTCACGGAGTTGGCGATCAGCGCGATCGGCAGGATGAACGCCTTGAAGAAGATCTCGTACCGGCCGCCTTCGAAGACGAACGCGAGGTAGTAGGCGTACCCCAGGAATCCGAGGCCGGCGAGGACGTTGATGATTCGCCAGCCGACCTTCAGGCCGCTACCGGGATTGACCGCTCCGAGGACCAGCATGGCGGCACCGCTGATCGCCAGCGCGACGACGTACCAGGAGAAAAGCGGCTCGGCGCTGAAATCGAGATTGTTCAAGGGGGATTCCTGTGGGACGGGGGATAAGGCGGTGAGGCCTTTGGGGCGACAGCGCAGATTACCGGAGGCGGCCGACATTCGGCGTCGCCTTTTCATCACGGAGTCGTCGCACCCCGACGGAACGGCAATGGACGAGGTGGGAAATGACTGACTATGAGGTGCCGCGGGTCTTTTGCGGCCTCGACGGCGAGTGCGGGAACGCACTCGCCGTGGTGCGGGAGGACGGGCCTCAGCGAGCGGGGGGCGTGGGCTCGGCGTAGGCGCGGGCGCGCGCGACCGGCGGGCCGACCAGGGCGGTCACCTTCGGCGCAGGCGCAGGCGCAGGCGCAGTCGCGGGCGCAGCCCCGGGCGCGGGCACCGGCACCCGGACCTGCGGCCGCCGGTCGCGCAGCAGCCGCCGCAGGCCGGGGACGAGGGCCAGGTGGGTGATGGCCACGCCGATCACGGCGAGCAGTATGTGGTCGACGTTGAGGACGTGCCCGGGCGTCCAGGAGGAGAGGAACTCCAGGCCGGTCGCCAGCAGGGCGGAGGCGCCGGTGGTGCGCAGGAAGGACGGCAGCCAGGGGGCCCGCAGCCGGCCGCCGGACAGCGGGAGCAGCACGCCGAGCGGGGCCAGCAGGAGGAACTCGCCGACCACCTGCCAGCCGGTGGAGGAGCGGAGGGAGGCCAGCGGCGTCAGGTTGGTGTCGTACACCCAGGGAACCGGCAGCGGCCTCAGCACCACCAGCCAGAGGACGAGGGCCAGGTGACAGGTCAGGCCCGCCAGTCCGGCTGTTCGAAGGGGACGGTGGACGGCCGTCGCCGGCCGGTTCCTGGTCCGTGCGCCGGAACGCTCGTCGCGTGTCCTGGTGCCATCTCGCTGCACGGGGGGAAGGACGTGGGCCGGTGGCGCGGTGGTTCCACCCCGGGCGTGAACATTCCGGGGCGCGCCCCTGGCCTCCCGCCGCCCCGGGGCCGAGCGGTGGAACGGCGGGGCGGCGGGGCGGCGGACGAGGGGCAGGCGGGACTACCGGCAGGGCGCCGCGGTCGGCACCGCGCCGAACACGTTGTCGGCCGGCGGGGTGGCGGGCACCACCGTGGGCGACGGGCTCGGGCTCACACCGGCCTTGGCGGCGCCGCGGGCCGGCGGGGTCGGCGTGGGCGCCGGCGGCGTGGCCAGGGCGGTCGGTATGTGCGGGGCGGTCGGGCAGGCCGTCCGGCTGGCCGGGGCGCCCGCGTCCACCGGGACGGCGGTCGGCCGGATGCCGCAGCCGGAGGCGAGCGCGAGCAGCAGCAGGGCGCCGGCGGTGCGGCGCAGGGCGGTGCGGGTGGGGGCGGTCACGTGGCGTCCTTGTCCTGGGCGGCGTCGCCGAGGGGGCCGTCACCGGTCTCGCCCTCGTTCGGCGGAGGCGGCGGGGCCAGCGGCAGCGTCAGCGTGAACACCGCCCCGACCTCCCCGTTCGCCGCCGTGATCGTGCCCCCGTGGATCTGTGCGTTGGCCATCGCGATCGACAGCCCCAGGCCGCTGCCCTCCGAGCGGGCCCGTCCCCGGTCCGCCTTGTAGAACCGGTCGAAGACGTGCGGCAGCACGTCCTCGGGGATGCCCGGGCCGCTGTCGGAGACCTCGATGACGACCGAGCCCGCGGTCTGCCGGACCTTGACCCGCACCGGGGAGCCGCCGTGCTTGAGCGCGTTGCCGATCAGGTTGGCGAAGACCACGTCGAGCCGGCGCGGGTCGACCACGGCCAGGATGCCGCGCGGGGCGTCCAGTTCGACGGCGTCGTACCAGGCCCGGCCGTCGATGCAGGACATGATCAGGTCGGCCATGTCCACCTCGTCGGCGACCAGCTTGGCGGTGCCGGCGTCGAAGCGGGTCACCTCCATCAGGTTCTCCACCAGGTCGGACAGCCGCCGCGTCTCGCTGACCACGAGCCGTACGGCCGGCGCGATCATCGGGTCCAGCGACTCGGCCTCGTCCTCCAGGATGTCGGTGACGGCGGTCATCGCGGTCAGCGGTGTGCGCAGCTCGTGCGACATGTCGGCGACGAACCGCCGGCTCTGCGCCTCGCGCGCGCTCAACTCCTCGACCTGCTCGTGCAGCGACTCCGCGGCCCGGTTGAACGTCCTCGCCAGGTCCGCGAGTTCGTCCCCGCCCTCGACCTCCAGCCGGGTGTCCAGGTGTCCCTCGCCGAGCCGTCGGGCGGCGTCGCCGAGCCGCTTGACCGGCCGCAGCACGGTCGACGAGGCCGCCTGGGCGAGCAGCGCCGAGCCGATCAGCGCGAGCAGCGTGGCGATGGCCAGCGACCAGCCCAGCGTGTTGAGGTCTTTGCGTTCGTTCTCCAGCGACTTGAACATGTACGCCGTCGGGCCGGTCGGCACCACCTTGGTGCCGCCGATCAGGAACGGCTGGCCCGCCAGGTTCTGCCGCTGCCAGTACAGGTGGTACGGGTACGGGTTGCTCTCGGTGACCTCGCGCTGTCTGGCGACGGTGGACTGCAGCGCCGCCGGGACGTCGGCCAGCGTGAACTGCCCCGGGTCGGAGGAGGCCGTGCACTCCGGGTGCGCCGGGTCGGCCACCACCACGTCGTAACTCAGTCCGGAGCTGGCGACGGTGGACGCGAGCGTGGTCAGGTCCGGGCAGCTCGCGTTCAGCGGCAGCTCGGAGACGTTGCGGCTGAGCGAGACCCGGAAGTCGTTGAGGGCGGTGTCCTGGGCGCGCTTGAGCACCGCGTCGCGGTTGAGCCAGTAGGCGATGCCGGAGGCCGAGACGGCGGCGAGCAGCGCGACCGCCGCGAACACCGCGATCAGCCGTACGCGCAGGGAACGCAGCCTGCGCCACGGGCCCGCGGTGAAGCGGCGGGCCGTCGTCTGATGATCAGTCACAAGAGCCTGTCGTCGTACGGAAGTTCAGGGAGTTCAGGGAGTTCAGGAATTTCGGGCAGCCCAGGCGGATCAGGAGTGCGGCAGCCAGGAGGACGGGAAGCAGGAGGACGGGAGAGGCGCTCAGGCCGGCGGGTCCAGCCGGTAGCCCACGCCGCGGACGGTGCGGATCAGGGTCGGCGCGGACGGGACGTCCTCGACCTTCGCCCGCAGCCGCTGCACGCAGGCGTCCACCAGGCGGGAGTCACCCAGGTAGTCGTGCTCCCAGACCAGCCGAAGCAGCTGCTGGCGGGAGAGCGCCTGGCCGGGGCGGCGGCTGAGCTCCAGGAGCAGCCGCAGCTCGGTCGGGGTGAGCTGGAGGTCCTGCCCGTCCTTGGTGACGGTCATCGCCGCCCGGTCGATCACCACGGTGCCGTACGCGGAGGAGTCGGAGCTCTCCCGCTCGCCGCGCCGCAGCACGGCCCGGATCCGGGCGTCCAGCACCCGTGGCTGCACCGGCTTGACCACGTAGTCGTCGGCGCCGGACTCCAGGCCGACGACCACGTCGATGTCATCCGAACGGGCGGTCAGCAGGATGATCGGCAGCTGGTCGGTGCGGCGGATGCGGCGGCAGACCTCGAAGCCGTCGATTCCGGGCAGCATGACGTCCAGCACGATCAGGTCGGGCCGCTGCTCCTTGAAGAGCCTCAGACCGTCCTCGCCGGAGGCGGCGGTGGCCACACGGTGGCCCTGGCGGGTGAGGGCGAGTTCGAGGCCGGTCCGGATGGCGTCGTCGTCCTCGATCAGAAGGAGGAAAGGCACGGCCCCATTTTGGCCCACTCGAAGCGTCGAATCACCCCCAGGACCGGTCACCGCCCGTACGGGAACCGGAAGGAGCACCACCGGCGTCCGGTACGGAGGGAGGCGGACCGGGACGAAAGGCCCGCCCCTGTGACACCCCTGTGACAGTCGGCGGACAGCGCCATCACAACCGGCGGGCAAGATTTTCCATGTCGCCGCAGGACAGCGGGCCAACCCGGCCGGCTGGAAGGCGGCAACAGGAACCGCTCGTACCGACCCAGGGGGCGCACGATGAACGCCATGCTTCAGACCCGGACCAACCCGGCTGTCCGCACCGCGCGCTCGTCAGCCACCGCCCCGCGGACCCGGTACGAGGTCAGGACCGACGAGAACTCCGGTGCCGTGACCGTACGGGGGTGCGCGCACAGCACCGGTGGAAACCCTGTCGCCCGCCGGGTGAGCGGCGGCGCCAGGACGGGGGAGCTGTACGGGATCGGCCGGGTGGGGAACGCGGCCGACTCCGGCAACACCCTCACGCTGCGGGGGATCCTCCCCGTCCGCGTCGAGGGCAAGGACGCTCCGGCGGGGAACCGGGGCGTCGGCGGGAACGGCCTGCGGACGGTCGGCTCGGGGGAGTCGGCCGGCCGCGAGGCCGCCGGTGCGACGCTGCTGCAGCTGAACCCGGCGGCGGCCCGCACCACCGAGGCGGGACGGGCGGACGCGCAGGGGGAGCACCCGGCCGTCGCGGAGGACCACATCACGGAGTTCACCGCGTACGTGCGCGAGCGCCGCGCCTCCCTGTACGCCACGGCGTACCACCTCACCGGTGACCGCTACGAGGCCGAGGACCTGCTGCAGAGCGCGCTCTTCAGCACCTACCGGGCCTGGGGCCGGATCACCGACAAGGCCGCGGTCGGCGGGTACCTCCGCCGCACCATGACCAACCTGCACATCTCCGCCTGGCGGCGCCGCAAGGTCAACGAGTACCCGACCGAGGAGCTGCCGGAGACGGCCGGCGACACCGACGCGATGGGCGGCACCGAGCTGCGCACCGTGCTCTGGCAGGCGCTGGCGAAGCTTCCGGAGAACCAGCGCACCATGCTGGTGCTGCGGTACTACGAGGGCAAGACCGACCCGGAGATCGCCGACGTGCTGGGGATCAGCGTCGGTACGGTCAAGAGCAGCATCTGGCGGGCGCTGCGCCGGCTGCGCGAGGACGAGCACCTGAACAAGTCGGGCGACACCGTCCGGGCGTTCGGCGAGCTGGTCGCCTGACGCGGACGCGGGTGACGCGAAGGAGTGGAACTCCCGTCGGGGGACGGGTAGCGGACGGTCGCGGTGCGTGGACGCCGGCTCGGGGGAGCGGTGAACACGGGGAGCCCGACGGCCGTTCGGGGAAGGCGACGGGCCCGGTGCGGGGGAGACGCACCGGGCCCGTCGTTCTTCGTGTCTTCGTTCCGCGTCGAGCCCTCGTCCGGAGACGGCCCGCCCGAACGGAGCACGGCCCGCCCGAACGGAGCACGGCCCGCCCCAACGGAGGGCGGCTCAGACGGAGGACAGCTCCCGCCGCCCGGCCGCGGCGCGGATCCGGCGCTCGGCCTCGGCCCCGGCGCACGGGTGGGAGCCCAGGGTGACCTGCCGCCCGACGATGGAGCGCTCGGCGCGCATCAGCCGCCAGCCGCGGCGCAGCAGCACCGGCAGCGACTTGCGGCCCTCCCGGACGTCCCGGCGCAGTCGGCGCCAGGCCGTGGTGAGCGCGCCGTTGCGCAGGCACAGGGCATCGCCGAGCAGGCCCTCGGCGGCGCACTCGGCGGTGATCTCGGCGGCGAAGATGCCCTCGGCGATGAACGCGGGGGCGCCGTCCAGGTCCAGGGCGCGGGTGGCGATCCGGCCGTTGTCCGGGATCGAGTACACCGGGACGTCGGCACGGCCGGTCGCGTACAGGCTGCGGATCGCGGCGACCGCCTGGTCGCGGTGCCAGGCGAGCGGGGAGTCCCAGTCGACCGCGCCGTCGGGCAGCAGCGGCAGGGTGGGGTCGTCCCCGTCCTTGTAGAAGTCGTCCAGTTGCAGGACCGGCAGCCCGCTGCGCTCGGCGAGCGAGGACTTCCCGGAGCCGGAGGGGCCGGACAGCAGGACGACCCGGGCGTGGGTCATCGGCACAGGATTCAGCGGGTCGTCACTCACGGGACACCAGTCTGACGCATCCGGGCCCGATGCCGAAACCCGTCGGATCACACCTTCTGAGAGCTCCGGGGATCGGCGAGCCGGAGGACGGCGTCGAAACGGCACGGAAAGGCGACGGACCCGCGCCAGGGGGGGAGAGGCGCGGGTCCGTCCAATGACCGTCCGGGCCCTGGGGGGGAGAGGGCACTGGGGACGGCCAGTCTGTGGAGTTGTTACTCGATGGTCGACGGGGCGGTCAGATCCCCATCGGGTGCCAGACCGTCTTCGTCTCCAGGAACGAGAGTAGCCGGTCGGTACCGGGCGCATTGGTCCAGTCCTGGGCGAACGGGTCCAGCTCCGGACGGACCACCCTCTTCAGGGTATCCGCGGCGGCCGCTTCCAGCGCCTGCGCCGCGCCGGGGCCGTCGGCGGCGATCGCGCCGGTGAGGTCCACCGCGTTGACGTCCTGGTGCGAGGCCAGGGTGGGCGCGATGTCGGCGGTCTTGCCCGAGATGATGTTGACCACGCCGCCGGGGACGTCCGAGGTGGCGAGCACCTCGCCCAGCGACAGGGCCGGCAGCGGGGCGTCCGCGGCGGCCGCGACCACGACCGTGTTGCCGGTGGCGATCGCCGGGGCGATCACCGAGACCAGGCCGAGCAGCGAGTGCCCGTACCCGGCCTGCGGGGCGACGATCCCGACCACGCCGGTCGGCTCCGGGGTGGAGAGGTTGAAGAAGGGGCCGGCGACCGGGTTGGCGCCGCCCGCGATCTGGGCGACCTTGTCCGTCCAGCCCGCGTACCAGATCCAGCGGTCGATCGCGGCGTCCACCAGCGCGGCGGCCTTCTTCGGGCCGATGCCCTCGGCGGCGGAGACCTCGGCGGCGAACTGCTCGCGGCGGCCCTGCAGCATCTCGGCCACCCGGTACAGCACCTGGCCGCGGTTGTACGCGGTGGTGCCGGCCCAGCCCTTGACCGCCGCGCGGGCGGCCAGGACGGCGTCGCGGGCGTCCTTGCGGGTGCCCAGCGGAGCGTTGGCGAGCCACTGGCCCTTGGCGTCCGTCACCTCGTACACCCGCCCGCTCTCGGAGCGCGGGAACTTCCCGCCGACGTACAGCTTGTAGGTCTTGAAGACGTCAAGACGCGTCGCGACATCAGACATCGAGGTAGGCCTCCAGACCGTGGCGGCCACCCTCGCGGCCGTGGCCCGACTCCTTGTAGCCGCCGAACGGCGAGGTCGGGTCGAACTTGTTGAAGGTGTTGGCCCAGACCACGCCGGCCTTGAGCCGGCTCGCCGTCCACAGGATGCGCGAGCCCTTCTCCGTCCAGATGCCGGCGGAGAGGCCGTACGGGGTGTTGTTGGCCTTCGCGACCGCCTCGTCGGGGGTGCGGAAGGTCAGCACCGACAGGACCGGGCCGAAGATCTCCTCCTGGGCGATCCGGTGGGCCTGGCTGACACCGGTGAACAGGGTCGGCTTGAACCAGAAGCCGGTGCCCGGGAGTTCGCACTCGGGCGACCAGCGGTCCGCGCCCTCGGCCTCGCCGGCGTCGGTCAGCTCGGTGATCCGGGCCAGCTGGGCGGCCGAGTTGATGGCGCCGATGTCGGTGTTCTTGTCCAGCGGGTCGCCGACCCGCAGGGTGGACATCCGGCGCTTCAGGGCGTCCAGCAGCTCGTCCTGGATCGACTCCTGGACCAGCAGGCGCGAGCCCGCGCAGCAGACGTGGCCCTGGTTGAAGAAGATGCCGTTGACGATGCCCTCGACCGCCTGGTCGATCGGCGCGTCGTCGAAGACGATGTTCGCGGCCTTGCCGCCCAGCTCCAGCGACAGCTTCTTGCGGCTGCCGGCCAGCTGCCTGGCGATCGCCTTGCCGACCGGGGTGGAGCCGGTGAAGGCGACCTTGTTGACGTCCGGGTGCGCGGTGAGCGCGGCGCCGGTGCGGCCGTCGCCGGTGACGATGTTGACGACACCCTTCGGCAGACCGGCCTGGCGGCAGATCTCGGCGAAACGCAGGGCCGTCAGCGGGGTGGTCTCGGCCGGCTTGAGGACGACGGTGTTGCCGGTCGCCAGGGCGGGCGCGATCTTCCACGCCAGCATCATCAGCGGGAAGTTCCACGGGATGACCTGGCCGGCCACGCCCAGCGGGCGCGGGTTCGGGCCGAAGCCCGCGTAGTCCAGCTTGTCCGCCCAGCCGGCGTAGTAGAAGAACCACGCGGCGACGGTCGGGATGTCGAAGTCGCGGGTCTCGCGGATCGGCTTGCCGTTGTCGATCGACTCCAGCACGGCCAGCTCGCGGCTGCGCTCCTGGATGATCCGGGCGATCCGGAACAGGTACTTGCCGCGCTCGCTGCCCGGCAGCGCCGACCAGTCGGCGAAGGCCTTGCGGGCGGCGGCGACCGCGCGGTCCACGTCCTCGTCGGTGCCCTGGGCGAACTCGGCGAGCACCTGCTCGGTGGCCGGGTTGACCGTCTTCAGGGCCTCGCTGCCGGAGGAGTCGACGAACTCGCCGCCGATGAAGTGGCCGTAGGAGGTGGCGATGTCGCCCGCGGCGGCGGGGGACTCGGGGGCCGGGGCGTAGGCGAAGAGGCCGGAGGCCTTCACGGGCTCCTCGATGTTCTTCTTCTTGGCCATGGTGATCAGTCCACCGTCACGTAGTCGGGGCCGGAGTAACGTCCGGTGGTGAGCTTCTGGCGCTGCATCAGCAGGTCGTTGAGCAGGCTGGAGGCGCCGAAGCGGAACCAGTGCGGGCTCAGCCAGTCGTCGCCGAGGGTCTCGTTGACCATCACCAGGTACTTCATGGCGTCCTTGGTGGTCTTGATCCCACCGGCGGGCTTCACGCCGACCTGGACGCCGGTCTGCGCCTTGAAGTCGCGGACCGCCTCCAGCATCAGCAGGGTGACCGGCGGGGTCGCGTTGACGGCGACCTTGCCGGTGGAGGTCTTGATGAAGTCGGCGCCGGCCAGCATCGCCAGCCAGGAGACGCGGCGCACGTTGTCGTACGTCTGCAGCTCGCCGGTCTCGAAGATCACCTTGAGGTGGGCGCTGGTGCCGTCCGGGCGCTTGCACGCCTCCTTGACGGCGACGATCTCGTTGAAGACGTCGTAGTAGCGGCCGGAGAGGAAGGCTCCCCGGTCGATCACCATGTCGATCTCGTCGGCGCCCGCGGCGACCGCGTCGGCGGTGTCGGCGAGCTTCACCGGGAGGGCGGCGCGGCCGGCCGGGAAGGCGGTGGCCACCGAGGCGACCTGGATGTCGGTGCCCCGCAGGGCGTCCTTCGCGGTGGCGACCATGTCCGGGTAGACGCAGATGGCGGCGACGCGGGGGGTGGTCGGGTCGGTCGGGTCGGGGGTCCTGCCCTTGGCGCACAGGGCGCGCACCTTGCCGACCGTGTCCGCGCCTTCCAGCGTGGTCAGGTCGATCATCGAGATCGCCAGGTCGATGGCGTAGGCCTTCGCCGTGGTCTTGATCGAGCGGGTACCGAGGGCGGCGGCACGCGCCTCGAGGCCGACCTGGTCGACGCCGGGCAGGCCGTGCAGGAAGCGGCGGAGCGAGGCCTCGGACGCCGCAACGTCCTGAAGGCCGCTGCCCGCAACGCCGAGGGCATTGGCTGCAACAGTGGACATAGTCACCAGAGCAGCATATCTACGCGCGTAGTCGACCGCTAGGGGGCCTGCCTTTCGTGGCCGGACCGAGACCTCGGAGAAGGCGGAGGGGTGGCAGGGAGCGTGTACGGCCGGGCCGCGCGGCGACCGGCGACCGGGTGGTCCGGGGGCGGCATTCGATGCCGGACCGAGACCTCTCGGTGGGGGGCATGGGGCAGAATCGACGGCATGACCGATTCCGACGGCAAGCCCCGACAGGGTTCCGCCGCCCCCGACGGGGATCCCGCGTACGCGGACCGCGTGTACCGCTCTGTCCCCGGTGTGATCTCCGGAGTGCTGCTGCTGGCCGTCGCCGGCTGGTTGATCGGCGACGCGGTGCTGAACGGGACGGGGAAGACGCCGTACGTCTCGCTCGCGGCGGTACCGGTGTTCGCCTTCCCGGTGATCGCCTACACGCTGCGCCCGGCGGTGCTGGCGGACCGCAGCCGGCTGCTGGTGCGCAACCCGTGGCGGACCATCACCGCGCCGTGGGCCTCGGTGGACGCGCTGCGCGCGGGGTACTCGGTCGAGCTGCTGGCCGGGGGCAAGAAGTACCAGGTGTGGGCGGTGCCGGTGTCACTGCGGCAGCGCAAGCGGGCGACCCGGGCCCAGCAGCGCGGCGGCGCCGAGCACGCCTCCCGGATGGGGATGGTGTTCGGCCGCCAGGCCAACCCGGTGGTGCAGGGCTCGCCCGACCCGACCCGCGCCTGGTCCGACCAGGTGACCAACGTGCTCCAGGAGATGGCCGAGCGCAACGCCCGCCGCCCCGACGCGGCCGGCCCGGTCGAGGTGGCGTGGTGCTGGTGGGTGATCGCGCCGACGCTGGCCGGCCTGGCCGCGCTGATCACGGTGATCGCGGTCTGAGCCGAAGCACGCGAGGGGCCCGCCGGTACGCGACCGGCGGGCCCCTTCTCGTACGGGCGGGCGTCAGACGGCGATGCCCGCGGCCTCGGCCAGGTCGCGCTTGACGGCTTCGAGCAGCTCGGCGGCCCGCTCGCGGGTGGCGGCGAGGTCGGCGGCGGTGGCGACCGGGAGGACGACCTCCAGGTAGCACTTGAGCTTGGGCTCGGTGCCGGACGGGCGGACCACGATGCGGGCCGAGCGGACGGCCTCGCCGGCCAGGTAGTAGCGCAGGCCGTCGGTGGGCGGAAGCTCGGCGGAGCCGGCCGACAGGTCGTCCGCGCGGGTGACCCGGAGGCCGGCCAGGACGGTCGGCGGCTGCTCGCGCAGCCGGCGCATGGCGTCGGCGATCAGCGAGAGGTCCTGCACGCGGACGGACAGCTGGTCGGTGGCGTGCAGGCCGTGCTCCAGCGCCAGGTCGTCCAGCAGGTCGGTCAGGGTGCGGCCGGACGTCTTGAGGGTGGCGGCCAGTTCGGCGACCAGCAGGGCGGCGGTGATGCCGTCCTTGTCCCGGACGCCCTGCGGGTCGACGCAGTAGCCGAGCGCCTCCTCGTAGCCGTAGCGCAGGCCCTCGGCGCGGGAGAGCCACTTGAAGCCGGTCAGCGTCTCGGCGTAGCCCAGGCCGGCGGCCTCGGCGATCCGGCCCAGCAGGGTGGCGGAGACGATGGTGGTGGCGAAGACGCCCTCGGCCTTCTTGGCGACCAGGGCCGCGCCGAGCAGCGCGCCGACCTCGTCGCCGCGCAGCATCCGCCAGCCGGAGGTGCCGTTGCCGCTGCCGGCCGCGTTGGCGAGGGCCGGGACGGCCACCGCGCAGCGGTCGGCGTCCGGGTCGTTGGCGATCACGATGTCGGGGCCGACCGAGGCGGCGGTGCGGAAGGCGAGGTCCATCGCCCCCGGCTCCTCCGGATTGGGGAAGGCCACGGTCGGGAAGTCCGGGTCGGGCTCGGCCTGCTCGGCGACGACGGTGGGCGCCGGGAAGCCGGCCCGGCGGAAGGCGGCGACCAGGGTGTCGCGGCCGACGCCGTGCATCGGGGTGTAGACGACGTCGAGGTTGCGCGGGCTGTGCTCGTCGACGATCGAGACGGCCCGGGCCAGGTAGGCCTCGATGACGTCCTCGCCGAGCACCTCCCAGCCGTCCTCGGCGCGCGGGACGTCGTGGAGCGAGCCGATGGCGTCGATCTCGGCGGCGATCCCGGCGTCGGCCGGCGGGACGATCTGAGAGCCGTCGCCCAGGTAGACCTTGTAGCCGTTGTCCTGCGGCGGGTTGTGGCTGGCGGTCACGGTGACGCCGGCGGCCGCGCCCAGGTGGCGGACGGCGAAGGCGAGCACCGGGGTCGGCAGCGGGCGCGGCAGCAGCGCGGCGCGCAGGCCGGCGCCGACCACCACGGCGGCGGTGTCCCGGGCGAAGTCGTAGGACTTGTGGCGGGCGTCGTAGCCGATCACGACCAGGTCGCCCAGGTTCTGCTGCTTGACGTAGGCGACCAGGCCGGCGGCGGCCCGGATCACCACGGCGCGGTTCATCCGCATCGGGCCCGCGCCCAGTTCGCCGCGCAGGCCGGCGGTGCCGAACTGGAGCCGGTCGGCGAAGCGCTCGGCGAGGTCCGACCAGGCGAGCTTGCCGTCCGTCTCGGCCGCCGGGTCCTCGGCCCGGG
This sequence comes from Kitasatospora sp. NPDC088160, assembly GCF_044741445.1. Taxonomy (NCBI): domain Bacteria; kingdom Bacillati; phylum Actinomycetota; class Actinomycetes; order Kitasatosporales; family Streptomycetaceae; genus Kitasatospora; species Kitasatospora sp. NPDC088160. The sequence continues at coordinate 52,798 of NZ_JBIUSS010000008.1, read as the reverse complement.
CGAGCAGGGCCGTCAGCTCCTCGCGGGTCTGCGGGTCGGGGTCCTCGGCCAGCCAGGTTCGGGCCCGGGCGAGGAGGTCGGTGGTGGTTGCCTGCGTCATGGCTGCCTGCTCCATCGGGAAGTGCGTCGGTTGGTCGGCCGGAGGGTTCCGCAAAGAAGGGGGGTGCACATGCGGACGGGGCCCGCGGGGCGTGATCAACGGATCACGGCCGCCCGAGGGCCCCGTCGCTCATGATTGTGCGCCTAGGCCTGTCAGATCCGCTCAAGGACCTTCGCGAGCAGCTCGCCCATGCGCTCGGCGGAGGCCTTGCCGGCCTCCAGCACCTCGGCGTGGTTGAGCGGCTCGCCGGTGATGCCGGCGGCCAGGTTGGTGACCAGCGAGATGCCGAGCACCTCGGAGCCGGCCTCGCGGGCGGCGATGGCCTCCAGGGTGGTGGACATGCCGACCAGCTCGCCGCCGATCACCCGGGCCATGTTGACCTCGGCCGGGGTCTCGTAGTGCGGGCCGCGGAACTGGACGTAGACGGCCTCGTCCAGGCTCGGGTCCACCTCGCGGCAGAGCGCGCGCAGGCGCTTGGAGTACAGGTCGGTGAGGTCGACGAAGTTGGCGCCGACGATCGGGGAGTCCGCGGTCAGGTTGATGTGGTCGCTGATCAGGACCGGCTGGCCGGGGACCCAGCCCTCGCGCAGACCGCCGCAGCCGTTGGTCAGCACGATGATGCCGCAGCCGGCCGCGGCGGCGGTGCGCACGCCGTGGACGACGGTGGCCACGCCGTGGCCCTCGTAGTAGTGGTTGCGGCCGAGGAAGATCAGGGCGCGCTTGTCGCCGATCTTCACCGAGCGGATCGTGCCGGCGTGGCCGGCGACGGCGGGGGCGGGGAAGCCCGGGAGCTCGGTGACCGGGAACTCGGCCACGGTCTCGCCCAGGGCGTCGGCGGCCGGCACCCAGCCGGAGCCCATCACCAGGGCGACGTCGTGCCGCTCGGCACCGGTCAGCTCGCGCAGGCGCTCGGCGGCGGCCTGGGCGGCGGCGTAGGGGTCGGCGGAGACGACCGACTGAGGAGATGCGTTCACGGCTCCGAGGATAGACGGGTTTCGACTACGCGCGTAGAAAATCCGGCGCGGCATGCCGGATCGTTACCCGGTTGACCCGAAAGCACAGCTCGGTGGCGTCTTTCGGGTGACGCCGCTCGTCGGTACGTACAAATCGGTGCGAGGCCGGTGCGAGGCCGGTGCGAGGTCGAACCGCAGTCGGCCCGCGGGCGGTGCGGGCCGGGAGCCGGGCCCGGGTTCAGAGCCGCTTCGCGCTGCGCAGCCCCGTCGCGTACAGGCCGTTGTCGTCCAGTCGCGCGGTGCCGCCCTTGTCGCCGAAGGTCGGGCCGTCCGCCTCCTCCCGGCTGGAGATGTACCGGGGGTGGCCGTCGGTGTCCAGGCCCAGGTAGATGCCGGTGTGGTCGAGCCGGGCGCCGGTGCGGGCGTCGATCTCGAAGAACACCAGGTCGCCGGGCTGGAGCGGGTCGATCGAGGCCGGTCGCAGGGTGGTGTCGGAGCCCGGCGCGGTGGTCAGCGGCAGCACCGGGACGCCCGGGCCGACCCTGGCCAGGCCGTTGGCGCTGCGCGGCAGGCCGGGGCCGGCCACGTCCTTGGAGAGCAGCGGGTAACCGGAGCGGTAGCCGTAGACCATCCGGACGTACCCGGAGCAGTCGAAGGCGCCGTACCGCGTCCTGTCCGGCTGCTTGGCCACCTTGTCGGCGAACGTGTACGGAACGCCGAGGTAGTCGAGGAAGTCGGTCTGCTCCAGCCGCAGGTCGTTGCCCACCGAACCGTTCGGGTTGAGCGGGCCGAAGGAGGCATCGCCCTTGAACCGCACGCCCTTGGCGTCCTTCTCCGGCGCCGCGCCGGCCAGGTACTGGGTGGCCACCGCCAGCACGTCGTCCGCGGTGGAGCCGAGCGACTGCTGGAACCAGGCGCGGAACCAGCCCTCCTGCTCGGCGCCCGGTCGCCACGGCTGCGGCATCAGCCGGACCCAGGTGTCGGTCACCACGGTGGCCGTGGTGGTGCCCGGCTCGGCGAAGGTGCGGCTCGGGCCGGCCAGGACGGCGGTGCGGGCGCTGTCGGTCAGGGTGGCGACCACGCCGCCGCGGGCGTCCCGGACCACCGTGCGGTCGGGTCCGCCCAGCCGCTCGTAGCGGTACTCGGCGGCGGTGCCCTGGGCGGGGCCGGGCACGGCGGTGGTGGTGATCAGGGGTGCGCCGCCGCCCGGGTCCGACGGCCGGTCGTGGTCGCGGTCGCGCAGCTGGACGGTGAGGTAGCCGCTGGCGGCCAGCAGGGCCACGGCGAGGCCGCCGCTGAGCAGGGACTTGCGGGTGACGGGCATCGGGGTCTTCCTGGGGGTTCCTGCGGGATTCCGGGCGAGGGTTCCTGAACGGGGGATCAGGTGCCGGGCAGGGCGCCGAGCAGGACGCCGGCGGTGAGCACCACGTAGTTGGCGAGCGTCACCGTGCTGGTGGCCATCAGGGTGGCCGCCCGGGGCTGGCGGACCAGCTGGTAGGCGATCAGGCCGGGGACGATGAACCCGAGCGTCTGGTTGGCGTACAGGGTGGGCAGTTCGCGCTGGAGGACCAGCATCACGGTGGCCTGCAGCAGCACGCCGATCAGCACCACGGCGGCGAACAGCCGCTTGCCGTACAGGATCACCAGCTTCTGGACCACCCGGGTGGCGAGGTAGGTCAGCACCGTCACGCCGATCACGATGGCCACCCGCTGGAGGTCCTCGACCAGGGTGAGGGCCAGCCAGCCGGGGGTGATCATGCCGCCGGGGGAGAGGTTGGTGGTCAGGTAGCAGACGAGCGAGAAGACCAGGCCGAGCGCGATGCCGATGGCGGCGATCTCGGGGGTGAGCTCGGTGGGGATCACTGCTGGTCTCCGTGGTGGGGGGTGTGGTGGTGGGGCTCGAACCAGGAGTCGGGGAGCGGTTCGGGGCGGTGGACGGGCCGGTACGCGGAGTCGTACACCGGCTCGGGGTAGAGCGGTTCGGGCTCGTGGTACGGGAGTTCGGGGGCGTCGGGCGCGTCCGGGGCCTCGTCGGGGGCGAGCCGGGCCAGCTCCTCCAGGAACAGTTCGCCCTGGCCGTGGATGTTGCCGACGGCCACCAGCGAGGAGTCCGGCCCGAGTTCGGCCAGCAGTTCGGCGGTGAGCCGGGCCGGGTCGCGCTTGTCGCCGCCGAGGTCGACCACCCGGCCGGACCACCCGGCCGGGATGCCGTCCCGGGCGCTCCTGGTGGGGTGGCCGATCAGGAACACGGCGTCCGGGTCGAGGTCGGGCACGATCTGGCCCATCTGGCCGTTGCGCTCCACCCGGTCCGGGCGGCAGTTGATCACCACGTTGAGCGGGCGGTGGATCGCGCCCAGGCCCTCCAGCTGGCGGACGTTCATCAGCGTGGACTCGGGGTCGTTGGCGGCGAAGACATTGGCGAAGCGCAGCCGCTTGCCGTCCTCGGTGCGGTAGCGCTCGACCGACAGCACGCCCGGGTCCGGCGGGGCCGCCCACATGCCCCGTAGCGCGGTCCGCCGCTCCACGCCGAGGAGTTCGGCGACGGCCAGGGCGATCGCCACGTTCTCCTTGAAGGTGAACCAGCTGAACCCGCGCAGCTCCTCGTCGGTGACCGACTCCGGGTCCACCACGATCAGCTCGCAGTCGCGCCGGGCCGCCTCCGCGCGCAGGATGTGCGCGCGCTCCCGCTCGGCGGTGACGCACACCCCACCGACCGGCATCGAGCGGGACAGCGAGCGGGCGACGTCGTCCAGGGTCGGGCCCATCTCGGCGAGGTGGTCCTCGCGGACGTTGCACAGCACGCCGATGGTGGAGCGGATCAGCTTGGTCTGGTTGACCTCCTGGAGCGCCGGCATGACGGCCATGCACTCGATCACCAGGGCGTCCGGCCGGTAGGTGGCGGCGCGGCGGACGATGCCGATCTGCTCGACCACGTTGGCGATGCCGAACTTGCGGTAGACCGGCTCCTCGGTGGCGTCCGGGTGGATGAACCGGGCCGCCGTGCCGGTGGTCTTGGCGACCGTCACCAGCCCGCCGCCGCGCAGCGCGCCCGCGCAGAGCCGGGTGATCGAGCTCTTGCCGCGGATGCCGTTGACCAGCACCCGGGTCGGGATCTGTTCCAGCGCGGCGAAGTGCCGGCGCTGCTCGACGATGCCGGCCACCAGCAGCACGGCGCAGCACACCAGCAGCACGACGTAGAGGAAGAGCACGGGAGGTCCTTCGGGCGGGGCTCAGCGGGCGTGCGCGGGCACGGGGACGGACTCGGGGGCGGCGGTGCGGCGGGGGCGGGCCGGCTCCTGACGGACGAGTTCCTGGCGGATCAGCTCCAGGCTCCGGGCGACGGCGCCGACCTCGTCGTGGTGGACGGGGTAGAGGACCGTCCGGCGGTCCCCGGCGGCCAGCGCCTCGGCGCTCGCCGCGAGCCGGCGCAGCGGCAGGCCGACCGCGATGAACAGCCAGCCGAGGCAGAGCGCGGCCGCGGCCAGGCCGAGCATGCCGGCCAGTACGGTCCGCCGGTCGGCCCGGTTCTCGTCCAGGTGCAGCCACGCCACCGGGTGGGCGGTGACCACCGACCAGCCCAGCTTGGCCACGCTGCCGTTGCCGCCGAGCGGGGCGGCGGCGAACAGCGCCGGGTCGCCGCCGCCGCGCAGCACCTCGGCGGCGGCCGACTTCTTCGCCTGGGCCAGCAGGGCCCTGGCACGGCCCTCGGGCAGCTCGCCGAAGGAGCTGTAGCCCTCGTTGGCGGCGAGTACCCGCTGCCGTTCGTCGACCAGCCAGACCCGGCCGAGGCCGGGGCGGACCAGCAGCCCGCTGAGGAAGTCCGTCTTGAACTCGCCGATCAGCACGGGCCCCGGCGGCTCGGCGGCGCCCTCCGCCTCCGCGTCGGCGGGGGCGGCGGTGAGGGCCGCGCGGGCGGCGATCCTGGGTTCCCGGCCGGAACTGTTGAGCAGCAGCACGCCGCTCGCGCCGAGGGCCTGCGGGCCGGTGCGGTGCGGGGTGTCGCCGGCGTGCGCGAGGACCTCGCCGTTCGCGCCGAGGACGTACAGCGCGCGGTAGCGGTCGTGCTCGGCGAGGGTGGCGCGCAGCAGGGCGTCGGCCTTGCCGACGGAGGCGCCGGCGAGTTCGGGGGCGAGCGAACGCAGGTCCGCGTAACCCTCGTTGAGCGCCTGGCGGATCCGGTCGGCGGCGGTGTCGGTGCGGTCGCGCTGGCCCGCCACCACCTGGGTGGGGACCCGTACGGTCGGGTCGTTGCCGCCCAGGAACAGCAGCGGGCCGGACCAGCCGAGCACCAGGACGGCGCACAGCGCCAGCGGCAGCGCGGTGCCGGGGCGGCGCTTCGGCGCGGCGGGGGCCGGCGGGCGGGCCGGGTCGAGGAGTTGCAGCCGCAGCTCCTCCAGGGCGCGGGCGATCCGGCCGGCCTCCCCCCGTTTCGGGCCGCGGACCGGCAGGTCGAGCCGTTCGCCGCGGGTGAGCCGGCGGGACTCCAGGAACAGCCGCAGCAGCGGCCGCTGGAGGCTGCGGCTGAGGTACCACGCGAGCAGCAGGGCCAGGGCGAGCAGCGCGCCGGCGGCGGCCAGGCCGAGCGCGGGGTGGCGCAGGCTGCCGGGCTTGCCGTCGACGGTGCTGGTGGAGACCACGGTCAGGCCGAGCGGGGCGGCCGGGTCGTGCCCGCCCGCGGTGCCGACGGCGGCGTAGCCGGCGACCCGGCGCACGCCCTTGGCGTCCGGGCTGCCGGACAGGCTGCCGGCGGCCGTCCCGCCGGGCGCCGGGCGTTCGCGGGCGGCGCGCTCCCGGGCACCGGTGACCACGGCGCGGTCGGCCTCGGCGCCGAGTTCGGCGCCGGTGCTGTCCAGGACGGCGCCGGCGGCGTCGAGGACCTGGATGGTCTGTTCCTTGCGGGTCGCGATGCCGGGCAGCCGCAGGTTGTCGGAGGCGACCAGCAGGGCGCGGCCGTCGGCCTTGGTGGCGACCAGGGCGAAGGTGAGCAGCCGGGTGCCGGCGGCGGAGGGCACCAGGACGGGCGCGGGCGCGGTGTCGGTGACCCGGCTGAGGTCGAGGCTGGCCAGCGGCACGGTCTCGCCGCGGGCGGCGAGCAGCCGGCCGGTGTCGGGGCGGACCACCACCGTGCCGCGCCACTTGTGGTACGCCTGGCCGAGTGCGGACAGCACCGCGGTCGGCTCGGCGGGCGCGGCGTCGTAGCGGGCGGCGGCCCGGCGCAGGTCGGTGGCGCTCTCGTGCAGCCCGGCGCGCAGCGAGGCCGCGGTGTCCTCGGCGGCGTACTGGTGGGACTCCCGGACGGCCTGCGGGGTGTCGTCGACGCGCAGCCCGCCGACGGCGAGCGCGGTGATGGCGGCGACGGCGAGCAGCAGCACCAGCAGCAGCGCGATGGGCGGGCGGATGCCTCCCAGCAGCGGCATGTCGGCCCGGCGGCGATAGCGGTGCTGTCGCGGCGGGTTGGGTGCCGTGCTCACGGGGCCTCGTTCTTCTCGGGGCTCGGCGCACCTGTCCCCGGGAGGTCCGCCGGCCTTCTCGTCGGTCAAGCGCTGATCAAGAGTCGGTCAAGCCGGAACAGCGTACGAAGGAGATTTCGAAAAGTTGTCACGTTCCGGTGTCGATCGGATGCCGCTTCGGGATCTCTTTCCGTGGACCGGGCGTGGTGCGCGGCCCCAGGTGGCCCCCGGCGGTCCTCGGCGGGCGGCACGGTAGGTTCGACGGCCATGGAGACTCGGGGTTCGCGACGCCCGTTGCTGCTGTCGGCGGCGGTGCTGCTGGTGCTGGCGGCGCTCGCGGCGGTGCTGACGCTGGCCGTGCGCGGCTCCGACGGGCGGCCGTCGGCGGCGGGCGCCGCGGCGGGCCGGAGCGGACCGACCGGGCCCGCCCCGGTGGACCTGGCGGCCCTGGTCGACGGGTACACCGCCGGGTTCACCCCGGGCGGCCCGTACACCGCGCCGGACGCCGGGCAGCGCCGGGCGATCGCCGACGGTGTGCTCGGCGCGCTGGACGGGCAGGCCGAGCAGGCCGGGCGCTCACTGGCGCGGGTCGGCTACCGGCTCACCGAGTTCACCGAGGCGGCGACCGGCCGCCGGGTGGCGGAGATCGCCGACGGCGCGGACGCCGACGGCACGGACGCCGGGAGCCGCGGCTGGGGCCGGGTCTACCTGGACCTCTCGGCCCGGGCGGGCTGGTCCGTGCAGGTGCCCCACCCGGTCTCGGACGCCCGTACCGAGGCGCTCGGGGTGGACCTCTTCCGGGCCGAGCCGGGCGGGGTGCTGGTGCTCGCCGGGGCGCACCGCCGGGCCGGGGCGGACGGCGCCTCGGACGTCGCGCACCGCGCCGACACGGTCTTCGCGGCGGTGGTCGAGGCGCTCACCGGGCGCGGCCTGCCCGGCACCCAGGTGCACGGCTTCGACGAGGGCAGCCTGCCCGGGCAGGACGCGGTGGTCTCCAGCGGCGCCGGCCAGCCGGGCCCGGCCGCCGAGCTGACCGCCACCGGGCTGGGCAGGGCCGGGTACGCGGCCTGTCGGGCCTGGCGGGAGAAGTGCGGGCAGCTCGGGGGCACCACCAACGTCGAGGGCCGGTTCGCGGCCGGGCTCGGCGTGCCGTGGCTGCACGTCGAGCTGGGCAACGGGCTGCGCACCGAGCCGGCCCGCCGTGCGGAGGTGGCCGGGGTGCTGGCGCAGACGGTCCGCGGCTGGGCTGCGGGCCGGAGCTAGTGGGGCCAGGGGCTAGCAGGGGCGGCGGCGCAGGTCCATCACGTAGTCGTGCGGGGCGCCGGCGCTCTCCGCGGCGTCGGCGACCAGGCCGAGGTAGCGGGCCGCGGGCAGGCCGCCCTCGTAGTCGTTGAGCACGTACGTCCAGACCGGGGTGTCGCCGTCCAGGGTCTGCGCGCGCAGTTTGATCTTGCGGTAGATGCCGAGCTGGACGCCCTCCCAGCGGTCCAGGCCCTCCTCGTCCATCGGCGCGACGTCGTACAACGAGACGAAGACCCGGTCCTTGCCGTCCTCGACGACGGTGGCCAACGAGCCCTCCCAGCCGAGCTGTTCACCGCCGAAGGTGAGCCGCCAGCCGTCCAGCCACCCGGTGCCGCGCAGTGGTGAGTGCGGGGCGCGGCGGGTCATCTGCCGTGCATCGAGGTTGGTGGCATACGCGGCGTAAAGGGGCATGAGGGGAAGACTAGCCCGGCCGGTGGACGGTCCGTGGCGACTGGGCGATCGCACAGAAGCCCGGACCCCGGCGTGGCGGCGCTCCCGGCGTGCGGGACAATGGTGCACGTGACTCGGATCGTGATCATCGGTGGCGGACCCGGCGGCTACGAGGCTGCGCTGGTGGCCGCGCAGCTCGGCGCGGAGGTGACCGTCGTCGACCGCGACGGTCTGGGCGGATCGGCGGTGCTCACCGACTGCGTGCCGTCGAAGACCCTGATCGCGACCGCGGAGGTGATGACCACCTTCGACAGCTCGTACGAGGAGCTGGGCATCACCGTCGCGCAGGACGAGGCCGCGGACGCGGCCAAGGTCATCGGCGTGGACCTGGGCAAGGTCAACCGCCGTGTGAAGCGACTGGCGATCGCGCAGTCCCACGACATCACCCAGTCGGTCACCCGGGCCGGGGTCACCGTGCTGCGCGGCCGCGGCCGGCTCGGCGGCGGCGGGCAGGCGGTGGACGGCTCCCGCGAGGTGCTGGTGGACGCGCCGGACGGCACCGTCCAGTCGCTGCGCGCCGACGCGGTGCTGATCGCCACCGGCGCCCACCCCCGCGAGCTGCCGGACGCCCAGCCGGACGGCGAGCGGATCCTCACCTGGACCCAGGTGTACGACCTGGAGGAGCTGCCCCGCGAGCTGATCGTGGTCGGCTCCGGTGTGACCGGCGCGGAGTTCGCGGGTGCCTACCAGGCGCTCGGCTCCAAGGTCACCCTGGTCTCCAGCCGTGACCGGGTGCTGCCGGGCGAGGACCCGGACGCCGCCGAGGTGCTGGAGGACGTCTTCCGCCGCCGCGGCATGAACGTGATGGGCCGCTCGCGCGCCGAGAGCGTCAAGCGGATCGGCGACCGGGTCGAGGTGGCCCTCGCCGACGGCAAGGTGATCGAGGGCACGCACTGCCTGATGGCGGTCGGCTCGATCCCCAACACCGCGGAGATGGGCCTGGAGGAGGCCGGGGTCAAGCTCAACGACTGGGGCCAGATCCAGGTCGACCGGGTCTCCCGCACCAGCGCCCCGGGCGTCTACGCGGCCGGCGACTGCACCGGCGTCTTCATGCTCGCCTCGGTGGCGGCCATGCAGGGCCGGATCGCGATGTACCACGCGCTCGGCGACGCGGTGCAGCCGCTGAACCTGAAGACCGTCGCCTCCAACGTCTTCACCGACCCGGAGATCGCCACCGTCGGCTACACCGCGGCCGATGTGGAGTGCGGCAAGATGGACGCGGTCGTGGTCAAGCTGCCGCTGCGCGGCAACCCGCGGGCGAAGATGCAGGGCATCCGGGACGGCTTCGTGAAGCTGTTCTGCCGCCCGGGCACCGGCATCGTGGTGGGCGGCGTGGTCGTCGCCCCGCGGGCCAGCGAGCTCATCCACCCGATCGCGCTCGCGGTGGACGCCAATCTGACCGTCGAACAGGTGGCCAGCGCCTTCACCGTCTACCCGTCGGTCTCCGGCTCGACCGCCGAGGCCGCCCGGCAGCTGCACATCCGCAAGCGGGTCGAGGGCGAATCCTGAACCTCCGGCGCACAGTTGAGGGCGGCTGCCGATCGGCGGCCGCCCTTCGCGCAGGAGTGATCGTCACCCGGACGGCGGGCGCGGCCCCGGGCTGCTGACGGCGCGTATTGTACGGTCACGCGCCGCTCTTGCGTGAGCAATTCCAGCTACTAGCTGCAAACGCCTGAAAGCAGACGGTCACGCACGTTACCGTCGGTTCTGTGTTTGCAGCAGAACGTCGCCAGTTGATCCTCGAAATGGTGCGCGCCAACGGAGCGGTCTCGCTCCGGGAGTTGGCCCGCGTCGTCCAGACCTCCGAAGTGACCGTGCGCCGCGACGTACGGGCCCTGGAGGCAGAAGGGCTCCTCGACCGCCGGCACGGCGGCGCGGTGCTCCCCGGCGGCTTCAGCCGCGAACCCGGCTACCCGCAGAAGACCCACCTCTCCGCGGCGGAGAAGAGCGCCATCGCGGACCTCGCCGCCGGCCTGGTGGAGGAGGGGGACGCGGTGGTGGTCGGCGCCGGCACCACCACCCAGGAGCTGGCCCGCAGGCTGGCCAGGGTGCCCGGCCTCACCGTGGTCACCAACTCGCTGCTGGTCGCCCAGGCGCTGGCGCACGCCAACCGGGTGGAGGTGGTGATGACCGGCGGCACCCTGCGGGGTTCCAACTACGCGCTGGTCGGCAGCGGTGCCGAGCAGTCCCTGCACGGGCTGAGGGTCTCCAAGGCCTTCATCTCCGGCAGCGGGCTGACCGCGGAGCGGGGCCTGTCCACCGCCAACATGCTGTCCGCGAGCGTGGACCGGGCGCTGGTGCAGTCGGCCAACGAGGTCATCGTCCTCGCCGACCACACCAAGCTCGGCGCGGACTCCATGTTCCAGACCGTGCCCACCGAGAACATCACCCGGCTGGTCACGGACGAGCAGGCGACCGCCGACGACGGCACCGCCCGGGAACTCGACGCGATCGCCGACTGCGGGGTGCAGATCGACCTGGCGCCGCTCGGCGCCGCCCCCACCGGGGACGCCCCGGTGCACGGCACCGGCAGCGGGCCCGTCCACCAGACCCAGCCCGGCCCGCTGGCGCGCCGGCCCGCCCCGCCCCCCGGCGGCGCCCCGCTGCCCGGCCAGCGCCGGCCGGGCGCGCACGGCGGTCCGGCCGGGCCGGGCGGCATGCCGACCCGGCTGGCCGAGCTGGGCCTCCCGCGCGGGCGCTGAGGGCCCGTACAGCCGCGCGAACGCGGCCGGCCCGCACCCCCCGAGGGGGTACGGGCCGGCCGGTGCTCCAGGGAGCGTGTCAGTCCTTGATCTCGCACAGCGCGGCGCCGCTGCTGACGCTCGCGCCCACCTCGGCCTTGAGGCCGACGACGGTGCCCGCCTTGTGCGCGTTCAGCGGCTGCTCCATCTTCATCGCCTCCAGGACCACGATCAGCTCGCCCTCGGCGACGACCTGGCCCTCCTCGACGGCGACCTTGACGATGGTGCCCTGCATCGGCGAGGCCAGGGTGTCACCGCTGACGGCCGAACCGGCCTTCTTGGCGCCCACCCGGCGCTTGGCCTTCGCGGCACCCGCGGCACCGGCCGCCGGGGCCGCCGAGACGCCCAGCGAGGACGGCAGCGAGACCTCGATCCGCTTGCCGCCGACCTCGACCACGACGGTCTCGCGGCCCTCGGCCTCCTCGCCGTCGCCGGCCGCGCCCGCGAACGGCGGGATGGTGTTGTCGAACTCGGTCTCGATCCAGCGGGTGTAGATCGTGAACGGGCCCTCGCCGCCGTGCACCTCGGGCGCGAACGCCGGGTCGGTGACGACCGCCTGGTGGAACGGGATGGCGGTGGCCATGCCCTCCACCTTGAACTCGTTCAGCGCGCGGCGGGCCCGCTCCAGGGCCTGCTTGCGGTCCCGGCCGGAGACGATCAGCTTGGCCAGCAGGGAGTCCCAGGCCGGGCCGATGACCGAGCCGGTCTCCACGCCGGAGTCCAGCCGGACACCCGGGCCGGACGGCGGCGCGAACAGCGTCACGGTGCCGGGCGCGGGCAGGAAGCCCCGGCCCGGGTCCTCGCCGTTGATGCGGAACTCGAACGAGTGGCCGCGCACCTCGGGGTCGCCGTAGCCCAGTTCCTCGCCGTCGGCGATCCGGAACATCTCGCGGACCAGGTCGAGTCCGGTGACCTCCTCGGTGACCGGGTGCTCGACCTGCAGCCGGGTGTTGACCTCCAGGAAGGAGATCGTGCCGTCCAGCGCCACCAGGAACTCGCAGGTCCCGGCGCCCTCGTAGCCGGCCTCCTTCAGGATGGCCTTGGACGCCCGGTACAGCTCGGCGTTCTGCTCGGCGGTCAGGAACGGCGCGGGCGCCTCCTCGACCAGCTTCTGGTGCCGGCGCTGGAGCGAGCAGTCACGGGTGGAGACGACCACCACGTTGCCGTGCTTGTCCGCGAGGCACTGGGTCTCCACGTGCCGCGGGTTGTCCAGGTAGCGCTCGACGAAGCACTCGCCGCGGCCGAAGGCGGCGACGGCCTCGCGCACCGCGGACTCGTACAGCTCCGGGATCTCCTCCAGCGTGCGGGCGACCTTGAGGCCGCGGCCGCCGCCGCCGAAGGCCGCCTTGATGGCGACCGGAAGGCCGTGCTCCCGGGCGAACACGACCACCTCGTCGGCACCCGAGACCGGGTCCGGGGTGCCGGCGACCAGCGGCGCGCCGGCGCGCTGCGCCACGTGCCGGGCCGTGACCTTGTCACCGAGGTCGCGGATGGCCTGCGGGGGCGGGCCGATCCAGGTCAGGCCCGCGTCGAGGACGGCCTGGGCGAAGTCGGCGTTCTCCGACAGGAACCCGTAGCCGGGGTGGATGGCGTCGGCCCCGGAGTCCGCCGCGGCCTTCAGGACCTTGGCGATGTCCAGGTAACTGGTGCCGGGGGTGTCTCCACCCAGCGCGTAAGCCTCGTCGGCCGCGCGGACGTGCAGCGCATCCCGGTCCGGCTCGGCGTAGACGGCGACGCTGGCGATACCGGCGTCCGAGCAGGCCCGGGCGACGCGGACGGCGATTTCCCCGCGGTTGGCGATGAGCACCTTGCGCACTGTGGCTCCCTTCTTGAACCTGGTCGAGTTTATGGATTCCTGGGCGGTACCGGCGAGTAGCCCCAGGTTGTGAACTATCCCACACGGACGGTGATGAATTTCCGGGGCCCGTCGGCCGCCCGTCCGGTGACGCCGCAGGTCGCGGCCGGTGCGGTCGAACCGGCCGGATCCACAGCGGGTGACCGGGCGTTGTCCGGTCCCCCGGTGGCATCGGACACACTCTCGCGCGGGCGGCTCAAAGGACGGTGGAACGGGCGGCGGGGCGCCGCGGTCCCGCGGGCCCGGCCGTCAGGCCCAGAGGTCGACCAGCCGGACGTCCAGGTCGGCGAGCAGGGCGCGCAGCAGCGGCAGCGAGAGGCCGATGACGTTGCCCGGGTCACCGTCGATGCCCTCGATGAACGGCGCCGAGCGCCCGTCCAGGGTGAACGCCCCGGCGACGTGCAGGGGCTCGCCGGAGGCCACGTAGGCGGCGATCTCGGCGTCGTCCGGGGTGCCGAAGCGGACGGTGGTGGACGCGGTCGCCGAGGACTGCCGGCCGGTCGCGGTGTCGATCACGCAGTGGCCGGTGCGCAGCACCCCGGCACGACCGTGCATCGACTGCCAGCGGGCGAGCGCCTCGGTGGCGTCGGCGGGCTTGCCGAGGGCCTGGCCGTCCAGCTCCAGGACGGAGTCGCAGCCGATCACCAGCTCGCCGCCGGTCAGTTCGGCGGCGACCGCCTTCGCCTTCGCCTCGGCCAGCACCAGGGCGAGTTCGGCCGGGGTGGCGGCGCTGATCGCGTCCTCGTCGACGCCGCTGACCACCACGCGCGGGTCGAGGCCCGCTTGGCGCAGCAGTCCGAGGCGGGCGGGGGAGGCGGAGGCGAGGACGAGGATGCGCTGGTCGGTCATGCCCCTCAGGGTAGGGGGTGCCGGTGTCCGCCGTTCGGGTGAACGACGGCCACCGCAGTCGGATCAGCGGCGGTCACAGCAGGAGGAGGACGGCGGCCACCATCGCGAGGGCGGCGAGCACCCGGCCGGCCCGGTGCAGCCGCTCCATCATCCGGCGGGCCTCCGGGGAGGGCTCGTCGCGGGGGTCTGACCAGAGCACACGTCCAGGGTGCGCCGCGCCCGGCCCCGGGCGCCTGAGTATCCGTACTCAGCTTTCGGGCAATCCGGGCGGACGGGCCCGAACGGGTGCGGAGTGGGGGGGGGGGGGGGGGCGCGGGCCCCCCCCCCCCCCGCCGCGCCCGGCCCCCCCCCCCCCGGCCCCGGCGGGGGGGGCGGCGGGGGGGGGCGCGGGGGGGCGCCCGG